>DIXL01000037.1 GCA_002428685.1 Cloacimonetes bacterium UBA6081 | reverse complement strand
ATGGAATCACTCTTTCCCTGAGGTTCCGCTAAAGCTGCACCTCAGGCTATAGAATTTCGCCTCTCCAGGGCTTGATGGAATCACTCTTTCCCTGAGGTTTCGCTTCGCTGCAACTCAGGCTATAGAATTTCGCCCCTCCAGGGCTTGATGCAATCTCCTCGTGGACTTCCGGTCATAAATTACACATGCAACCCCTGCTTGAACTAAGGTATCAATACGGAATCACTATGGATGAAGTCCTTAATGATTCCGAATTGATTCCGTACTTCATCCTTGGGCAAAGAGAGGCTGCATATTTCATAATTTTGGAACGCAATTTGCATATTATAAATCGCGGTTAATAAACATCCTCCATAGAGATACTACCTAAGGAGACAAGCCGATGGAAAACTACTTATTTGCTATAATGCTGCTTGGAAACACGTTTTTTGCCATGCTTTGGTGTTTGCCCGCATGAATGATGTTTCGATAAGATCTGTAAATGGCAAAAAAAACTGGACAGATTTGTAGTTTTGAGTTTGTTAGTAAAGTAGTAGTTTTACGCAAAAAAAGATAGAATATGTGAACGCTTTCTCCCGCTGAGGTGGATGGGAAGGAAGCTTTGGCCTAAAGGCCTGATAAGATCCATGGAGTGAGAATTGAAAGACACTTTCTGGTCGAAATTACTGATTTTTTTGAGGGCAAACAGATCAGTGGTTATGGAACAGAAGCATCTAATTCACCCAGATAACGCCAACAATTTTAATACTTCTTCCCCCAAATTTTCTCAATTTCTTGTAATGTCCCAAAATCTGGGCAATCTTTCCAAAACAAAACCTCAATATGACAAGGAGTCATGATGAAAAAGCTCTTCCTTTGTAGCCTGCTCTTGCTACTCGCCGCGGGTGTTTTTGCCGATACCTACACTATTGGTAGTGGAACTTCCGCCTCTTCCACCAATCCCTACTATGGTTCTTACAACTATGGCTGGTGCAAAACCATCTACACCCAGGCCGAAATCAGTGCCGCCGGATTGAACATTGCTTCAGACATCATCGCAATCGGTTTTTATATTGGAAACACCCCGGCAAACTATGAGATGGAAAGCCAAAGCGTTTATATGCGGCACACAACAGTGTCTAACTATGAAACCACCGATAACACCAATCCTGGTGCAGCACAGTTTGATACTGTGTATCAGGGAAATATGGTGTATAATGGTTCCGGCTGGCATTACATCACTTTTTCTTCTGCCTTCACCTGGAATGGGACAGATAACATTGAGTTACTGTATGAAAACAGGGATGAAAATAATCCCACCGGATATCCAACCTTCCGCTATACCAGCACCAGTCCAAACTATCTGACCGTTTATAAAGGAGATGACAATTCGTTTCCGGAATCTTTAACCGGCACCCGAACCTACAGCCGTGCCAATATTATGCTGGTAACTCCCTCCACTTCACCTCCCACGGCTGCCACTCTGGTTTATCCGGCAAATGGAGCAACTTTGGTATCTCCTGCTTTGACGCTAACTTGGGCTCCGGGAAGCATTTGGCCAACTGGCTACAGATTGTCTTTGGGCACAGATAACCCTCCCGGCAATGTGATTTCCAGCGAAAACATCGGCAATGTTACCACATACAATCCCACTCCGGATTTATTAATCAATACCACATATTACTGGCAGATAACACCCTATAATGGCTTTGGCGATGCGGAAAACTGTCCCGTTTGGAGCTTTACCACGCATGGCGATAACAGCATCAGCACTCTGCCATATCTGCAACATTGGGATGCAGTTACTGCTCCCAACCTGCCCTTTGACTGGACGGCGATAGTTCAGGCTACGGTTACTACTGCTGTGGCAGTAACCTATGCTACATCCCCATACAGTGCACCCAATTGTGCCAGGCTATACAATGGCACAGATACCACCGCCAACGTTCTTTTGGTAGGGCCTCAGATAAACGATAACCTGAATGTGGATCAAATTCGGGTGCGTTTCATGGGTAAAGGTAGTGCTGCTTACTATCTCCTGGTAGGAGTAATGACCGATCCTGCCAATCCCGGCACTTTTGTAACATTGCAAAATCTGAATGTGGTGTCCAACTGGAATGAATACATCGTTTCTCTAACCGGCTATACCGGCACGGGCAGGTATATAGCTTTTAAACATGCTTGCGTAGCCAGTTCGCAATCTTTGTATATAGATGATGTTCGTTTCGAGCAGATATCAACCAATGATCTGGCCTGTTTGTCTTTAAGTGGAAATACCACACCATCTGTTAGCATAGTGAGTACTTACACAGCCAGGATAAAAAACTGGGGAACGGCAACTCAGGATAATTATACAGTTAAGCTGTTTAACAGCAGCGGTGTGGAGCTTGCCACCTCTGCCGGTTTATCTGTTGCTCCCAATGCTACTGTGGATGTTCCGCTAAGCTGGCAACCTACCGGTGTAGGCCCTGCTGCTATCTATGCCAAAGTGTTTTTAACCGGAGACACAGACCCCACAAACGATCAAAGCCCCAGCCTGAATATAGTTATCCAGCCAGATGGCACTGTGATGGTAACTGTGGGTGAAGGCAACTTAAATGAAGGCGTTCCGCTGGAGTTTTATTATAAGAACAGCTTGCACCAAAGCCTGTTTCTTCAGTCTGAGATGGATGTTTACGGGCTTGTTACCGCCATTACATTTTACAATAACTTTGTAACAGACTTGCCCAATAAACCCTGCAAATTCTGGCTGGGACAAACTGCCAACAGTGACTTAAGCACAGGGTGGATTTTAACAAACCTCACGCTGGTATATGATGGCAACATTAGTTTCCCAGCCGGCGAAAACCCCATTACTATCCCACTACAAACACCATTTGTTTATTCATCCGGGAATCTGGTTCTGTATGCCAATCGTCCCATTGATACGGTGTCTTACAATACCAATGACAATTTTAAAGCCCAAACCATTGGCACCAACCGCGCCAGAAAGCTAACTTCCAATACCGTTACCTACGATCCTATGGCACCATCGGCAGCGGGAACGCTTTCGGGTACTTTCCCAAAAACATCATTCAGCTTTATTACCCAAGGTTTGGCAGCTTTGCAAGGAACGGTTACTTCCGGCGGAAATCCGGTTCCAGGGGTTTTAATAACCATAAATGCCACAGGTTTAAGCCAAACCACCAATGCTGCCGGAGCGTTTAACTTCCCCTTTGTAGCTCCTGGAGCCTATACGGTAACAGCCAGCAAACTTGGATTTGAAACTTTGACTTTGCTGGTTGCCCTAATGGCAGATCAAACCACTACGCTGGATTTTAGTCTGACCGCGTCCACCTCGGTAAATGTTACAGGAACAGTAACCGGCAGCGATCAACCTACTGTTGGCTTAGCAGAAGCAGAAATCCAGCTTACGGGTATTATGAATTATCTTGCCACTACCAATGCCCTGGGGCAGTTCACCATTCCCGGTGTGCTTTCGGGAAACACTTATAACTATCAAATCACCAAAGCAGGTTATCAAACCATTAGCGGATCTATTGCCGTTACTGGAGTGGATTATAGTATGGGAACCCTTATCCTCAATGAAATTGCCCTGCCTCCAGGACCGGTTGTAGCCACAGAAAATGTGGCGCAAACCCAGGTTACGGTTGTGTGGTCTTCTCCCAGCGCAGTCCCTCCCCAAATGGATTTTGAGATCAACGATGGTGGATGGGTACCAAGCTCTAACTGGACAAATCCTTTGGGAGATTGGGAATGGACAAACGACTACGATGTGGCCGATTGGGCTCCTACCTATACCGGCACAAATGTAGTTCCGCCTCCCGCAGCACATTCCGGAACTGGTATGTGGGGAACCAAAATCAACACTAATTACACCAATTCAGGTGGATTTAACTACCTGACCAAAACCTTCAATTTTACCGGCATCACCAATCCGCAGCTAAGTTTCTGGAGCTGGGAAAACCTTTGGGGAGATTGGGACTATGCCCAGGTGGCTGTAAATGGCACAGTAGTATGGGGTCCATCCTGGCAATATTCCAATACCACCTGGACAGAAAGAGTGGTAGACCTAAGCGCTTATGCAAATATGGCAGATGTGGTTATCCAATTCCAGATGTTTGCCACTACCACCGTAAACTATGCCGGCTGGTATATAGACGATGTTTACATCGGTGCTGCACAAACAGTTGCACGTTCACAAAATGCTTCCTATCTGCCAGAAATATATCGTGGTATGAGCGAAATTGAAGCGGCAAGCCTGGCAGAAGCTAATAATCGTAGCTTCATCCCGCATGACCCTATCCAAACTGAATCTACCAGGATAGTAGGCTACAAAGTGTGGCGTTTGCTGGCTGCAAATCAAGCTGATGAAGCCTTGTGGACACTGATAACACCCACTGCAATAACAGACACCACCAAAATTGATACAGCCTGGTCGCCCTTGCCATCCGGTGTTTATAAATACGCTGTGAAAGCTGTTTATACAAATAATGTGCTGTCCGTACCTGTATTCTCCAACGAAATCCACAAAGGCATGATGGGCGTTTTATCTGGCACCGTAACGGAATTTGGCACTGCTGTCCCGATAACCAATGCAGTTGTTACAGCCGGAGATTATAGCGGCACCTCCAATGCCCAGGGAATGTATTCTTTCCTGGCGTATCAGGGAACTTATAACGTTACCTGCACAAAGGCAGGCTACCAAACTGCTTCCCAAGCCGGAGTGGTAATTGTGGGAACTCAAACCACCATACAAAACTTCGTTCTTACCGAAATAACTTTGCCGCCGACATCAGTGCAAGCCGTGGAAATGTTGCCCGATGTGAATATTATCTGGATGACACCAGGAACCGGTGGAGGTGGATGGCTGCATTATGATAGCGGAGATAACGATGATAGCATAGGCACAGGTGCGGCTGCCGATTTTGATGTGGCAGTGCGTTTCCCGCCTACCGCTTTGCAGGACTATGCAGGAATGAGCCTCTATGCTATAAAAGCCTGGCCTGCCCAAGCGGGAACCTTCTCGCTCCGTGTTTGGACAGGAGGAACGTCCGCTGCGCCCGCAACCATGGTTGTAGATCAAGCTTTTACTCCCGTGCTTGATACATATAATACGGTAACGCTTACCACTCCAGTGCCCATCTCTACTACTCAAGAGCTCTGGTTTGGCTATCGCTGCAATGTTACTACAGGCTATCCTGCCGGCTGCGATGCAGGCCCTGCTGTGGACGGGTTTGGCAACATGATGTATTATCAAGGTGCCTGGCAAACGCTGCTGGCTTTGGCTCCAACCTTGAATTATAACTGGAATGTCCAGGGCTATGTGGGTTATTCAGCCCCAACTTCTGCCCCAGTAATTACTTTAATCTCAAAAAGCATTGGCCTTCCCGATGTTCCTAACCGCGTCAGTAGCGGCATTTTGGCTGCCAGCGGCAAAGTAAAAACCCACGGACAGAGTTCTGCATCTCTTGAAAACATAGACCCCGGTAACCGCACTCTGAATGGATATAAGGTATGGCGTTTGAATCCGGGGCAGGAAACCAATGAAACTGCCTGGATTTCCCTTACACCCAATGTGATCACTTCTCTTAGCTACATGGATACTGCCTGGATAACCCTGCCCTATGCATCTTACAGATGGGCAGTTAAAGCCATCTATACAGGGGGTGCTCAATCCATACCATCCTTTTCCAATACTCTGGCCTGGTTTTCTCAGCTTGGCACAGTTGCTGGGATTGTGCGTAATATGCAAAATCAGCCTATTCAAGGTGCTACCATTACCTGTGGAGATGTAACTGCCACAACCAATGCAAGCGGAGCTTACAGCATGCAGGTTCCAGCAGGAACTCAAAGCGTAACTGCCAGCCACCCAAGTTATCAGTCCGTTACCAACACTCAGGTTGTAGTTGCAGTTGGCCAAACCACCACGGTGAATTTCCAAATGCCTGCAGCCATACACTTCTTTGTGGACGGATTTGAAACCTATCCCAATTTCGCCTTAACCTTTGCACCCTGGACCCTGGTCGATCAGGATTTAAGTGCCACATCCGGCATGACGGGGGTTACCTGGGAAAACGCATTGAGTCCGATTGCATATATCATCTTCAATCCCGGTGCCACCACTCCTCCAATTGCCGATTTGACACCCCACACAGGCAACAAAATGGCTTGTGCCTTTGCCGCTACACTGCCTCCTAACCACGATTGGCTAATTACGCCCCAGATTAGTGATGCGCAACAGGTGAAATTCTGGGCAAAGAGCCACACTGCAGAGTTTGGACTGGAAAGATTCAAGGTGGGCGTTTCCACAATTGGAACAGCTCCAGCCAGTTTTATTTTCATCAGCGGTGATAACTACCTCGAAGCACCGGTGGAATGGGCGGAATATACCTTTAACATAGCGCAAACCGAGCCAGTTTATGTAGGCATCCAGTGCGTTTCCGATGATGCCTTTATCTTCTGCGTGGACGATGTGATGGTTGGTGGCGGAGGTAGTGATGATCCGATTGTCCCTGTTCTTACCACAACCCTGAACCCCAACTATCCAAATCCCTTTAATCCGGAAACCACCATAAGCTACAGCTTGAAGGAAGCTGCACTTGTGAACATCCGGATTTACAATGTAAAGGGGCAGTTGGTGAAAACCATGGTGGACGATACCAAGGAAGCTGGCACTCACACAGTTGTCTGGAATGGTAAGGATAATAATGGACGTGCAGTATCAAGCGGAATCTACTACTATAAAATGAGCACAGGCAAATTCAGCAGCACCCGCAAGATGATATTGATGAAATAGTAACAGGTTAACAGGTTAACAGGTTAACAGGTTAGCTGGTTAGAGAATTGCAAGGCCCCGAGTAATCTTTCGGGGCTTTGTTTATCTTCACTGCAACAATTCTTCCCATAGCCAATGTTTTTGGCATTTTTCTTGACAGAGACAGGGAGCTATAGAAATATAGAATTAAATCGTTTTTTCTAAGGTTTCAAGGTGAATTTTGTTATGAAAGAGTTAGTTATAATCACAATCGTCAGTTGGATAATGCTATCCGGACTCTACGCTCAGACGCTGGATTTGAGCAAACCACAGGACTATCTAAATGCATTTACTAAGGTTCGGGGCGATGCTAAAGGTGGCGAAACACTGTTTTATTGGACAGGGACTGTTTACAGTTTCATCCCCGGTGAAAAGCGTATGGAACTCTTTGGATTTGAAGGCTTTAACCTGGCAAGAACTGTTCCCGGTGAAAATGGCTTTTCGCTGTTAACGCGAGAAGCTGCCTTTTTTACCGACCACCGCAGTGGACAGATTTTGGAAACCTGGCGCAATCCTATTACCAATAAGGAAATTCCCGTAGTGCATATTTGGAACGACCCCGTGAATCAGGACATGAATTTTGAGCCGGATATGCTGCCCTATATTCATCAGATATTGCCTTCCACCGATCTGGGCGAGGAGCTGGTATTCAATCTGGAGATTTTCCCTTTCTACCCCAGTCCCTTGCCGGTAAAGGAATATGGCGAGTTTTCGCAGAGCGATACCTATCAGGCGGCGGAGTTCTTTCAGTTCTTTGTGGATAAGGAAGACCTGAGCAATGCCAAGCTGAGCACCGTGCCTGTAAGCATCTCCTGGAGCCGGATAAGTCCCTGGATGCCGTTTATGCGCATGGGAGACCGTCCCGGCAACCTGGTGTTTGTATGCCGTGGACGCAAGCTGGAAGGTGGATTTAAAGCTTTACCCCAAAAAATCCAGGACTATGTCCTGAAAACTAAACCGGAATTTGCCAGCCCACCCACAGAGTGGAGTGAACCCAATGAAACCAGTTGGACTTACTTTCGTAAGTTGCTGGAGCAAGGCCTGATAAAACAAGATAATTAGAGGTATAAGATGAAAACATGGTTACTATTACTATTCATAGCCACTGCCGGCTTGCTGTTGGCTCAAACCGAAAACCCTTTTGGGATAATTCATCACAGTAGTGCCGACGTAGAGGGAAGTTTGCATCTGCGCTGGGACGATTACAGCGAAGGCGCAGGAGAAATTGAATGCCTGTATAATTCCAATAACGGTGCCTGGGAAAATGCTCCCACATCAATTCCAAACCCCGGAACCATGGAAACTCTTGTTCCCTACAGCTTTGGCACCAAGCTTCGCTATAGATTGCGCTATAGCATGGAATACATGAACGAGAGCTTTGCCTTGCTGCATGCAGCCTATTGGGATGCTGATACATTCCCTCCGGCTTTAAATAAAACGGCTTTTATCGGAGCAGATCCCGCCGGAGACAGCGTTATGGTTTACACACCCAATTTGGACTTAACCGAAAGCTACATGGCCACTACCAACCAAAAAATCTATCTGAGTATAAAAAACTCCAGTGGAAACTTCCCTACGATGAACAGCCTTACCAGCTATAACATTTATTTAGCTTCCATAACTAATATCGAGGCAGTAATTGATTCTGTAACCTATGCCATGGTATATAGTTTCAACATTCCGGGTGTTATCTCCAGCGGGTTATATAAAATTGGTTTTGATGAGCTTACTCAAATGCCAACCTTTGCCCGCCTTGGCAATATTCAAAGCCAGGTTTCCGGAGGAGCTTTGCACATGGCCTGCAATTTCAGCGATTTAACTGCTGATCCGGATTTTGGAATCTGGCCAAATGTGTCTGCCAGCCTGGCACTGATGGGCGTAACCATGGCAATAGACATTGATATGCAAACTATGGAGCCTACTATTGGCTTGGGCGATTACAGCACTCCCGGATATGTGGTTTTCATTGATAACTATTATCAGGTGGCTCAAAACTCTTTACCTGTTTGCGCCGGCAACAATTGGGATGCAGAGAACAGTTTACTCTATATTTCCTATGATGATGCCGATGGCGACTTTCCTTTAATTGCACAGGTTAAGGTTGCAGGTGATGCCTGGATAGAGGCTTTACCGGTAGAACCTTTAAACCCCAGCCACACCTTGTATTATGCTTATGTTCCAAATTCCGGCAGCTCGCCGGTCTTTTCTTACAACTTTAGCGATAATGGCATAGATCTGGTGAGCGGAACCTGGTCACCAGTGTCCTTGGAAGATGAAAGCCTGGTTCCTGCGTCAATTAGTTGCTCTATGCCAAATCCTCTGCGATGCGGACACACCATCAAAATAACCGGATTGGACAGTAACGCTTGCCAAGTGCAGTTATTTAACCTGAAAGGACAAAAAGTGGGTAACCTGTTTGCTGGAAAATCCACCTCCGATGCTTTGAATATTGCCTGGGATGGACGGCTTAAAGGGAAAATCCTGCCTTCTGGTGTCTATTTTATGAGGATAGAGAATTCTGGGAAGGTAAAAACACACAGATTTGTGATTACAAAATAAAGAGAGGAAAGATGAGAACACTCATCACCTTAGTCGTAGTGCTGTTCTGCCTTCAACTGTGGGCACAAAGATATAATAGAGATTCTACCATTATAGACAGTTTGTATGCGATACCGGAGTTGGATGGAGACTTAACTGCAGACAGCCTGGGAATTCCAATATCTATAATGAATTGGACATATGATATAATGGTTGGTGATATAGGACATTCAGGGAGTCCATGGTTAACGAATGGTGCACAAAGAGCTTATGTTAGTTTTCCCCTTCCTTCCCTTCCTGAAGGCTATTTACTGGTAAATGCCACTATGAGGTTATATCAATACACTAGCCGGGGATATATTCCATTAAGCGATACAACTGTTGTTTGCAATTACTTTCCTCACTGGGATGTGGCTGGCGGAGACACCATCAAATGCATCGTGAGCCACGTAGATTATGGACTTAGCTTGAGTCTTGACGATTGGGCAAAGGGGGATGATGGCAATCCCGATACCTACAATCCCAATGTGGGAGAGATAACTTGGGAGGGAATAAATGAGCCAGGAAATCATGGTGAAGCAGGCTACCGCTATCTCGATATTACGAATTGTGTGCTGCATGATCTGGCAATAGGCAGCATCTTCAGCCAATATCGGATCGCTTTCCAGATCAATACAGATTATGATTACGGGGCGGATTTCGTAGCGTTTGCCAGCATGGAGAACGTATTTGATGAATACGATCCAGTCATATTTTTTACACTCTATAATCCCACTTCTATATCGGAAGATTTAAGTCCGGCTGTGTTGGTCAAAGTCATTTCGAGTCCTAACCCCTTTACGACCCAGGTAACGCTTAACATAAGCCTAAAATACAATTCAGAGCTAAGAATAAAGCTCTTTGATCTGAAGGGACGTGTGGTAAAGGAATCGGGCTCTACGCATTACTCCAAGGGCACTCATAACATAAGTATGGATACAAATGATCTACCAAGCGGCGTATACCTATTGCAGGTAAAGGCAGGTAGTGAGATAATCACTATAAAAATCACCTGCCTAAAATAAAAGGGAGGAAAGATGAGAACACTCATCACCTTAGTCATCGTAATGACCTGTCTACAACTGTGGGCACAGGTACCAGATACCACAAGTGTTGCCCCAGGCAGACTGATTATCAAGGTCAACCAAGCTTTTCAAACCATCAATACACGCTCTGACGGAATCATTGAAACTGAACAAACTTGGTTTAATACTCTTGCAATTCAATATCAAATTGATGAACTCCGGCAAATGTATGTGGGAAGTACACGAACTTATGCACAGAACAAGTATGTTATTTGTTTCCCTGAATCACTGGATTTGGAGACCGTGGCTTCTAACTTTGAGCAACAAAACTCTGTGCAAGACGTAAGATACGATTTCTATGTTCATCTGTGTACCGATGACACCTTCAATTCATACCAATGGAACCTGCAGCGAATCAATGCCAACGCCAGTTACTATGCCCTTGTAGGTAGTATTCAGGCTCCACAGGCAGTGAGGATTGCGGTTGTGGATACGGGGATTGATTACAATCACCCAGATCTAAGCAACAGCATTCTTAGAGACCAAAACAATAATATCATTGGTACTAATGTTGTTTTTCCAGGGCAGCCAGCTATGGACGACAACGGACATGGCACTCTGATGGCTGGTATTATTGCGGCTCAGACGAATAATAATGCAGGCATTTCTTCATTGGTGATTGGCAACAATGTTAAGCTCATGCCGATCAAGGCGTTTAATCGATTCCAACAAGGTTGGGTCTCAGATGTTTGCAGCGGTATCGATTGGGCGACTAACTTAGTAGATAATAATGGTGTAGATATCGGAGCTAATATTATCAACTGCAGTTGGGTTACTTACGAAGATGATGACATTGTACCTAATGAATTATGGGATATTATTGTTGCCAATCCTAATGTTCTATTCGTAGCCGCCAGAGGATCTTATTTACCGGGCCAACCATTCATTACTTTTCAAGCATCATGGGCAAATGGAACTCAGACTCCAAATGTCATTGCAGTGAGTGGCTCAAATTACAATAATGTAATGGCTTACGATGGAGGAGAATTTGTAACAATTTGTGCTCCTTCCGGCACTACTATTCAGGACCCCCAATGGGCTTATCACGACCCCTTACGGGGAATCGTATCAACTCTTCCAATTAATAATCAAACTACCCCCTATCAAATGCACTACTCAAATGCAGATCAGGCCTATTCCACATTCCATTTTGGTGATTGGCTTGAAGAAAATTCTATTTATGACTTCTTTACCGGAACGTCAATCTCCGCAGCACAAGTAAGTGGCTTAGTCGGTATGCTATGGGCACAAAACTATAATGAAATAGACACTCCAGCAGAAATTTATGAATTAAAGAATATTATAAAAAAATCATCACAAGAATTCAATAATTTCAATCATTATTATACCGATGGTTATCACGGAGGTGGCATAATAAACGCCCATGAAGCACTTATGGCTCCACATCCTAACCTTTCCATGAGAGAATATCAAGTTGGGGCACAAACATTTAGTTACCCAATAAACCCGTTAACTTTACCTCAAGATATGCCTTCAATGGTATGGGGCTCATCGAAGTCTTTTAGAGTTAAAGTCCACAATAAGTGGGAAGCGGGAACAAATATCTCTATCCATCTGAGCTCAACTGACCCCAATATCTCGTTCAGCTACCCTAATGGGATTGATCATTATGTTATTGGAAGCATAGGCGCAGAAACTGACCATTGGACAAGCAATATGTATATTATTGATAATAGTACAAGAGCACGATTGAACGTGCCAATTGCAGTTAAGATTAGCGTGGCAGGTGTACCTGATAGAGATTATACTATTACAATAAATGTTCTTCAAAATACAAACGTAACTGCTTCTATCATAGAGCTATTTCCGAACGAGACAATCACTACAGATATTGTAGTTAATGATATCGATGGTAACAACAATAACGAGATATTCGTAGGAACTTCTGCTGGACGGTTATTTTGTTACAGGAATGGTTTGTGGCAGTTGATAACCACACTGCTTTCGTACGGTATCCTTATTAATCCATCCATAGGGGATATTAACGGTGATGGGCAAAAAGAAATCGTCGTTATAGACACTGCAGGGAATATCAGAATTTTCAATAATATGTTTAACCTTTCGAGATCATACCCGTGCTTTAGTAATGAAACAACAATCGGCTCAATCGTCCTGGAAGATGTTACTGATGACAACATTCTGGATATTATTTACAGCACAAACCACGGAACAGGTTCTTTTGTCAGAGTAATTGATTTTGCTAATAATTCGCAACATGAATTTTCTAAAGACAAAAATATAGTGGCAGCTTTAGCTGTTGGTGATGCAAATCATCTTCCGGGTCATGAAATCATAGTTTCTTACCTTCACATAGTTACCTATGGTATAACTCGCAATTTACTCGGATTCTCTGTTTTGAATTTAAATAGTAGTTCCCAGTTAACTGAGTTGTCATTTATCGGAACGCTTCAAGATATTAATACTGTTCTTGATCCCAAAATTGTAGATATCAACGAGGATGGTAAGCGTGAGATAGTTTGGATGTTGAACTATAATAATACCTCGACAAGATACATCTATTCACTAATATTGAACGCTGAGTTCAACTCTCAATTTCTAAGTTTTACTACGAGCAATTATTCAGAGGTTGGTAAAGTTATCGAAAACTCAAACAACATTGCTACTATCTATTCCTATACCTCAGCAAGCATCCCAAGTGTATCAATTATCAGCGGATTTGAATATGATCAGGATTATTACAGTGCAACAATTTTTCCTAATGCACAGGTAAAAAGATTTGTGGTGGATAATTTGTTTCCTGTGGCAAGCGGCTATTCTTCCCAGCAACTTGTCTTGATGACAGACCACATCCTTGCTTTTTATAAAATATCTGAAAATCCCAATCCTCCAAATCTAGCGACTTCGGAGATTTGGGAGTATAAAACAGACTATGGTTCTAATGTTAACATTGTCAGTATGGTAACTTCCCAAAGAAATACAAGTAGGGTGCTGTCTGTTATCACTGATAACGGTGTGGTGTACGAGTATTATTTCACAAAACCGATCAATCATACTGCCAGTAACCCCCAACAAAGACAAACCTCCAGACACACAGGCTGCTACGAACAACCAATACCTAAGACCATGAATAACTCATTGCACATAAAGCATCCATTTGTAGTGGATGAATCAGTCTCAGCCTATGCAACACTTACTATAGATGAGGGAGTAGTGGGTAGATTGCAAGCTGGAAGAAGCATAGCCATGTTCCGATCAGACCTTGTCGTTTCTGGTAGTGATGATAATCCTGTTATTTTCAAGGGTTTAGGCGGAGGATCGGATAACGATTACTGGGGTGGCATATATGTAACTAATGGCAGTGACCTTGATATGAATTGGGCAGAAATCTCCGGAGCATACCAAGCTTTAGATATCTCCAATACCGGTAACCGTTTTATCAAAAACAGTAAGTTCTTCAACAATTTCCAGAATGTTAACTGCTTTAATGCATCGGTTAACATGTATTACAACTTCTTAACAGATGCCATCCATTCTATTAGTGCTTACCATTATGCAAGCCCGATGTTAAGCAACACAGTTATTTTTCGAAACGGTCTGAACGAAATTATACGCAATGAATATGGCATATTCTCAGATTCATCAACCCCAGTTTTAGCAGATGGCCATAATAATCTGGAGGTGAACGATAGGTACAATCTCTATCTACAAAATCTCCCTCTTATGTCTGGGCCTATACAGGCAAAGAATAACTGGTGGGGATCAACTGATTATCGAGAAGTCGAAGCAACGATAAACATGCCAAATAGAGTGGAATTCTACCCCTATGACTTGCGGCCAAACCAGACTCTGGTAAGGGAAAATCAAAGCTCAAGCATGTTTGATGATGGATATGCCTATATGCTGAATGGAGAATATCTCAATGCGATAAACTGCTTCAATAATGTTTTGGCTGATTCCCTGATAAACGATAGTGATATAGTGTCTCTTTACGCTATGTTTGAGTGTTACAAACAGCTTGGTGAAATCTCAGTTTTCGAGACACAACTGGATCAATACATATTAGCCTCCGACTATTCTCTCCTTCATCTGCCGATGAAGAACATCCGGGCTTTAATCTATAGGGAAACAGAAAGATTTACTCAGGCCATAAATCATTACGAGAACATACTAATGAATAATCCTGCATTTCAGGACTCTTGTTATGCAGTGATAGATCTGGGAGATACCTATCTCGAAAGTAACGGAAGCTATAGAGGTCAATTATCAGAGTATGTCCCTACTTCATCCATTGTGCATCAGCAGACCCGAGACACTCTCCTTAGATCAATTTCACAGCTCTATGAAACAGATGGTTTGTCTAACACAGCACCACAATTAATGTTATTGGGTAACTATCCCAATCCCTTTAACCCGACTACCACAATACGGTTTCAGATGAAGACAGACTCAAATGTCAAGATAGAAATCTACAATATTAAAGGACAGAAAGTCTCAACTATATTGAACGAAAACAGACTTGCGGGTTTGAATTCTGTGGTTTGGAATGGTAAGGATAGCAGGAATGTATCTGTTGCTTCAGGCGTATATTTCTACCGAGTTGAATGTGATGGTTCCAAGAAAACAGCTAAAATGCTATTGCTAAAATAGTAGGGGAATTAATGTTTATAGATTATGCCAAGATAAGAATCAGAGCCGGAAATGGTGGCGATGGCTGTGTAAGCTTCCGCAGGGAAAAGTTTGTGCCAAAGGGTGGTCCCGATGGTGGAGACGGTGGACGCGGCGGAGACATAGTTGCCATCGGAGATACAAACGTAAATACTTTGTTGGATTACCGTTACAGCAAAAGCTTTAAAGCTACGAATGGCAAACCGGGGGACGGCAATCGCCGCTCTGGTCCCTCTGGAGATGACTGCGTGCTGCGCTTTCCGCTGGGCACCGAAATATATGTTATTCAAGACGATAAGCGCATCAAACTGGCCGATATCACCGTAGATGGTGAAAGGATTGTGCTGTCCAATGGCGGGCATGGGGGCAAAGGCAACAGCAATTTTGCCACACCCACAAACCAGGCTCCGCGTCATGCCACTCCCGGAGGAGTTACGCACGACATGGAGCTGGAACTGGTTCTAAAGCTGATAGCCGATGTGGGACTGGTTGGTTTTCCCAATGCGGGCAAATCCACGCTGCTAAGTGTTTTATCTGCTGCTCGCCCTAAAATAGCGGACTACGAATTTACCACTTTGGAACCCATGCTTGGAGTGGTGCGGGTTAGCGATTATCAGAGCTTCCTGATGGCCGATATCCCCGGCATTATTGAAGGCGCACACATGGGTAAAGGCTTGGGACATCAGTTCTTGCGTCATATTCAGCGCACCAGTATGCTGCTTTTTTTGATAGATATTGCCACCGCAGACCCAGTGGAAGCCTATAGAACCTTGCGGGCAGAGCTTTACCTATATGATTCTTTTATGGACAAAAAGCCTCATCTGGTGGTGATTAGTAAAACGGATACCCTGTCTGAGGAAGAGCTTGCCCCCAGGCTGAAAGAGATCACCAAGGCGTTCAAGCAGCATTTTAAAGAAGAGGTGATGGCCATTTCCAGCGTGGGACAAAGCCATCTGGAAGACCTGAAATACAAGGTTTACGGTATTTTACAGCAAAGCAAATGACGCATAACAAGCTGAAAGCGTGGCTATGCCTGAAATCAGCTCCGGAATTAGGGCCAAAAGGCACTCTGGAGCTGTTGCAGCACTACCCCAACCCTGAAGACTACGTGGGCCAGCCTGCACATACACTCTATCAAGACACAATAATCAAACAATGCACAAAGGAACACCTGAGCAAGGCTGCTTTATCGCCTGAGCTGTTGCGCAGCCTGGACTTGGGGGACAAGCTGCAGATAGATTATGTCTGCTATGGCGATGCCGATTACCCAGTTCAGCTAAAGTGTATTGATGATCCACCCTTGATCTTGTATTACCGCGGAGATTTGCACAAAGCACTATCCGGCCTTTCTCTGTCTGTGGTGGGAACACGCCGCCCCACTGCTTATGGTGTGGCCATGTGTCAGAAGCTGCTTAAGCCTCTATGTTTAAAAGGTGTTACTATCATCAGTGGTTTGGCTATGGGGATAGATACTACTGCGCATCTGATGGCTTTGGAGGGAGGCAGCCAAACCGTTGCAGTGATGGCTTCGGGGCTGGATACTATCTATCCGCCTATGAATAAAGCACTTTCGGAAAGGATAGTAGGCTGTGGAGCTCTGGTTAGTGAATACGAGGCTGGCAGCAAAATGGAACGCTGGAACTTTCCCAACCGTAACAGGATTGTAAGTGCCCTTGCCACAGCAGTTTTGGTGGTGGAAGGCCCTGTCGATAGCGGTGCCATGCTAACCGCCAACTTTGCCAGGCAGCAGGGAAAACCGCTTTATGCCCTCCCGGGAAACATCAATAACCGCAACGCTCAAGGCCCCAACCAATTGATCCGCAGCGGTGCCATTCTGCTTAATTCGGAGCAGGATTTGGTTATTGATCTTGGCTTGGATAGCCCTGATAGTGAACAACAGGAGATATTTCCACAGCTAACGGAAGATGAGCAAGCTATTTATGATATCCTGGCGCAGGCGCAGCAGGATATCAGTTTCGACGAGTTCATTATCAAAACCGGTCATAGCTTCGGCAAGTTGTCTGTCCTCCTGCTAAATCTGGAGCTAAAGGGACTGATTGCCAAAAGCAGCGGTAATAGCTTTATCAAAATTTGATTCACTTTCTGCGTTTAGCCAAAAAAGCCCTGATATCATCAGTGGTTGTCTTCTTGAGTTTATCATTTTTCTTATTGGAATCGTTGATTTCCCATACATAGTCAGTTTCATGGGTAGAAGGAATCTGGAAGGTAAATTTTGTTTTATTTTTAGCATTGCTGAGGCAAAAATCGCCGAAGCCAATGATATCCATTCCGACTAAGACATCAAAAGGAATTTCAGAGCTTTCAATAACGCTTGCCTGTTGAATCATTACTTGATTTGGCAGGACGACATCAATAAGGTAACTGCTACAGTTTTTTTTATCGTGAACTCCACTCACTTCCGTAATTCCTGTAGGAACAGTCCTACTTACCAAGCGAATAATTATCAGAACTGCATGTATGGAATCTATCACTCATTCATTGACAACCGAACTCCCTTGATTTATATCAGTTTTTGAACTTCTCTACCCTGCAATGGTCATTTGGAGGATGAAAGCACTCCCCCTGTATCCAATTCTCTTAGCCTATCCAACTTCCCCAATCCTTTCAATCCCACCACTACCTTCAGCTTTATCCTTCCCCAAACCGGTGATACCAAGCTATGCATCTACAATATCAAGGGGCAAAAGGTTAAAACCCTCACACATGCCAAGCTTGTCCAAGGCCATCATAGCCTGGTTTGGAACTCCTGCGATGACAAGGGCAAACCATTATCATCCGGTCTTTACTTTGCCAAGCTGGAACAAGGCACCCAAGTGAAACTGCATAAGCTGATGCTTTTGAAGTGAGAGCCTTCGGCAGTGAGAGTTTTACAGTGAGAGTTTTACAGTGAGAGTTTTACAGTGAGAGTTTCACAGTGAGAGTTTCACAGTGAGAGTTTCACAGTGAGAGTTTTACAGTGAGAGT
>DIXL01000056.1 GCA_002428685.1 Cloacimonetes bacterium UBA6081 | reverse complement strand
ATTCCCGCCTCCGCGGGAAAGACAAGTGTGAAACTCGATCTTTGGGGAGTACCGGCAATTATTCAACGATACCGACAAGTGTGAAGCTCGATCTTTGGGGAGTACTGGCAAGTATTCAACGATCTCGACAAGTGTGAAACTCGATCTTTGGCCCGCTGTTTTAACTCACAATTTTGGATTAGGTAACTGAATGAAACCTGGTTGATTGAGAAAAAGCAAGAGGAAACGGTGATTAAGGTAGCCAAGGCAAAATTGTGAGTCAAAACGCTCGGGAACTACCATCCCGAATGGGATTTTGATGATATGGCAAAGGCGGGTAAAAAACCCGCCTTTACAACAGCTTACAAAGCTATGTTACAATCTCACAGCGAAGCTCTCACTTTGAAAACCTCACTGTGAAACTCTCACTGTGAAACTCTCACTGCGAAGCTCTCACTGTGAAACTCTCACTGTGAAACTCTCACTGCGAAGCTCTCACTGTGAAGCTCTCACTGCGAAGCTCTCACTGTGAAACTCTCACTGCTTTAGCTCTCACTTATTTAGCCAGAATCATCTTCTTGGAAGAAGTGTATTTTCCGCTGCTCATGCGATACATGTAAATTCCGCTGGAAACAGGCTGACCGGAAGCATCACGACCATCCCAATTCACCTGATAATAGCCAGGGGCATTATGTTCGGTGCTGAAGCTGCGGACTAACTGGCCTTTAACGTTATAGATGCCAATATTTACCTTTCCGGCTTCCTTTAGACTGTAGCGAAGATTGGTATTAGGATTAAAGGGATTGGGGAAGGCATACAGCAGCTTTGTGGCCAATGGCACCGCAGGGGGCAAAGGATCAAGATTGGGATCGCCAATGGTAACGCTGAGCGGGCCATAATACTCACAAACACCATCCAGAGCAACGCTTTCCAGCCAGTAATAATACCGCATGTTGCTGTAGGCTTCGTTATCTGTGTAACTGTAGCTGATTTGCGTTCCCAGATTGGTGCCGTTATCAATCAGGCTGGGGTTGATTCTGATGGCACCGGTTAGATCACTCAATTCGGCACGTAAAACATTGTAACCGCTGTGATTGGTTTCAGATTGGGCAATCCAGGCGATTTTTACCATCAAATCGTTGGTTATGGTAGCTGTGAAACTGCTAAGCTCCACGGGCAGAGTGGGATCTGCATCGCCAAGCACGATGGGAACACCCAGGTCTTTAGCTGCGGTAATTACAAAGACAATGAATCCCCCTGAATTCTCTACAGAATGCCATTCACCATTCTGATAATATGCACCCCAGGGAGCGGTAGTTTGGATGGTGATAGTCCAGGGACCAGCACCAAGTAAGTCAAAATAGAAGCTGGTGGCTTCGTTAAATGTACCATTATTCCAGCCCGGAATGACACCTGTACCCTCATTGGCACTACCACCGTTGATAGTGATTACGTTGCCAAATGTATCTGTAATTGGTGTGCCATCCGGATAGTCGAAATTGCTTGTAGTAGAAGAAATATCGTTAGAGCTTGCGCTGGTGCCATAAGTACCAACCGCACGAACAACATAATAATAGGTGGTATTGGAGTTTAGGCCAGAGACAGGATAGCTTGTAACATCACCAACATTAAGCCCCTGATGAACGTAATTATAGCCACCGGTATAAGAGTGAGCACCCAAATCATCGGAATAGTTCTGAGCCTGCACAATCCACTCACTATTATCAGCATTCGTTCCAGCACTTACTGCCCAATTGGTATTTCCACTATCGACTATTGGTTTGCGGATTAGGGTATGCTCTACTGTACCATTAGTAACTCCTGCTACATCCCAAGCAGTGCCAGGATCTGATAAGTAAACACCAATTACATCAATCAGTGTTTCACCCTTGAATAGGCCAACTGCATCGTCTCCATTATAATATGTTACAGTGGAAGTAACGTCGGATTGAGCAAGTATTGCTGCATTGGAGCCTGAATTGGCAATAACGTAAACATCACCATCATCAAGAATACTCGTAGGAGTAATTGAGCTACTCCAAGCAGCTCCATTCACACCGAGCTTTACCGTGTATCCGGATAAATCAATTGGATCACCTGTGCCATTGAATAACTCTATGGCTTTGTTACTACTTGAACCCTCTATATACTCGGATATGAACAAATCCGCAGCAGCTACACCAGGGAGAGTGTAAACATCCAGTTCATAGCTTGTTGCGCCAGAAACGGCACCCCAGTTAGCTGTAAAACCGTCCGCAGAAATGAATGTAGCTTCCGTTGCGACAGGGGCATCAGGAGCAGGAGGCGTGGTAACTTCGCCGTTGCAGGTTACTGTTTTTGCCACAGCACCGTCTGATGTAATATTAATTGTTTCACCATTATATGCCCCGATGGCCAAGCCTTGTTTTAACTGGACATCGATTGTGTTATCCGTCACTATGCCACCAGAATGATACAATGTAACCTGGCTCGAGAAACCAACTCCCTTAGCATTATTTAACATGATTTCATAGTTAGTAGGAGCGGAAATGAGTATGTCTCCTGTTAGGTCTGTCCCACTAACGACAAAAGACTGCGTACCTGAAGGACCACTTTCGAAGGGATAGGTGAATCCGCTGAGGGAAGCTGTAGAAACAGTAATTACCGGCATAGCAAGGTAAATTGATATGTCGTCAATTTCAAACTGAGTGGGGGTAGTGGTAGAGTAGTATTTAAACGCCAGATAAACGTTCGTTCCTGAGATGCCAGTTAAATCCAAAACTCCGGACGAGGATTCTCCACCGCCAATTGTGGGCATAGTATAGAGAACTTCTGTCCAGGTTGCAGAAGTGGGATTGCCTAGACCGTAGTAATCGGGTGAATACATCAGTTTTAGGTAGTTATTGGCATCAATGGTTCCATAAGTAGCCTTGACATTGAAGCTCATTCTTTCGTAAGTATAGCTGTCAAAATTGATTGCAGGAAGAATCAACCATTGTTCTTCCAGCGCACTTTGATAGCCGTTTGCAGTGGCATTGTCGCTGGCGAGTATATACCAGGGTTTTGTGCCACTAACGGAGTATGTATAGGTGTCACCAAATGAGCCTGAAAAGGTTTGTGCATAGGGGATAGTTGTGGTTGCAGGGTCTCTGACAAGATAACTTTGCTCGGTAGATTGGGTATAATCACCATCATCATCTTCAGCATAAACTACGTAATATACCGTGGTTCCGTTTGCCTGAGCAGGGATGTTTGAATCGGTGGAATAGGTTCCCTTGGTGTTTAAAGACATGGGTATTGTGAAGTCATAAGATCCAGTAGCGGTTCCCCAACTAAGCTCGGTAACAGCTAATGTGCCATCAGAATCGGTGATATCGGCGGAGATGGAAACTGCGTCGGTTGATTCGATATCTGAGGCAGGGGTTTTTGTTATGTTGGAGATAGAAGGCGGAGTATTTCCACCTCCGGTATATCCAGTCCAAACAAAATTATCAATATGGATTCTTTCAGTTGTGCCAGTCGCTTTAAGCCTAATTAGAATATTTGTATTCGCACTGTTGATTGTCCCATTGAATGTTTTCCATGCACTTAATTCGTCAAGTGTTGTATTGTTGATTGCAGAAACCAAAGTCCAGTTGGACCCACTGTCAGTCGAGTACTCTAAATTATACGCGGGTGATGGACTCCCATCCCAGCGTCTGATCTCCATACTAAAAGTTGAAACACCACCAGAGGCAATTGTGATTCTCCAGTCGACAAGAGCGGTGTTCTCTAATCTCCATGCATATGTTCCTAGTGCCCCTGGATAGCCATCTTGGGCAGTAGTAGTATTTCTCAGTGCTCTACCACCCGTCGCAGAGAAAATACCATCTACATAAGAGTGGTCGGATGCATAGCTAGTAAAACTAGCTACTGAACCAAGCGTCCAGTTTACCGCAGTATCAAAGTTAATTGTTGTCTGTGCCCACACCAATCCCAGCGTGAACATACTCAGTACAAACATAAAATAAATCTTTTTCATAATTCCTCCTTGAATTACGTAAATATGTTAATTTAAAAGAACTTAATTCGCTGATGACAGGGTATGAACTTGCCTTGTTTTGGCAAGTTATTTTTTCTTCACTTTGCCAAAACTACTTTGCGAAAAAACCGTTGCTGCCCGCAGATCATTTCTATTAAATAGTTCCCGGAACCGCAATCATTTCCGGATTCGGTAGTGCCATCCCAGATAATTTTATAACGATTGGGGGCTTTGGTGCCCTCAAAAAAGGAACGAACAAGTTGGCCACGCAGGTTGTAGATATTTACGGTTACGGTTGAAGTAGCAGCAATTTCGTAGAAAATGGTTGTATTGGGGTTGAAGGGATTGGGAAATATGGAGATGGGGCCGGAGCTAAGCACAGGGCCTGGAAGAGAAGGTTTATCAAGATCCAAATAGATTGTTGTGGGGCCAAACATGCTATCCAAACCGCTTAGGTCGCAAGCCTGTAGCCAGTAGAAATATGTTCCTGATGCTTGTAGCTCGGTATCGGAGAATAAATGTACCTGTTGCTGCGTAGTATTTGTAGCCAAGATTAAAGGACTTACCCGCAATGCTTCAGCGAAATCGCAGGAAGATCCTCGGAAAACATAATACCCCAGCAACCCAGATTCGGATTGTGAAACCCAGGTAATATTGACTGCATTTGTGGGACTTTGTGCAGCGGTGAAGTTGGTAAGTTCTACGGGAAGAGTCTCTTCGGTAGGTAGCACATTGGAATAAATTATGTTGTCGAGGAAACAGTTCGCCGAATCATCTGTTGTTCCATTAAACATGAAAGAATCAATGTTGGCATCATCAGCAAACTCTCCTTTGGGTAGATCATTACCAATAAGTGTACCGTTCACCCAGATATCTTGAGTATTTTGGATTATGGTGTATGAGTTGCCATTTCTATCGTAAACTGTTGAGGCGGTAGTGTTATTCCCATAGATTTCAACTGTATAAACATTTGACTGACTGAAGGGAACTGAGCCCAAGGATAACCATTGGCTGCCATTACGGTATAATGTGTTAATGGCAGAATTCTCACCAAATACCCATTGCAAGCCAGAAAATACTTGAGCGTAGGATATTATATTACTATCGGAATATTTATCTCCATCTCCTTGAAAGAAATAGAAAATCCCGGAGTTAGCTCTACCGCCACTAGATGAGCCAAGCAAGATATCAAATTTAGTAAAGAATACCTTTCCAGGAGTATAGTTATAAAGCTGGAATTTATTCATGGTTGTTGAACTTGAAGCAACAATTCTCAGCTCAGTTTCTGCTCCAAGGATCGATAATCCCGGATTCTCCATATTTATGCTGCCACCTGCATTCCCCACGCGAACCCTAGCTATCCCCGAGATTGGGCTGGGTAAAAAAATTTCTGAAACTGTGTTTGCTTGTACTGAGCCTGTTCCTGTTCCAAAATCATACACCCAAGGTTGGGACACCAACTTAGCCACTAACATAAAAAACAACAATACAATCCAACAAGCCTTTTTCATAATATCCTCATGTCGTGGAATTATTACCGCTGCCCATTGCATCATTTGGCAACGTGAAGCAACCGTAATATATACTGGATTCTTGGCAAGCTTTTTTTTCACATAACGCAAAAAGCGGGATTCAATCCCGCTTATACAACAGCTTGCAAAGCTATGTTACAAATCACATTCGTGCAAATTTGTGGTCTTTTATTTGTGTTAATTAGTGGTAAAAAATCTGCGGAACTAACACGAGGATTTAAGGATTTTAGGATTGAAAGGAAGATAGGTCTCTGCGTTTAAATTGTAAGCAAGTGTTTCCAAAGTTGAAAATCAAGCCTACGGGAGACTGTGATAGTTTGAGATAATTTATAAGCTGGCTTAAGTGTATGGGACTGATGTTATCCACAGCTTTTAGCTCAACAATTATGGAATCGAAGCAAAAGAAATCAACTTTATAGGTCTTATCAAGTTTCATTCCTTTGTAATTCAAACAAAACTCCTTTTCTCTAATATAAGGAATCTGTTTTGTAAAGAATTCTCTCTAGTGTTGTGTCAAACTTTGTATGTCGCAAATAGTATTGATAGGGGTAGGGGAGATATCCATTACTGGCTCCCCTCCCTCCGAACCGTACGTGCGGTTTTCCCGCATACGGCTCTCCAGAAAACAGGTTACTCATTTAAGAGACCGGCATA
>DIXL01000130.1 GCA_002428685.1 Cloacimonetes bacterium UBA6081 | reverse complement strand
CTAAGTTATTGCAAAATAGGGGCTAAGTTATTGCAAAATAGGGGCTAAGTTATTGCAAAATAGAGAGGGGGTTGTTCATTTGGGCACTAACGGGCCTTTTTCAGCCAAACCGATGTCTATTTATCAATGACTTACGTAACGAAATCGCCCATTTTTCGATTTTCCGTGCGAAAGATAGGTTAGTCTATTCTTTACCTTAAAACAGCTTGAAGACTTTGACTTTCTAACTTTCCAACCTCATAAAAAAACCCGCTATTCAAGAATCAACTCGCTCAGGGTTCGCTTGGGAACATGGTGAACACCTTGGTCATCACGCCAGTATTCGATATCGTCCTGGTCTGTTACATCTTCTATCACAACTGTTTCTACAGGCTTACCAAGGGCTATAACCAGAGAAATCTCCAGTTCTGGGGGCAGGAAAAAAGCTGCTTGGATTGATGTTTTATCCAAAGAAGCCATCATGCACCCCCCAAACCCAAGCTCAGTGGCACCCAAAAGCATGGTTTGCGCTGCAATACCCGTGTCAATATGATGAAATTTCGTGGCATTTGCCGGGGCCAGGATAATGATGTAAGCAGAAGGACGTTCTCCTGCAGAAGGGCCATCCCAATAGTTTAAATACGCAGCCCACTTTAGGTGTGGAAAAATTTGCTCGCACTCTTTGGGGCTGTCAATTAGGTAAAAACGCAAGTTTTGCAAATTTGCTGCGCTGGGCGAAAATCTGGCAAGCTCTACCAGCCCAATCAATTGCTCTCTGGAAATACGGGCTGATTCCTGAAACCGGCGGTAACTGCGGTTTGATTTTACCAATTTGTTTAGCATTTATTTTCCATCCTCAGAGCTTGTCCACTCACTAAGTTTATTGTAAAGCGTTTTTCTATCAATACCCAAAATACTTGCTGCCTGAGATTTGTTGTCGTTCACCGAGGCTAACACACCTTTGATGTATTCTTCTTCCATTTGTTTCAGAGTTCGGTTATAGTTGCGATCTTGAATTAGTGTGAATTTCATATAATCCGGCAAATCACTGCTGTCAATACCTTGCCCTTCAAACAAAATTACCAGCCTGTAAATAAGGTTTTCCAGTTCTCGCACATTTCCAGGCCAAGTATAAGCTTGCAAAGCTTGAATGGCAGCGTCGCTAAGCTTTGGAGCTGCCAGCGAGTTTTCTCGGGAGTATTTTTCCAGAAAATGTCCCACCAAAGGAGGAATGTCCTCACAGTGTTCACGCAAGGGAGGAATATTGATGGGAAGAACATTTAGTCGAAAATATAGGTCGTCCCTAAATCCACCTTGCTTTACCAACAACGGAAGGTTTTTGTTTGTGGCGGCAATAATGCGGACATTCACCTTGCGCGGAGTTTTGCTGCCTATCATATAAACTTGTTTATCCTGCAGCACTCGAAGCAATTTAACCTGCATGGATAACGATGTTTCGCTAATTTCGTCCAGAAAAATGCTGCCCCCATCTGCGGTGATGAAATACCCAGCCCGGGTTTCACTTGCCCCTGTGAAAGAGCCTTTCAAGTAGCCAAAAAGCTCAGCTTCCAAAAGACTTTCGGGAATAGCCCCGCAATTTACGGGCACAAAGGGAGCTTTACTATACCGTGAATGATAATGGATGGCACGAGCTACCAGTTCCTTGCCAGTTCCACTTTCGCCCTGGATTAATACTGTGGCGTTGGTGGTGGTGGATTTTTGGATGATAGTGTAAAGTTCCTGCATTGGCTGAGAGATGCCAATCAGACCATAAGGATTTGCAGGAATTTGTTGTCTGCTCCGTTTGTTCTGCCTCAGCTTTGAAATAGCTTTATTTACTGCGCTGAACAGCTCATCATCGGTAAAAGGTTTGCTCAGGTATTCTTCTGCGCCTACTTTTACGGCTTCAACAGCACCTTCTATGCTTGGATATCCCGTAATCATAATTACCGGGATGTGGGCATAATGACTATGTAAATGGCGGATCAGATCCAGTCCGGTTATTTTTGGCATCTTATGATCAGTTAGAACCAGTTCGATGCCGCCACCCTCCAGAATTTGTAATGCCTGGCTCACATCTTGCGCAGTGAAAACCCGCCAACCACGAGAGCTCAGCTTGCGCGAAATCATTTGCAAGGTATCGTTATTATCGTCCACTATTAGGATTTGTTCAAGGTTTGTCTTCATGATAGGCCTTCATCAGAATTTTAAAGGTTGAGCCTTTGCCAGGAGTGCTATCTACTGTAATTGCTGCATTATGAGCACTTACTATGCCATGCACCACACTTAAGCCCAGTCCAGTGCCCTGATCGATGTCCTTGGTGGAAAAAAAGGGAATAAAAATTCGCTGCAAAACCCCCGCATCCATACCAATACCTGTGTCTGATATGGAAATCGTTACTTCACTTCCCCGGCTTTTTGTGGAGATACTGATTATACCACCTTCCGGCATAGCTTGCATGGCGTTTACACTTAGGTTTACCAACACCTGATGCATCTGCCCGGGATCTGCTATTACCGTTGGTAGATTGGGGTCAAGATTTCGGGCTATCTCCACACCTTGTTTTTCACAACGGTTTTCCAAGAAATAAAAACCGTCCTCTATCAGCTTGTTCAAATCCACAGGCACCATTTTTGGCGGAACCTGACGCGAAAAAAGCATAAGTTTCCGCACTACTTCCCGCGCATGCAAGGTGGCGTTGATAATCTTTTGCATGTCCTCTTTGGCTGTGTCGGGCAAAGGAGCTTCCTCCACCACCAATTGTGCAAAACCCAAAATGGCGGAAAGAGGTTCGTTAATTTCGTGTGCAATACCCGCAGAAAGCTGTCCAATCGTAGCCAGCCTATCGGCATGGCGAAGCTGTTCCTGCATTTTTGCATTGTATTCCTGAATGCTGCGGCGTTCCAGGATTAGTGAGATGTGTTGAGCAATAGTATCTATCAGTTTACGTTCTTCATGTAAAAAAATTAATTTATCCTGCGCTGGATAGCATACTTGCAAAGTTCCATGCGCAGAAAACTGAGTGCTCAATTCGGCAGATAGCATATTGATGCTGGGAACAAAATCCTTGGTTTTGAACACGTTGTTATCCACAACTAGCTTTACGGTGGTACTCTCGGGAAATTGCATGGCAGCAGGGATAATATCCACACAGGCCTGCAAAACATCAGCAGTTTCAAGCTCTTGCTGATTGGCCAATTCGGCAATGCGATACAGACAGCTAAGTTCCTTGATGCGTTCCTTTAGGGCACTTACACTGTCTTCGGGGATTTGAAATCTGAAATCCTTTTTCATAGAATGATAGACCTACTAATAATTATAGGGGCGGGAAACCCCGCCCCTACGATTTTTTATTCAGTATTAATAAGCTATGCCAAGATCCATCATGGCGTTTGCAACTTTGATGAAACCGGCTACGTTTGCACCCTTTACATAGTTTACAAACGCATCAGATTTGCCATAAGTAACGCATTGCTCATGGATAGCTTTCATGATGCCGTGTAATTTGGCATCCACTTCTTCGGCACTCCAAGAAAGACGCATTGAGTTCTGGGTCATTTCAAGTCCGGAAGTGGATACACCTCCTGCGTTTGCGGCTTTACCAGGCCCGTAGAGAATCTTGTTTTCCAGGTAAACTTCCACGCCTTCCGGGGTGGTAGGCATGTTAGCACCTTCGGAAACACAGATACATCCATTTTTAATTAGAGTTTTGGCTTCTTCGCCATTGATTTCGTTCTGAGTGGCACAAGGAAGTGCTATATCAGCAGGGATAATCCAAGGACGTTCGCCAGGATAGTATTTTACCTTAAACTCATCTGCATATTCACTGATGCGGCCGCGTTGGACGTTTTTCAGATCCATCAAGAATTCCCATTTCTCGCCTTTGATGCCATCTGGATCATAAATAAAGCCATCGGAATCGGAAGCGGTTACAACCTTTCCGCCCAATTGGTTTACCTTTTGGATGGCATACTGAGAGACATTTCCGCTGCCGGAAACGAGAACGGTCTTGCCTTCAAAGCTCTTACCTTTTGTTTTAAGCATTTCCTCGGCAAAGTAAACAGCTCCATAGCCAGTAGCTTCAGGACGAATAAGGCTACCGCCCCAATCCAATCCTTTGCCTGTAAGCACACCTGTAGTTTCGTTCACGATCTTTTTGTACATACCGAACATAAAGCCGATTTCGCGCTTACCTACACCAATATCGCCAGCAGGGACATCAGTGTTGGGACCAATATGGCGGAATAATTCCAACATAAAGGAATGGCAGAAACGCTGCACTTCTTCATCACTACGGCCACGGGGATTGAAATCTGATCCACCTTTTGATCCGCCCATAGGTAGAGTAGTGAGACTGTTTTTGAAGATTTGTTCGAAGCCCAAGAACTTCAGGATGCCAAGATTTACGCTGGGATGAAAACGCAAACCACCCTTGTAAGGGCCTATGGCACTGTTAAATTGAACCCTGTAGCCGCGATTTACCATTACCTCGCCACTGTCTGTTTGCCAGGGAACACGGAAAATAATGATTCTTTCCGGTTCTACCAGACGATCCAGAATTTTGGCTTTGCGGTATTGGGGATTAGCATCATAAACATCCCAGATGCTTTCCACAACTTCAGTTACGGCTTGGATGAACTCAGGCTGATCGGCGTTTTTTGCCGATACCTGGTGGAGAAATTCGTGCATGGTCATTTCACATACCTCCTGTGTTTCTCTATCATACACTTTTATGGGTTACTTATTTTACACGGAATCACCTAATAACGGCAGCGTTCTTTCCGTCAA
Source organism: Cloacimonetes bacterium UBA6081 (assembly GCA_002428685.1). Lineage (GTDB taxonomy): Bacteria > Cloacimonadota > Cloacimonadia > Cloacimonadales > Cloacimonadaceae > Cloacimonas. The sequence goes on along the minus strand of DIXL01000130.1, from coordinate 6,334 downwards.
ATAAAATCTTCAATTTACTAGAACTTTTTTTCACTTCGAAGAAGTTTCCACTGCGCAGGGATGGCAAACTATCCAGCCAATCCCATGCTACATAGTCACCTTGGTCTTTTACAGTAAGGTAGGCAACGCTCATACTGAAAAGGTTGTGAAAGAAGTGGCTTCCCTGGCTGGCTTCGATAGACATGTTTGGCAGCAATACTTCTACAATAGTGGCTACCTGAGTAATCTGACTCCAAGCTACCGGTATGCCCAAAAACCTGTCACTGGTTCCCCAGCGTCCAGGACCTATCAACAAATACTTCGCCGGTTTTAAGTTCTGGTTTATCTCATCCAATTCTGCTGCCATTAGCTCTGTTCTAACTATGTCAAATCTCTCTGGTTTTAAATAGACAATAGTGTCCAAATCCTCTTCCAGAGAGCTTCCCAGTGCATACGAAGAAAATAACACCAAGTCATCTTTTTTATCCAGCCAGTTTTTCAAATCATCACTATACAAGTATTTGTTTACGGTTATAGGCCTTATTTGCAGAAGATGAAAACTCTGCCGCTCTGTTTTGGAATCTATATCAAAGGCAAATTCCATTTCAACTTCGCAGCCCAAAACTTCGCGCCCTAATGCCAGAAAATCTTTCAAAATCTGTGCCAAAGGGGCTTCCTGGTAGTGCAAAATATTACGGTAGGTAATAACTCTGGGACCTTTAAGGTATTTTCCGCTCAGAAACTCTTTATTTTCGTGATCCCACACAGAACTTAAGCACTGCAATTCTCCTTCCAGAAGGGTTTGGGTTACTCTGATGCGTGTAAGAGTGCTATCTTCACCAGTTTTCAGGTCAAAATCCCGCAGGGAGAGATCTAAACCATAAAACTGCCGTTGTGCCCCTTTTACTACATCAACGGCCGGAAACATATCCAGCTTGGGAAAACTTGGGCAAAACGCAAAGGTGCGTTCCCGCTCTACTGCAGTTTTTCCTAATCCGGTGGAAAGAGTAACGATGCCATCTTCATGGCTCATATTTACAGCCGGGTAGTAATTGTAGCTTTGTGCCACGCCCGAGAGCATAGGATAGAAATGATCACCATGTTGTGATCCAGCTACTTTTTGAATAATCACCGCCATTTTTTCTTCCCGGGCAGGGATGTTCAAGCTTTCGCGATAAGCTCTTGCATTTTTTAGAAACATAGACGAATATACCAGCTTCACTGCTTGAATCATTTGTCCCAAACGAACTCTGGCATCGCCATGGCTATTGGGGATGATAAAGGTGCGAAACACGCCGGCAAAGGGATTGGTGATGTGATCTTCCAAAATTGAAGAAGATCGAACTGCCAATGGGACAGAACACTTGGCCAACAAACTACTAATGGCAGAAATGCTGCGTTGCGGTAATTGAGCGGATAGAAACATGGAATCAATTTCGTCATCGCTCAATTTATCCATTGCCTCATAATCTGCCAATTGGGGGTTAAAGCTAATGAATTCATCAAAGATGCCAGTTGCCAAAACAGCAGCCACAGGAACAGAGATTTGCACTTGGGGAAACTTTTCGGCAATATGACTGTATCGGTTTAGCACCACATTTAAAAAAGCCAGTCCGCGTCCCTTGCCTCCAATGGAATCGTCACCAATTTTATAAATGAGGTTCAAATCAAAATCACTTTCATCGGTAAAGTCTTGAATTTTTTCCCGCCGACGATATGAAATCAGGCTGGTAAAAGCTTCTTCCAAAGCGGTGCGAGTTTCTTCAGCAGGAGCTTCCGAGCTTAAAGAGCGTAAAAACAAGCAGAGAGCTGCTTCGGCATGTGTTGCCAGCCAGGCGTGAAAATGACGCAGATTGAAGTGGTGCATAAAGCTGCTAAGTGGTAATTCCTTTATAGCCTTATGAAAACCTATTAAGGTGCTGGCTTCGCCTATTTTTACATTGTTTGGCTCTCTAAAAACAAACTTCCCAAAACCTATTTCATTTTGCAGCCAACGACGCAATTGCATACTGAGTCCTGGCAAGTCTTTAAACAAAAACTCCCCTTCGTTACTTGAGACAACATCCCTATACATTGGATTGAATGATTGCAATAAAAACGGCAAACTGGGTCTGTGTTTGCGGATGTATTGCAGAAGCTGGATGCCTCCATTGGCATGATACTCACCTCTGTAGTGGTAGTTTATATTGCTAATAATTCCAATGATAGAATTGTGGTATTGGTTGTAAAACTTCTCTGCACTTGCATAATCATGCATCAGCACTATCCTTGGACGGGCATTTAGATAAAGGTTTTTAAACATACTTTGGTGTTCGTTGCGAATCAAACCCTGACATAGCTGCATAATTTGCTCGTAAAGAACCGGCAAAAATTGTGAATAATAGGGAATAAAGGTTTCCACAACAAGGATGATGGGTACATCATAAATTTGGCAATCGTGCGGAATATTCTGCGTTTCTTCCCACAGCTTTATCATGGTTAGAAACAGCTTGCTGTCACCATTCCAATAAAAAAAATCCGTAACCTGTCGCAATTCTTCCAAATGGTTCTCCAGAAACATCAAATCTTGAGGAGCACCCAGCAGAAAGTAAATTGGCAGCTCCGGAAATTTCTCTTTAATAAGCTCTAATAATTGCAAACTGATAGACCGCATGGAAGCCAAGTGAATAATGATAATCTCTATTCGCTCCAGTTCCAATAAGTTAAGGGCACTATCCAGCGAGGATGCATGGAAAATATTAGGCTGTGTGCTAAGATTTAGCAGACGGAAATCTTCCGTAACCTGCTCGGCTAAAAAACCATCTACTTCAAAAACAAAGGAATCATATAGCGAGGCAATCAGCAGAATATGATCCACCTTATTTGGCATCAAAGATTCAAGTAGATTGGTTTCCTGCGCCCAGAAATTTGTAGATACCATCAGTGGGTTCTTCCTATTTGTGAATCACAGCTAGGCCTGTTTTTCCATCCATTCTCACCACGAGGGGATGGCTAAACTCCAAATGAACAAAAAAATCTCCCCGCTCTTTTATGGGTTGCGATAGTAACCACTCCATATCTACAAAATCAGTTTGGGAGACGAAGGGAATGGTGAAATAACCAACGTTCATCGCTACCAGATTATGGAAAAAGTGGGTTCCTTGCGATGCTTCCACAATAAAATCACGCAAGCCTGTTTCCAAAATCACTTTTGCCCTGTTTATTTGTGGCCAGCGCACAGGAATCCCCAAAAATCTATCGCGTGAACCCCAACGTCCGGGACCTATCAAGATATACCTTCTTCCCGCAGCAGCCATCTTTTGGTTAAATTTCTCGATCTCTTCCTGCATTTCCTGAGTTCTGGTTTTATCAAAACGCAGAGGATCAAGATAAACTATATCGGTAAGATCATTTATTACGCCATTGCCCATGCCGTGTTCGCTATACATCAGCAAATCGCTTTTTAACAGTTTTTCGGCATCAATTCTATATGCATCGGCACTAACACTTAAGGGTCGTATTTGCAAAATATAAAAACTGGGCTTATATTTGTGAACCTGGTCATACTCCAGATTCACCGCAAATTCAATCTCCACGGGAATTCCAAGCGCAATTTCCCCAATTTCCAACAGCTCTTCCACAATTTTAGCAAGAGGGAAATAATTGTGCTTTAAGATGCTTGAAAAAGTTAGAACCTTCAGTCCCTTTTCTGCCAGGTTATCTGTCAAACGGTAGTTTTCATAATCCCAAACTGAGGCGATGTAGCGCAAACTGTCATGCTTTTCCGCAGCTTTTACGCTAAGCTTTGCCAGAGTGATTTCTTCGCCCTTGGTAAGATCAAAATCTCCCATGGATAAGTCCAAAGCAAAGAATTCTTTCTGAGAACCGCGCATCATCTCTTGCTGCGGCAACATATCGGTTTGCGGATAACGGGGGCAAAAGCGGAAGTTCAGTTTGCCTTCCACCACAGATTTTCCCAATCCCAGTGCGATATTAGCAATGCCATCGGTATGGGTCATGTGAGCTGTGGGATAGAAGTTATAGCTTTGAGCTACTCCGGAAATGTGGGGATAATAATAGTGTTCACCTTTTAAACAGCCCACGGTTTCCTGAATAATCACAGCCATCTTTTCTTCTTCTGCCTTAAAATTCAAAGCTTCCAAAAAGGCTCTGGCTTCTGAGAGATAAACGGATGAAAACACAAGCTTTATAGCATCCATCAATTGGCGCAGGCGATGCAGCTTATCGGGATGATTATTGGGAAGCATAAAAGTGCGGTAAACCCCTGCAAGAGGTTGTGCTTGGCTATCTTCCAACAAACTGGAAGAGCGAACCGCAATGGGGTAATCCACTACATCCAAATACACTTCCAACCTGCTGACCAACTGATCTGACAGCTTACCCTTTATAAAAATCAGGTCTATCTCTTCATCAGTTTTACCGGAAATTTGCCCCATAATATCGTTGCGTTCCACAAACTGATCAAATTCTACGGTGCCAATAATGGCAGTACTAGGCAGCGAAATGGAGATATCAGAGAATTTCTTTTCGTAATCCATGGTGCAAAGCAAGGTATTTAAAAAGGCCAGTCCACGGCCTTTTCCACCCAAAGAGCCTTCCGTTAGCCTGATAATCTGGTTCATTTCGCTAAGGCTTACGGCATCAAAGTTTATTATTTTCCCGCGGTTTTTGTCTATGCGCACCGTGCGGAAAATGTGATACAAAAAGTCCCGTAGTTCTTCCCTGCTGGCAAAATCCTCAATCTTCATAGGGCGTATTTTTTTGGCGATTTGCACTTCACCATGAGCAATCAACCAGTTTGAGAAATGATTGAACTGACTGTGAAATTCCAGAGACTCCTCAGGAATTTTTAATATCTTATTCTCAAATTCGGCAATATTGGCAGCTTCTTCAATAATCGTGCCATCTCTATGACGAAAGATGAAATTGCCAAAACCCAGATTGTAAACCATAAAGCTGCGCAGTTCGGCAAACAGTTGCTTGGAATTCTTGTTTAGGAAATGAACTCCCAGCTGTTTGGCAACTTCTTCATTTTCGCTTTCTGAAGATTGCAATATCATCGGAAGGTCTTTGTTGGTTTTCATGATGGAGCTGATTAGTTTAATCCCTGCCTGAGCATCCTCTTCTCCCCCAATTTTATAGCGCACATCGGAGATCAAACATAGTAGATAATCCTTGTATTTTGTGTAAAGCTCCATAGCCTCATCATAATCGTGCGCCATTAAAACCTTGGGGCGAATCCGCATCCTAAGGCGTTTATTTATATCACTAACCTCTTCTTCGATAAGCTTTTGCGTTTGCTTCATCACTGCTGCATAAAGCGAGGGTAAAAATAGCGAATAGTAATGAACGCTATCCTCTACCAATAAAATTACCCTAACCAATCCATGTGCCGTATCAAACTCCACATTCATCTTGTCTTCCACGCTTTTAACCATGGCCAGAAAAAGCTTGGTATCGCCGTTCCACAAAAACACATCGTCGATATATTCTTTTTCTGCTGCATGATTTTCCCAGATAATATAGTCTGAGGCAACGTTTAATAAGAGTAACACAGGCAAATCCGGATTTTGTTGTTTTACAGCTTTGGCAAGTTGGAAGGGACCAATTTCCCCGATCCGCATCATGGTTATCACCAGATCAAAAGACTGCTCTTTGAGTTTCACCAAAGCATCTTCGCCAGTAGGAACATTGGTTATGCGCGGTGCAGTGGTTAGGTTTAATTGGCGGTATTCTCCAAATATCTGCTCTGAGAGCCTGCCATCTTGCTCGAAAATAAACGCATCGTAAAAAGTGGACACCAATAGAATATCGCGCACCCGCTTTTGCATCAGTTGATGAAAGATGTCTTCACCAAACTTGAATTTATTATAATAGTAATTCAGCTCTTCCAGTTTCATCACATAACCTCAATTCTCGTAATTAATTAACACTTTTTGAACAGATATCGCAACCTCACAATCCTGTCAATATCTTTCTTCTCAAATTCAAAGTGGTAACCGGATTGTTTCGCTTGACTTGAAAGTGGAAGTATTTTATTGGGTGTCGAAAGGTTAATTGATTATGAATTATAACGTTAATATTATTGCTCCCTTGCTAATTGCACTACTGCTAACCCATCTTTCGCACGGAAAATCGTAAAATGGGCGATTTCGTTACGTAAGTCATTGATAAATAGACATCGGTTTGGCTGAAAAAGGCCAGTTAGTGCTCATATGAACAACCCCCTCTCTATTTTGCAATAACTTAGCCCTTCTTTTGCAATAACTTAGCCCTTATTTTGCAATAACTTAGCCCTTATTTTGCAATAACTTAGCCCTTATTTTGCAATAACTTAGCCCCTATTTTGCAATAA
>DIXL01000129.1 GCA_002428685.1 Cloacimonetes bacterium UBA6081 | reverse complement strand
GATTTGGGATGATATAAACCGTAGCAGTTTGATTATGGCAGGTTACGGCATTAACGGTCTGGGAACACCATTTCGCGAAGACAGATTAGATATTGGAGCTGTGCAATACTCTGAATACCCGCATGAGTATATAACCTACACATTCCCACCTTATTCTCAAAGAAATGGCTTGAAATGGATGAGCTTTCCTACGTTGGATAGGATTTGGAATCCTGCGACAAATGAGCCGGATGTGGCTAATACTTTTTTCCTGCCTATAAGAGACCCTTTAATATTAAACTCAATAACTTGGAAAGTACGGGATGCTAATGCGCAAGATATACATTATTATAGCGGTGAATGGATAGGTGATACATTTCACTTGATAATCCCTCAACAAGGCTACAAAATTCAAATGGCACAAGGTCTGCAGAACGAGCAAAGCATAGCAGTTCCGGGGATTATTCCAGCGATAAATCAATATTCATTAATCATCAAGGCGCAACCTGCTGGCAAAGCAGCGGAAATTGGAAATGAGAACTGGTTAGGATACTTTCATCCAAACACTGTAAATGCCCGGGAAGCTTTTGAAAGTGTAATGAGTAACCTCTGGAGTATCCAAACCCAGAACTGGACTATGGTTAGGGAAAACATGGTTCCGGGCAGTCCCTGGATCATAGCTCTCCAATGTGGCAAAGAGCCAACTCTAAGCTATGGAGATATGGTAGTAGTAAAGTGCTTCAGTGATACCCAGTTTTTCTGGAACACAAATGCTAACCTCCAGATACCCATAGAGAAGGGATTAACCAACCACTTTGTTTACGACGAGAAAGCCGAATACATACCTTTTTATGTGGAATTGGATAACAGCGAACTCCCCAGCGAAATTGCCCTCTACGTAGATGATATCTGCAAAGGTGCTGCAGTTGTTACAGATAGTTTGGTAGAAATCCCGGGCTATGTGCTGGACGATACTGATCCCGATGCAGTTGTTGAAATCCGCACTTGGACAGAAGATAAGGCAGCCGTTGACCATATCCCTGCCTACCATGTGTGGGATCAGGAATCTAACCTGTATGTAAACAAACCGCTTTCCCTCAATCGCAAGAATTACTATTATAAGCTGAAGATTGATTCTGGTGATTCAGGAACTCCCAGTTTACCTGAAACATCGCTGGACATTTACCCCAATCCTTTTAATCCCAGCACCACCATCAAATTCAGTATTCCCGAAACAGCAGATATAAAGCTGGACATATACAACCTGAAAGGGCAATTGGTCCGCTCTCTGATTACAGCAGTAGCTTCCTCCGGTAAACATAGCGTTGTGTGGGATGGAACCGATAATCAGCATCGCAAGGTAGCCAGCGGACTATATTACAGCAAACTGAGCTACAAGGGTAATTCGATCGTAAAGCAAATGATCATGTTGAAATAGATATCAGGCTTCAGGTGCCAGGGCTCTGTTTGCCTGGCACCTGAAGCCCAAAAAGGAATTGAAAAGTGAAAGTTTGTCATATCTTCTTAATTGCCATAATATTGATGAGTATAACTACCATCGTGTCTGCGTCTGTCTTGGGAGTATCTTTGGATGGCAGTCAGCCCTTTAGCTCAATCCAGGCAGCAGTAGTTGCCTCTGTTCATGGAGATACAATTCTGGTGCATCCCGGCAGATATATTGAAAACGTGGACTACGTTGGCAAGAATATAACCATTGCAAGTTTGGAACTTACTACCGGCAATCCTGCCTACCGGGACAGCACCATTATTGATGGTAATCAAAGCGGATCGGTGTTAAAATCAACAACAGCAACAAGCAATGCAGGCATCTATGGCTTTACACTTACTAAAGGGTCTGGTTCAGCCCTTACCTATTATCAAGGAGTACAAGTCAATTTGGGTGGTGGCATTGCAGTTCACTATGCCACATCATTCTGTGTTTCAAACTGTATTGTTGAACACAACCTTGCTTATTGGGGAGGAGGGATTTGGATTTATCAGAGTACTATCCATGCAAAAGACACAATTGTAAGAGATAATTTTGCCGCTATTGGAGGCGGAATTAACCTGAGCAACCATGGTCAGATCATCTTTGATCAAGTAAACCGTTGCAGCGTTTACAATAATACCTCTGGCGGCACGCAAGACATCATTGCCACAGATTCGAGATTGAAGACTTCCATCTACCTGGACATGGGAACTCTTTGCCCTACTACTGACTACTATATTCGTTTTTCCAAGAGTGTTCCAGATGATCCTGGAGGATTTCCTGTAGTTGATATCCAGAGAGGCTATCGGACAGAGGTTAATCAAGACCTGTATGTTTCTCCAACCGGTAATGATACCAATGACGGTTTGAGCATCGATACTCCATTGAAAAATATCTTCCGGGCAATGCAAAAGGTAGCTTCTGATAGCTTGAACCCAAAAACTGTGCATCTTGCAGAAGGCGTATATTCAACTAATAATGGGCAGTTTTATCCGATTGGATTAAAGTCATTCGTTAAAATTTTTGGCAATCCAATCTCAATACCAATACTGGAGAACCTTCATTACCGGGAGACAATTACCGGAAGTAGATTGAATAATACTATAATAGAAAACCTTGTAGTTGACTATAGTAACAGTCCTATTGGAGCAGTAGCAATTAGCTTGTCATCATCACACGGCCTCAAACTAAAAAACATCCATATTTACCCGCATCAGTCTAATACATGGAAGGGTATTGGCATGGGATCAAATCCCTCTTATCCAGCATTCTTTGAGCTTGAAGATGTCCATATAAACAGCCAATCATCCCGCTATACATCTGGTTTAATGCTGCACACTGTGGATGCAGTAGTAAAGGGGCTAACAATTGATAACTGCCACACCACCGGAGACGAATTCGACGGCCCGTATTCACTATTCTATTTCAGAGGTAATAAGCTTACTTTTGAAAACTCACAAATCCTTAATAGTAGCATGGTGTATGATGAGCCAGCCATAGTTAGTATTGGTATGTCTCATCGTGATTCCAGCAGTCGTTTAATCATGAACAATATCCTTGTGGCCAACAATAATAGCGGAGGTGAATCGCCTGTCTATATTGCTGCTTTCACGGATTCCACTTCGCTGATCAGCAATTGCACCTTTGCCAATAACAGCGGAGGAAATTTTGCTGCAACCCTGAAGGGCAATATTAAAGTGTCCAATTGCATCTTTGATAACGACACGCCGGCTGAGATTCTGATCGAGAACACGCAGCCAAGTTTCACCTCTGTCATAGATTTTAACAACAACTTCATTCGGGGATACCCAAATACTTTCTCGTCGGTTGCAGCAAACCAGATAACTTTCAATGATGTAATTTTAACCGGAAATCCAGGTTTTTGCAGCTCCATTCCGGATGATCCGCTATCTTACCGTTTGGGCAACAGCTCTATTTGCAGGGATGCCGGAGCTGCCGATACTACAGGCTTGTATCTACCGGAGTTTGATCTATATGGAAATCAGCGTATCCATGGCTCAGCCATCGACATTGGTTGTAACGAATGGAACTATCCAGTCCTTCTGGAGGACAGCTATCTCCCAAGCCCAATAGTAATCAGCACTTACCCCAACCCCTTTGTCGGTCAGGTAAATATCCGTTACAATCTGGACAAAAGCTCCCGAGTCAAGCTGCAAATCTATAATCTCCGGGGACAACTGGTAAAAACCCTAATCAGTGAATCTCAAAGCAAAGGTGAGCAGTTTGCCGCGTGGGAAGGCTGTGATGATAGTGGCAGGCATCTGGCTTCCGGTATCTATTTCCTACGCCTGGAGATTGATGGCAAACAGCAAAAACCTCACAGACTGGTGCTGATGAAATAGGCCACTGTCATAAGAGTTTGCTCAGGTAGATTGTTATCAGTTTCAATAGGTTAGCCTTCCAAATATAGAAGATGTAAGCAAAGCAACTTTGATCGTCAATTTGAAGGGTTGTTGAACCCAATAAGTGGAATGAGTGTGGTTTGATAGTGGAGTTTAAATAAGTTGGAAGTTCAAGACTCATTAGCCCATCTTTCGCAAAATAGGGGCTAAGTTATTGCAAAATAGAGAGGGGGTTGTTCATTTGGGCACTAAACTCTGTGTTTGGAAATGACTTGATTTTTGCACACTTTTACGTTCAGCAAAGTGTAGATTTGGGCGGCTTTTGCTTCCGGGAGCCCTGTTTGCCTGATGTGAATCCTGAAACCCTTCGAATCGTTGAAGATCATGGTTGCCCTCATGTGAGTCTTTACTCGTTTCTTGATAGTGGCCCAGCTGGCATGGTAATTGCTTTGATTCAGCTTATATACAATGCTTTTCAAGATTGAATAAGCTAATACATCACTCACACAGGGTTGTAACACACACAAGCTCCTTGTGAACATCAATTCCTGCACAGTTTTTGTTGACAGCCTTGGGCTTGTAGATAGAATTGTACTCGTTCATGATGGGTCTCCTTCTTTATATTTACTAGTTGGAGACCCTATTTTGAACCCTGCAAACTTGCTAAGTATTTTCATTGTCAGTGGCGAAAACATCGTTTTCATTGTCGTTTCTCTGTGTATAAAAAATTACCCCTATCTCCCGTTTAGCACTATCCTCAGAGTCCGAAGCATGCACTCCGTTTTCCGTAACTCCCTCGCCAAACAGAAATCTGATGGTTCCGGGCTTACGTTTTTCAGGTTCCACAGCTCCAATCAAATCTCTCAGGTCTTGAATAGCGTTTTCTTTTTCCACTACAATGGCCACAGTGTCGTCGGACAACATGAAATCCACCAGTTTGGCAAAAAAGCTCTTACCAACATGCTCTGCATAAAACTGGGTAGCCAGGTCTGTGTCAAAGCGGAAAAGCTTTAGGGATACAAGATGATAGCCACCTTTCTCGATTAGCGAAATAATATGCCCAATGTGTCCATGACGGACTGCATTGGGCTTTATAAGCAACAGGGATTGCTGGATCATCTGGCAGAATAAACCGTTTCGATATAATCCAGTGCAGCCACTTTTATGGCGATATCACGGTTTAGCACCATGCTCATTTTAATCTTGTGCTTCAGGATATCCGTCCAGATTTCAAAGAGTTCACTGGGCTTAAATTCCACTCCGGTATATAGTTTCAGCATGTCTTGATAAAAGTCGTCCCGATCGGAATCCACTCTGGCAATAACCAGCTTTTGGGTATCTCCACATACATCGTAATCTTTGTATCTGATATCCATCACTGCGTATCCCAGCTTCAGCAGGTTCTCGAAATTTACCTGTAAGTCTTCGTGACTAAGCATCTTATATCTCCCAATATAAATAATTCTCGACAAAAAGAAGGCGTTTCCTTTCATTGTTTGCATGGATGCATGGCTGCCCTGTCCTGTCAAGAAGTTTTTAGCCAGCCCATGCACAATAGCTTTAACGAGGTTCACAAGTGTCAGATTTTAAGTTAGTAAGCGAGTATCAACCCTCCGGAGATCAGCCCCAGGCAATTGCAGAACTGTGTGCAGGGATAGCAAACGGAAAACAGCATCAGGTGCTGCTTGGCGTTACAGGAAGCGGAAAAACCTTTACCATGGCCAACGTTATAGAAAAACTGAACCGCCCTACCTTGGTGCTTTCACACAATAAAACCCTGGCAGCACAGCTTTACGGTGAGCTGAAACAGCTTTTTCCCGAAAACGCCGTGGAATACTTCATCAGTTATTACGATTACTATCAACCCGAAGCCTACATCCCCGGCAAGGACATCTATATCGAGAAGGATAGCTCCATCAATGAACAGATCGAGAAACTGCGTCTGCGCGCTACGATGAGTCTGATGGAACGCCGGGACGTTATTATTGTTTCCTCTGTGTCGTGTATTTATGGTTTGGGCGTTCCGGAAGAATACCGTGAAGCTCTTATCCGTTTGGAAACTGGCATGAAGCTGGATAGGGAAGAGCTGATCCTAAAGCTTGTACAAGCGCATTACAGCCGGAATGACATCGCTTTTGAGCGTGGAGCATTCAGGGTTCGTGGTGATATTGTAGATATTTATCCTGCTTATTTGGAGCACTGCTTGCGAGTGGAATTTTTTGGCGACGAAATCTTCAAGCTGGAAAAGCTGCATCCCATTTCCTATCAAAGCCTTGGGGTTGTAGAAAGTTATCCGGTTTACCCGGCGATTCATTTCATCATGAGCGAAGATAAATTGCGTGGAGCTTTGTCGGGAATTGAAAAAGAGATGAATGAACGTGTGGCCTGGTATTTGGCCAATCAGCGTTATGTGGAAGCGGACAGATTGAAGCAGCGCACCATGTTTGATTTGGAAATGCTGCGGGAACTGGGCTTTTGTAGTGGTATAGAGAACTACACACGTCATTTGACCGGAGCAAAACAGGGAGAACCTCCAAGCTGTCTTCTGGATTACTTTCCCGACGATTTTTTGTTTATAATTGATGAATCACATGTTTCAATTCCACAGGTGCACGGTATGTTCGGAGGCGATTATACCCGCAAGAAAAACCTGGTGGAATATGGTTTTAGGCTGCCCTCCGCGTTTGACAACCGTCCCTTGCGCTTTGAGGAATTTGAGTGCTACATGCACAATGTGGTTTTTGTAAGTGCAACTCCGGCAGATTATGAGCTTAGCCTTACGCAAGGTGAAATTGTGGAGCAAGTTATCCGTCCCACCGGTCTGCTTGATCCCGAAATAGAGATTCAGCCCATAAAGCATCAAGTGGACAATCTCATCGCTCAGATCAAGCAGCGCACCGCCAAAGGCCATAAATGTCTGGTGATGACCCTTACAAAGCGGATGAGCGAAGACCTTACCACTTTCCTGGTTAATGCAGGCGTAAAAGCAAATTACCTGCATAGTGACATTGATACAATTGAGCGGGCTAAAATTATCAGGGACATGCGTTTGGGAGAGTTTGACGTAATTGTTGGCGTGAACCTGCTGCGCGAGGGTTTGGATTTGCCGGAAGTATCGTTGGTTGCCATTTTGGATGCCGATAAAACAGGATTTTTGCGCTCTGCCAGATCGCTGATTCAAATTTCGGGAAGGGCTGCGCGTAATGTGGATGGCAAGGTTATCTTCTATGCAGATGAAATCACCGATGCCATCTCCAAAACCCTGGAGGTTACTAACCGACGCAGACGCAAACAGATGGAATATAATGAAGCCCACGGCATTACGCCTCAAACCATCTTAAAGACAATCGAACAGATTATGCAATCCACCTCCATAGCCGAGGGTTACGATAGCATGGGCACAGCGGAAAAGAAGAACGAAAAGCCTTCCAAACAAGAGTTTATGGAATATCTGGATTTGGATAGCAAGGATAAGATTGTCCAGCTACTTACCAAGGAAATGAATAAAGCTGCCACCAATCTGGATTTCGAGCGGGCAGCAGAACTCCGCGACCGAATTTGGGAGCTAAAAGAGGGACACTAAAGCTCTAATTTAACTGCATGGTGTCTGGAAAGCGGCTGTCCATATATGAACCAAACTGTAAAGCCTGGTCGTCATCAAAACCGAGCAGAAAGTTTTTGCTATCATCCAAATTCCAGCCGATGATATTGGCTGAGGCATTCATTTTGTATTCCTTGCCATGCAATTTGATGCACTCATTCAGGATGCTGTAAAATTTATCCTCTGCTAAAGCGGGTTTAAAATACACTTTCCAGCCGGTTAGTTTCTGTTTGGGCGACATGAACACTTCCACTTTCATGATATCTGTGGCTTTATCTGTAACAAAGGTGCGGGATTGTGGCTTTTCGTCCACACTGCAAAATCCTTGTTTCAAAAGTTGTTTTGTTACGGCATTAGAGCTTTGACCATACCAGATTCCCAACAATCCGGCTTTGGCAAAAAGCCCTGCCGATAAAGCCATTAAAGCCATGATAATAAATACTTTCCTCATTGTTCTAACCTCAAATTTTTCTCTTGAGGCAAAGCAAATAACAGGAGCATATTCGTCAATGAAAAAGAGGGAAATGTTATGACTGATACAGAGTTTACTTTCAATTGTCA
>DIXL01000112.1:12473-19783 GCA_002428685.1 Cloacimonetes bacterium UBA6081 | reverse complement strand
TTCGAAAGGAGCAGACACCGGCAATGAGTAGTGACTCGAAGTCAACATCGCTTCCTGCTGCTCCACCCGACTTTCTTTCCGAAAACATTGTGGAAGAAAGACCAGATTTAGTCGAGAAATTCCTTGACTTATAACAGAGTAACATGCGGAAACCAACACCACCCCATTATATGTGGAGTCGTTTTAGCCTCTCCCAAGCCCAAAACTTATCTCCCAATTTCATGGCTAAAAGGACTACACACGGCAGTTGCTACCTCAGCAAGTGCCGTTTGTAGTCCATGCCGCCCATAATAAGAGACCTATTTAAACTTTACTCAGGCGGCATCGACTCCAAACTTAACGATCCTTAAATCCTTGTTACTAAAATTATCACTTCTCAAGCAAGAAATAAGGAATCAATAAGGAGTCAATAAGGGTAAAGTCCTTATTGCTTCCTTAATAACTCCTTATTTCAAGCAAGGGAACAGGAAATTCCCTTGACCAAAACCCACTGCCCAAAAAGCCTGTCAACACTAATAATATCAATGAATTGGAGTGTTTGATGCTAAAACTGGAACTTGATCAAAAACTGGTGCAGCGTTCCCGTATAGCCGCCGGACAGATTACGGGCGCATTTAATTGGCTGTTCGAGGGTTACAGCTCTGTGGCCATCGAGCGCACGGTGTTGCGCCTGATGGGAATTGATGGTGCTGTAAAAGGTGGCGAGCCATTGCCAAACGTGGTGGTGGATCATTTGGCAAAACAGAGCGGAATCAATAAAGGTGCTGCCATCTGGGTGGCCAATGCCATGCTATCCAAGGGTTTAACTGCACAGCAGGTGGCCGAGGAAGTGGGCACAGGTGCCCTAAAGCTGACAGAATTTCCTTTAGCCAAACCCGCTGCGCTGCTGAGCGTGCTAAATTCCTTAACTGCAAAGACTTTACAACATATAAAAGCCCAAAAACAACAGCGTGATGATGCCTTTGCCCTCTATGGTCCGCGGCGTCAGCCCGCTATTTACGTAATTGTAGCCACGGGAAACATTTATGAGGATGTAACGCAAGCCCGCGCTGCTGCCCGTGAAGGTGCGGATATTATTGCGGTAATTCGTTCCACGGCGCAGTCTCTGCTGGATTATGTGCCCTATGGTGCTACCACGGAAGGTTTTGGCGGCACTTTTGCCACCCAGGAAAACTTCCGCATTATGCGCGCTGCCTTGGACGAAGTTTCTGCCGAAGAAAAGCGTTACATTAGTCTAACCAACTATGCCAGCGGACTTTGCATGCCGGAAATTGCGGCTATGGGCGCGCTGGAACGGCTGGATTTGATGCTGAACGACGCCATGTATGGCATCCTGTTCCGGGACATCAATCCCAAGCGAACGCTATTGGATCAGTATTTTGCGCGGATGATCAATGCCTATGCCGGCATCGAAATCCAGACCGGCGAAGACAACTATCTTACCACTTCGGACGCCATCGACAAGGCTTACACGGTTACCGCC
Organism: Cloacimonetes bacterium UBA6081; assembly: GCA_002428685.1. Taxonomy (GTDB): domain Bacteria; phylum Cloacimonadota; class Cloacimonadia; order Cloacimonadales; family Cloacimonadaceae; genus Cloacimonas. The sequence goes on along the minus strand of DIXL01000112.1, from coordinate 18,300 downwards.
AGCCAACTGATAAACGAAAGTTTTGCGCTGCTGAGCGGAATAAAACCGGAAAAAATGGGGCTTGGCCATGCTTATGAGATAGACCCGGATTTGGAAAACAGCTTTAGTTACGAGCTGGCGCATGCGCTGCTGACCAAAGAGCTATTCCCCAATTCTCCCATTAAATATATGCCGCCCACCAAGTTTGCCAGCGGAAACATCTATAAAACGCACCTGATGGACGCGATGTTCAATTTTATGGGTCAGCTCACCGGACAGGGCGTGCAACTGCTGGGCATGATGACCGAGGCCATTCATACGCCGCATTTGGTGGATAGGTCGCTGGCCATAGAAAATGCCCAATACCTGTTTAAGGCAGTTAAAAACCTGAACGAAAACCTCTGTCTGGCTCCCGATAGCTTTGTTAACCGCAGAGCTAATGAGGTTTTGGGGCAAGCGGTGAACTTTTTGGAAAGCGTGGCGCAGGAAGGCTTGATGGTGGCCATGGGTAAAGGCGAATTTGCCGAGATTAAGCGTCCTGAAAACGGCGGGAAAGGCCAGGAAGGTGTGTTTATGAGAGATGCAGATTATTACAATCCCTTTATGGAAACCATGAAACAGGAGCTGGGCTTATGAACCGGAAGATAATAAAACCCTATGGCGACACCTTGAACGATGGCAAGATGCAATTGTCTTTTGCCCTGCCGGTTAGCTGTGATGCTTTTGGTAAAGAGGCTGCGCGGATACTGCTGATTCAGATGGGGTTTGACAGTGCCGAAATTACCGGAATGCGCGATCTGAACGAAGGTTTTACCCATTTTATCGCTTATGCAGCCACCTCTGTGGGTGTGGACACCAGCAAAATCAAGGTAAAAGTGGTGGAAACTCCGGTGATGGATATGGAAACTACCGACACCTTTATTGCCGAACATCTGGGGCGCAAAATAACCGTGGTGGGTGCTTGCATCGAAAGCGATGCGCACACGGTGGGAATTGATGCCATCATGAATATGAAAGGTTACAACCATCGTTATGGCCTGGAGCGCTATCATGGCTTTAATGCCATCAATATGGGTGCGCAGGTGCCTTCGGAAGAGCTTTTGGCCAAAGCCAGGGAAGTGCAGGCAGATGCAATTCTGGTGTCGCAGGTGGTTACTCAAAAGAATATCCATGTCAAAAATCTGACTCGCCTGATAGAGCTGGCCGAAGCGGAAGGGCTGCGGAGTAAAATGCTGTTTGTGTGTGGCGGGCCGCGTATTTCGCACGAACTGGCCATCGAGCTTGGCTATGATGCCGGTTTTGGCACAGGTTCTTATTCCACCGATGTGGCGAGCTTCATTGCAATTACGGTGGCGAAGCAGAATGTGTGATAGGGTGGAAAGGTGAAAAGGTGAAAAGGTGGAAAGGTGGAAAGGTGAAAAGGTGAAACAAGTAGATGAATATGGTTGCAAGGGGATAGATTTTCAGATAGAGGTAATCATGCAAAGCAGGAGTCATTTCTGCCGTCCGCTAATTAAGTGGATAGTGCCAATTCCAAAAGGCGGAAAGGACTCATGCGGACGTCATTTCCGCCGTCCGCTAATTAAGTGGATAGTGCCCATTCCAAAAGGCAGAAAGGACTCATGCGGACATTCCTTCACAGGAGACTTACATGCTTAATCTTCTAATTATGGTTATCGCCTTCGGGCTGATGATATTAATCCACGAACTGGGGCATTTTCTTTGTGCCAGAGCCTTTGGAGTTGGCATAGAGAAATTCTCCATTGGTTTTGGCAGAGCAATTGTGGAGTTTGAACGCAAGGGTGTGCAATATCGCATCGGTTGGATCCCCTTGGGCGGATATTTAAAAATGAGCGGTGAACAACCCGATGAAGCAGATGAGGCAGATAGCGAGCTGTCATTTCAAAAGAAGGCCTGGTGGAAAAAGGCTTTGATTGCCTTCAGCGGCCCCTTTGCCAATTTGGTTTTTGGCTTGCTGCTGTTTATCTTTGCCTTTGCTTTACCGCAGAAGCAGGAAGACCTAAGGCCGATTGTGCAGAAAGCAGAAGGCAAATGGAGCCAGGAGTTTTTTGCCAACGATAGCCTGATGGCCGTAAATGGCAAACCTGTCCAGGGATTTCAGGAAATGTCGATTGGCTTGAACAGAAATCGGGACAACCAGATTCTGCTTTCCCGCCAGGGTGAACAAATCGAGCTGAAGATTGCCGCTTCCGAGGTAGATTCGCTAATCAAATCGTTAAGTCCCAAGGTAAGCACCGTCATCGGCGAGGTTTTTTCCGGTATGCCTGCCTGGCGAGGTGGGCTGAAAAACGGAGACATGGTGCTGGAAGTGGATAGTGTGGCAGTTTCGGACTGGTATGATATGCGGGAGAAAATTGTCCGCTCCCGAAACAAGCAAGTTTTACTAAAGATCAAACGCGGTTCCCAAACCTTGGTGCGCCTCATTTCTTTGGAAAAAAACGTCTCTATGGGCGATCAGAAAATGATTGGCATCAGCCAGGATATGCCCATTAAAAGCAAAAAACAGTATCGGATAGATCAGGCCATTAGCTATGGAGCCCGCAGCACGGTTAGTTTTGTAATTATGAACTATGTAGGCCTCTACAAGCTGTTTGGTCAGCCGGATCAAATTAAGAACAACCTCGGTGGGCCCGTGATGATAGCCACAATGAGCCAACAGATAGCCCAAAAGGGGTTTAGCTATCATATCCTGTTTTTTGCCTCTATCAGTTTGATCTTGATGATCATGAACCTGCTGCCAATTCCGGTGCTGGATGGTGGACACATTATGTTTGCCTTTCTGGAGGGGATTTTGGGGCGACCGGTGCCAATCAGAATCCAGGCTTTTATGCAGCGAATCGGTTTGGCTGTGCTGCTGGTGTTGTTTGTTTTTGCCACCTATTCTGATCTTTCCAAACTATTTATCAGGCTATTTGTGCTAAGGCAATAGGGATAGCAGTGTTTAGCTTTCAGCTTCAAAAAACCTGCGGCAAAGCCAGAGCCGGTTTGATAAAAACAGATCATGGTGAAATTATCACTCCTGTCTTTATGCCCGTTGGCACTCTCGGCACCGTAAAAGCCATGAGTCCGCATGAACTGGAAGACGTTCAGGCGCAGATTATTCTGGGAAACACCTATCACCTCTATATGCGTCCCGGCCACGAGCTGATCCGTAGTGCAGGAGGACTGCATAAATTTATCAGTTGGAACCGTCCTATGCTTACCGATAGTGGAGGTTTTCAGGTAATGAGTCTGGCAGCCCTGCGCAAGATTAGCAAGGAAGGGGTTCATTTTCGCTCGCACATAGACGGCTCTTCACATCATTTTACTCCCGAAAGCGTGATAGGGATTCAGCAAGCTCTGGGTGCCGATATCATTATGAGTTTTGATGAATGCCCGCCCCATCCTGCTACAAGGGACTATGTGACAAAATCATTAACAACTACCTTGGAGTGGGCTGAGCGAGGGCTGAAAGCCTTTACCAATGCAGAACACCAGGCATTGTTTGGAATTGTGCAGGGAGGGGTGTTTGAAGACCTGCGTGAGAAATCTGCCCTGGCCTTGATGGATATGGATTTTCCCGGATATTCCATTGGCGGTTTGGCAGTGGGTGAAGAAAAAGACGATATGTTTCGGATTACAGCCTTTTTAAACGACATCCTGCCTAAAGATAAACCCCGCTATCTGATGGGAGTTGGAACTCCCAGCGATTTACTGAATAACATTGACCGCGGGGTGGATATGTTTGATTGTGTGATGCCCACCCGCAATGCCCGCAAGGGAAGTATCTTCACCCGTTATGGTAAAATGATTATCAAGGCAGCCCGCTACAAAGAGGATTTTCGTCCCATAGACCCTTTGTGTGGATGCTACACCTGCACGCATTTTAGCCGGGCTTACATCCGCCATCTGATTACCATGAACGAAATCTTGGGCATGAGGCTCACCACCATTCATAGTTTATGGTTTTATCAGGAAATTATGCAGTTGGCGCGTAAAGCCATTCTGGAAGACCGCTGGCCGGACTTTTTAGCCGAAATGCTGCCGGTGCTGGATACAATTGTGGAGTGAAAAATAGTGAGATTTAGTCCTGAATTTAAGGCCGCTTCATCTGAAGAATATTACCTGTCGTTCCCGCGGAGGCGGGAATCCAGCCCAAAAGAATCCCACCGGGATGACACACATAGATTATTGAGATACAAGCAGTTATCCGCTGTTCTTATGGAACCATTTATAGGGCTGGATTCCCGCCTCCGCGGGAACGACAATTCCAAGGCTGAGTTACAAGGAGTAAAACTAAGTATCGGGAACGACAATTCCAGAGCTAATTTTCAGGGAGTAAAGCAAACTATACTGCTGCAGTTATTATTACTCATCATCTTGCTTGGCTCTCTGTCCCCCTTATTTGCCCGCAATCCCAATGAGCCGGTTTACTACGCAGCTCCAACTGTGCTGCCAAATGTGCTGCCCGAAATGAATTCGGCTGGATTTTGGATTTCACGGCATCCTTATCCCGATTCGCTGATCATGACAAGTGATGAGATAGCCCGTTTTAATGCCCAAGTGAATAAACAGGGCACGGTTACAAAAATCTGGCAGCACTCCAGCCGCATAGCAGGTAACACAATCCAAAAGCAAATCAACGAGTCGCTATCCACTGTCTTCACCCGGGGAAGATTTGATGAAACCGGAGCAGAGACCTCGGATTCTTTGAAGAATACCATCCGCGCCAATGCAGCCGTTGCCAATATTCCTAATAACATCCACGTCCGTTTCGGTTTTCCCATTGCGGTTGCAAGGCAAAGACTTGCGCCAAGCTTTGCAAATTTGAATAATGCCGTGCTGGACCTGGAATTTGACGAGTTACAAAATAGCGGTGAAAACATTGGCACACCCTTGGTATTTTATCACGATTCTGCAGATGGACAATGGATTTATGGCGCATCTGCCACTTCCAGCGGTTGGTTTTTACGCAGCGAAATCTGCTTTGTGGATCAAAAAGACTGGTTGAAATATCAAAACGCCAAGCTTAAAGCTATATGTCTGTCTGCACGTGCCGACATTTGGAAAGATGTGCAGGGCACTCAATTTCAGGCTTTTTGCCGGATGGGAACCGCATTTCCAATCCTTGCCGATGCAGGTGAATATTTTCGCATCCAAATCCCTGTGCAAGATAGACTTGGGGTGGCTTACATAGCCAAAGAGGATGTTAGCTCAGGGTTTTTGCCCTATACTCCCCGTAATGTTTACAAACAAGCCTTTAAGATGCTAAATGTGCCTTATGGCTGGGGCGATATGAATGCCGATTGGGATTGTTCCAGCTTACTAAAGAACATCTTTTCCTCATTTGGCATATATTTGCCGCGCAATGGCTTATCGCAAGCCAAGGCAGCAAAACCGGCGCATGAATTTACAGCAAGCAACAATGTTAGCATTCGCGACAGCATTATTGCCGATAAGGCAGTTGGGGCCATCAGTTTCCTACGTTTGGAAGGGCACATAATGCTCTATCTTGGCAGCTATAAAGACCGCAGTTATGCCCTTCACGATATCTGGAGTTACCGCTCCCCCGGAGCAGATGACAAGGATGATGTCTATGCCATTAAAAAAATGGTGGTTAGCGATCTGTCATTAGGCACGGGTTCTAAGCGTGGCTCGCTGTTAGAACGCATAACCATGATAAGTATAGTTAAATAGAATTTGTTGATTTAGGTAACTTAACCTTGTTTTTTAATCGAGTTCTGTTATCTTTAGGATAGGATATTAATTATAGAATTGCATTATAGGCAGGTGCGTAAATGGATAAAACCGTTGAAACAAATAATCTCTTCTTGTCGTTCCCGCGGAG
>DIXL01000112.1:0-12422 GCA_002428685.1 Cloacimonetes bacterium UBA6081 | reverse complement strand
TATTTGCAGTTCTAATAGATCTCTTTGGCTGGATTCCCGCCTCCGCGGGAACGACAGGCTTCATAAAGGGGTAGCCGTAACAATGAAACCAAGCATGACTGTAATCCTTGTAATCTTATGTGCTTCTTTGTTGTGCGAAACCATCTCCATTGGTTCCGGCACTGTATTAAACCAAGGCTTACCCATTGAACCGGTAGCCCGCTACACATATTCTCAGCAGCTTTTTATGGCGGATGAAATAGGCTGTGGAGGCATAATCACATCTTTGGGCTTTCATTACAATGTTAGCAGCGATCTGTTTTTTGATGGAAACAGGCAATGGAAAATCTATTTGGGGCACAGCAATAGAACCGTTATGAGCGCAGGTTGGGTCCCAATTGACAGTTTGAGCCTGGTTTATGATGGCATGCTGAGTGAAAGTGATTTTACCGCTGGCTTACCCGGTAATGGCTGGCTGCAAATAGCCCTAAGCAATACATTCAGCTACAATGGCAACAGCAACCTGATTTTGGCAGTGGATGAAAATGGCAGCGATTACGGCAGCACTTCCGACGACTTTTTGTGCACTTATGAAGCTGCTCAACTTGCCGTGCAATATCAATCTGCCAATTACAACCCCGATCCATATTCCCCACCTGTATCCGGATTTAGCTATAAAACCCACCGCAGCAACCTTCAGATTGGCATCGAAGCCTTGCACTACATTCCCGTGCAACCAAATCCGGCAAATGGCTCTGCCAATGTCCCCATCGACGGTAATTTTTCCTGGCAAAGCCTGTGCCAAAGTTTTTCTCTGCGTCTGGGCACTCATCCCGATAGCTTACAGGTGGTGGCAAGTTCGCATCCTCTTCCCTTTTGGCAGCCTGAAACGCCTTTAAACTATGATCAACAGTATTTTTGGCAGGTTACAGGCGTCTATTATGGACAGCAATTTCCCTCTCCCATCTGGAGTTTTAGCACCTCTGGAGAGGATGTTTCTCCTCCGCAACAGCTATCATGCTATTACAATGGCACGGCTGTTGTGCTTTCGTGGCAAGTTCCTTTGGTCGGAAATGTCCACTATTACAAGCTTTATAGAAATACAGCCTATTATGCCTCCGGAGCCGAAACAAACTTTGTGGATAGCGCAATTACCCCAAACTTAACCTATTATTACTACGTAACTGCGGTTAATCTCAGTGGCACAGAAAGTGGCACCTCCAATCTGGCTAGCGTTACAATTCCTGCGGCTCCTCCGGAAGCCCTTTTATATAACGGCTTTGAAGCTTGTTTAAGTTTTAGCTCTGCGATTCCCAATTGGCAGAATCTGGATTGTGATACATCTCTAACCTGGAGCTGGGACAATGCAAGCTTTCCTCACGAAGGCGAAGCTCTTGCGTGGCTTTGTTTTACACCTTCGGAAACTACTCCTCCCCTGACAAATTGTTCACCTTATCAGGGCAGCAAAATGCTGATGGCAATGAGTTCACTCAATCCGCCCAACAACGATTGGCTGATTTCTCCAGCCATACATCTTGGGCAAAATCCCTCTCTGACTTTCTATGCCCGCTCCGCGTTTGCAGAGTTTGGCTTGGAGCGTCTGCGCGTTTTGATCTCCACAACGGAAACAAACCCTGCCTCCTTTAGCTCCTTGCATGCAGCTTCATATCTCAGCGTTCCTGTGGCCTGGACGCTATACAATTACGATCTCTCTGCCTATCAGAATCAACGTATTTTTCTGGCCTGGAATTGTGTGTCTGTGGATGCCTTTGCCCTTTTTCTGGACGAGCTGAAACTAAATTCCACCGGTGGTTGGGTGATAAACAGCGACGAATTAATCCCCACTGCTGCTTTTGGAACATACCCAAATCCCTGCATAGGTTCCTTTGCGCTTGATAACAAAAGCCAACAGCCTTTTTCCCTGGAAGTATATAACCTAAAAGGCCAATGTTTGTATCGTGCCTCAAACCTTGTATCTTTCGATAGCACGCAGCTTTTGCTTTCCAGTGGTTTGTATCTGCTGCGCATTTCGCAAAACAGCAAACACTACGTCTTAAAACAGGTAGTGCTAAAATAGTTTATGAAGCATGGTTACGGAAATGGCAATGATGCAATTAGGGCTTTGTATAATCAGATAATGGGGAATTTTTGTTTTAATAACGAAAAAGCTGAAATAACTTGACAGCGAATCTGGATAATAATCTATTGTTAGCCCATCTTTCGCAAAATAGGGGCTAAGTTATTGCAAAATAGAGAGGGGGTTGTTTATTTGGGCACTAAACTCTGCGTTTGTTATCATCCAATTTTATGCCGGCTACTTTGCCTTCCAGATGGAGGTCAGGCTCAAGCTTGAATTCATCCTGACCGGCGAGGGAACTATATTTTTCCATAATACGCCCAATTCTGATCATTATCTTGTCTCGATCTTTGATATATCCACGGTGGCAATGCCCCGATCCAGGCTCACAGCGGGCATAGACAGACGATCTATCAGGTCTTCTTGTTCTTCATTAGTGATATCCAGGCGTCCAAGATGTAAAAGCAGGGTATTTCGTGGCCCCTTCTCAGTATTCCGAGACTCCATCAACCGGTAATAAGCAGAGCTAACACCTGTTCTTTTGCTATGAACGAGCTTTTTTCTAATAAACATGGACAGCACTCAAAAGAGTCCCAGAAAAGTGTCAAAGGTTATTTCTCAAACAGAATCCTGATTTTGGGCACTAACTGGCCTTTTTCAGCCAAACCGATGTCTATTTATCAATGACTTACGTAACGAATATCATACCCTGTTTAAAAAACGGGGGGGATGTGAGCTACCCGAAAGCACTTGACATAAAATCTGCATTCAGTCAGGTTGTTATCAGATAAAATACAGTGCAAGGGAGCTGACATGATCACCGTTTTCGTAAATGGCAAAGCCACTCAGGTTCTAAAAAACACCAAGGTGCTGCATGCCTGCACCAAGGCCGGATACAGGGTTCCGCATCTCTGTTATCATGAAGATTTACCCGCCTTTGGCAACTGTGGGGTTTGCATGGTGGAAATAAACGGACGCACCTTACGCGCCTGCTCCACCCCCTGCGAAGAGGGCATGCAGATAAAAACTACCGGCAAAAAACTGCTGGATTTGCGGCGTGAAGCCCTGGAAATTATCTTATCCAATCACCCCAATAACTGCCCCGAATGCATTAAAAACGGCCGTTGCGAACTGCAAGACCTGGCTCAGGAACTGGCCATCCGGCACATGAACCTGAAAAAAGTGCACCGCAAATACAAGGGCATAGACGATTCCTCGCTGGCCATAACGCTTGATCAGTCTTATTGCATCCAGTGTGGACGCTGCGTGTATGTGTGCAACGAAATTCAGGACGTGCATGCTTTGGAGAATTCGGAGCGTGGGTTCAATACCTTTGTGGGGCCTACCTTCGAGCGCAAGCTGGAAGAATCCGAATGTGTGAAATGCGGTCAATGCAGCGCACATTGCCCCGTGGCCGCTATTTATGAATGTGATGATTCAGATGCTTTGTGGGCTGCGCTGGATAACAAAGACATGGTTCTGGTGGCTCAGGAAGCCCCTGCCGTGCGCGTGGCTCTGGGCGAAGAATTTGGTCTGAAGCCGGGTACCAACGTTAAAGGCAAGATGTATAGCGCACTGCGCGAATTGGGCTTCAACTATGTATTCGACACCAATTTTGGGGCAGACCTTACAATTATGGAAGAGGCCAGCGAATTTGTACATATCTTTACGCAGCACCCGGAAAGGTTTCCGCTGATTACCACCTGCTGCCCTTCCTGGGTAGATTATCTGGAGAAATTCCACAGCGATCTGATTCCGCATTTCTCCTCATCCAAATCACCCCATCAAATGGTGGGCACAATAGTTAAAACCTACTGGGCAGACAAGCTGAAGATAGACCCCAAAAAGATCTTCCTGGTGTCCGTAATGCCCTGCACAGCCAAGAAATACGAAATTGAGCGCATGGAAGATATGTTTGCCTCCGGCTATAAAGATGTGGATCTCACCATCACCACCCGTGAACTGGCACGTATGTTAAAAACCAGAGGTATCGATTTGGCGCATTTACCGGAAGGGATCGCAGATAACCCTCTGGGCGAATACAGTGGAGCCGGAACCATCTTTGGCGCAACAGGCGGAGTGATGGAAGCCGCCTTACGCACAGCCTACTACTTTGCCACGGGGAAAGAATTGCCCGACCCCAAAATAGACTTTGTGCGCGGTGCCAAAGGCATCAAAAAAGGCAAGATAGAGCTTTTGGGCAAAGAAATTCGCATCGGGGTGGCTTCCGGGCTGGGAAACGTATCCAAACTGATGAATGAAATTAGAGACGCTAAAGCCAAAGGTGCAGAACCTCCTTATCACTTTGTGGAAGTAATGGCCTGTCAGGGTGGCTGTGTAGGCGGTGGCGGACAACCTTATCGCAGCACAAACCGAATCAGACTGGCACGTGCCAAAGGGCTTTACCGGGAAGATGAACAATGCACCCGCCGCGAATCGCATAATAACCAATCCATCCAGAAGCTGTATAGGGAATTTTTAGATAAGCCAAACTCTCCCAAAGCCAAGAAGTTACTACATACCAGCTACATAGCAAAACCCATTAAGATAGTGAAATAGGGAGTAGCAATGGAAACCAAGCTTAGTATCAACGATATCGCCTATTGTGGGATAAATTGCCGCATGTGCAATCTTACCACCATTTTGCCCGAAGCAGCACTGAAACTGTATCAGATAATGAAAGAAGATGGCTTGGATGCCTTGCTAACAGAGCAGCAGGAATTGGTGGACAAAGGCTTAACCAATCAAAACCTCAGAGATCAGAGCAATAGTTAAACCAGGACACCCATTTCTCAATTGTAAAGAATTTATAACGTAATCCTCGTTACCATAATACGAGGGACGCTAATTGTCTCGGTGTAATAGTAGGACAGCAGTTACCGTAGTCGCGACAAAATAAAAAATGAATGCTTATGGCTAAATATTACTTGACGGATTTAGTCAAGCTAAATACTGTGTCATTGGATGATAATGGACATAGTAATTAGTATTCCTTACCACCCAAAGGAGTTATATTATGATAGGAACTCGCATTAAACAAGTGCGCAGTGCACTGCGCTTAAAACAGGTAGAGATGGCCAAGGCACTCAAGATGAATCCTTCGGCAATTTCGCAAATGGAAAGCTCGCGAACCAAGCCTTCTCTGGAGACATTGGAGGAAATTGGCAGGCTTTACAATGTAGATTTACACTGGATGATTACCGGCGAGGGATTGATGTTTAACACATCCAAGGACTCTACCATAAAAAGCGGTGGTTGGGACAAATTTCAAAAGCTAATGAATGACCGTCTGGAAGAAATTGTTCAAGCCCGACTGGAAGTGCTGGATGCAGAGTCCATAGACATCCCGGTTTCGGGAGAAATTGCCGCGGGTGAGCCCATAGAAAACCTGGGCGATATCATGGAAGTGGTTACGGTGCGAAAGAGCTTGATTAACGGTCAGATAGGTGATTTTGTTGCCTTGCGGGTTAATGGACGCAGCATGGAACCGGATATCAGAAATAAAGACGTGGTGCTGATTCGTCAAAGCAGTGAATGGAGGCAGCTAAACGGTAAAATATGTGCAGTTCGAATTGATGGAGCTATCACTTTAAAAAAGCTGATGCTGGATGATGCCAAGGAAATGATAGTGTTAATCCCGCTAAATGAGGATTTTCAACCCATTTTAGTGAACCCCAACAATCATTCTGACATAGCTTTGATAGGTTCGCTATATTTTCTTTACAGATCGCTGAAATAGGCAACAGGGCTAAATAAAGTGTTAGCTTTATATATACTAATCGTTTTTGCGATCCTAATTGAAATTGCCAATGCCCTGATTTTACTATTCAACCGCAGTGGCAAGGGCCCGGAAGACTCCCTGCGAGAGCTAAAAGGGGCATTTGAAACCTTTGAACGCTATAGTCGGGAAGAAATGAGCCGCCTTCGCAACGAGCTGCTGAACATAAGCTCTGATAATCGTAAGGAACTATCCGAAGCACTAAAAACACAAACTGAGGCTTTGACCAGACAGAGTTCCGCCACTCGGGAAGAATTTGGGGCTGCTAATGCTACTTTGCTGCAGCAACTGAATCAGGATGCCACAAAAAACCGGGTGGAGCTTTCCAAATCACTATCCGACCTGGCAGAAACCTTTACCCGCCGCATGAACGATCTGGCAACAAATCAACAGCAACAGGCTGATGCCCTACGCAAAGCCATTGAAACCCAGATGGAACAGATTAGGCAGAATAATGAAAACAAGCTGGAGCAAATGCGTCAAACGGTGGACGAAAAACTGCATGAAACTCTGGAAAAACGCCTTGGTGATAGCTTTAAGATAGTAAGCGAACGCCTGGAACTGGTGCAAAAAAGCATGGGAGAAATGCAGAATCTGGCCATTGGCGTGGGTGATTTGAAAAAAGCACTTACAAACGTGAAAACACGCGGAGTGCTGGGAGAAATTCAGTTGGAAAGCCTGCTGGAAGAGATGCTATCCCCGGATCAGTTTGAAAAGAACTATAAGCCCAACAAAAGACGAGACGAGATTGTGGAATTTGCTATACGCATGCCCGGAAGAGAGGATAATACAGACAGCGTATATCTGCCCATAGATGCCAAATTTCCCATAGAGGACTATCACCGGTTGCTGGAAGCTTATGAAGTGGGAGATGTTTTGGCAGTGGAAACAGCACGGAAAAACATGGTAAAACGCATTCAGGGCTGTGCTCGCGATATAAGAGATAAATACCTGAATCCTCCTGCCACAACCGATTTTGGCATGCTTTTTTTGCCTTTTGAAGGGTTGTATGCAGAAGTGTTGCGCAATCTGGGATTGTTTGAAAGTGTAATGCGCGATTATCATGTAATAATTTGCGGCCCAACCACAACTGCCGCAGTGATAAACAGCTTGCAGGTGGGTTTCCGAACCCTGGCTATTCAAAAGAAATCTGCCGAAGTGTGGAACATCCTCAGTGCGATCAAAAACGAATTTGGCAAATTTGGCACAGTGCTGGAACAAACCCAAAAGAAACTGCAGGAAGCCTCAAATACTATAGAAAAAGCCAGTCACCGCAGCCGCCAGATAGAAAAGCGACTAAATAAAGTGCAGGACTTGCCTACAGGCGAGGATGCCACCCTGCTTGAGATAGAAGATAGTAGCGAGGATGCCACCCTGCTTGAGATAGAAGATAGTAGCGAGGATGCTGAAGAAGCCTGATTAGCCGCAATCAAATGTGGCAGGGAGAAATAAAAAATCAACCTACTGTCCCGTCAAAATGCGTATCTCGTGATATAATGTCGTTCCCGCGGAGGCGGGAATCCAGCCATAAATAGCTCTGGAAGAGCGGCAGATAGGACTGTATTTGCTGCAACATTTTGTGTCATCCCTGCGGGATTATATAGGGCTGGATTCCCGCCTCCGCGGGAACGACACAATCATAGCTTCCTTGTCAGGACACGAAGGAGTTTTTTCTTTCAAGCGTAACGAAGAAATCTCTTCCGATACTCTCTATTTTACACGTCCAGGGATCAATAGCTGTAAACAAGCTATTAAGTTGCTTTAGGTTATATAGAAACAAGGGGCATTTGAACTTATAGCGTATTTTGCGCTGCCAGGCTAAAAAACCGGCATCAGAGGGAAAACTGAAAAGCACTTTATCTGTTGCCAACCGCATTGCCTTTTCAATAATAACTTTAGGATTGGACATATAATCCATAAAACCCATCACAACAACGTAATTATACTTTGTGTCTTCACTAAGCTTGGTGAAATCAGCTTTTTCAAAGCTGCATAGTCTATCTACTCCGGCTGCACGTGCTTGATTTTTGGCTATAGCAATCATCCCCGGTGCAAAATCTATACCATGTGCCAGTTCTATTCCTTTTTTTGCCAAAGCAATGCAATACAGTCCTGGTCCGCAGCCTACGTCAAGCACCTTTTTGCCCTCGGTGGGGAAACAGGAGTCCATAGTCTTTTGAAACCTGATGAACATTGTTTGTCTGAACCATTTGTTAATCAGCCTTTGGAAAAACCCTGTGCCGGTATTGTAAATGGCATTGAATCCATTTGAATATTGGCTAAAAAAAGCTGCGGTTTGATTATCTTTCATTTATATTTCCTTCAATTCCGTCCTCATATATTCATGGCAGGTAACAAAGCTGCTACTTTGCAGAATTGCCTGTAACTTGGATTGGACAGAATGCATATTTACATAAGCCTTAAAGTAGTTGCTCCAGTTCATCTTCAAGCGCGGATGCTGCGGATAAATCTCCCGTGGATGGATGTAAAACATAGTAGGGATGCCTTGGCGAGACAGTTTCCTGTGCATGTGTAAAATCACCTTCAGAGGAAATAACCGTAGGTAACCTCCTCCAAAAAAGCATATATCCTTACCAAAGAGCGGTGCTACAGAGATGGGAAATTCGCAAATCCTGCCTGATTCTGCGGTGATCCAGTGAGGTTTAATATTATCGGTTGCAAACCCACCAAAATCGCGTTTAACGGGGAAAAGAGAAGAATCTGACACAAAACCTATTTGGGCAAGCACCTCATAAAACCAAGGCGTCGATGTCGTGAAAGAGAAACTGGGACTGCGAAAACACTCCACTTTTTCTCCGGAAATATCCTCCAGGATTTGTTTACTGTTCAGGCAGTCCTGATAAAATTCATCTCTGCTCATTTTGTAAATAATTCTATGATACATGCCATGTGATCCAATCTCGTGCCCTCGTTTTTGAGCTTCTCGAACCAAGTGGGGAAACCTGTTGGCTATGTAACCTAAAAAGAAGCAAGTTGCTTTTACCTGATTTTGATCCAATAATTCTAGAAGAGCATAAAACCCCTTTTCAACAATGCTGGGAAGCTCATCCCATTTGGAAACAGGTGGTTCTCCTCTTTCTTCAGTAACGTGATAATAATCTTCCACGTCAATAGTGAAGATGGATTTCGGATTGTTGACCATGCTGCATAACTCCTTGATTTATTATCAGTTGATTGAACACATCATAAAAATGACATGTATTTCAAACCGCTAAAATCGTCAATCAGTTTTAAGATTTTACTTGACTTCTAAACCGCTTATATTATACATCGAAACAATGATAAAATAACCAAGATGGAGGTTTAAAATGTTTTTAACCGGTGCGCAACTGAAAGAGGTATTCCTCAAAGCCAAACGCCAACGCTTTGGCATCATCGCATCCAATGTTGTGTTCGACACCCAAATCAGGGCAATTATTCAAGGCTATGCAGCCGTGAATTCAGATGGTCTGATGCAAATGAGTTCCGGCGCAGTTAAATACGCGGCCGGAGCTTCTCAGGATATGAATGCCGGTGCCAGGCTGATTTCCACTATGATAAAAACCTTTGCCGCTCAGTTTCCCAAATGCGGAATCGGGCTTCACATCGATCATGCTACGCCTAACTACTTTGATTTCATCAAGTTCTGCGTGGAGAACGACCTTGTTACTTCGGTGATGATTGATGCCAGCAAAGAAAACCTGGAAGAAAATATCCGTATCACCAAAGAAGTGGTTACCCTGGCGCATAAACATGGCATCATTGTAGAAGGTGAAATTGGCCATATCAAAGGAACAGAGGACGAAATTGTCTCCGACACCGAGCTTTATACCAAACCGGAAGAAGCACTGGAATTTGTGAAGCGCACCAATGTAGATCTTTTCGCTGCTTCGGTTGGCACCAATCATGGTGTTTCCAAAGGTGAGAATATCGTTTTGCGCCTGGATTTGATTAAAGAGATAGATAGCCTGCTCATCAAAAACGGTGTGGAACGTGGCTTGGTTTTGCATGGTGCATCAGGGCTTACAGATCAGCAGCAAATTACTGCTGTGGCCAATGGCGTGGTAAAAATAAACAAAGACACTCATTACCAAATTGACATGGCCACTGCCACTCAAGCCTTTTGGGAAAAGGAAAAATATGCCATAGTTTGCCCTCCGGAGATGGATCCCAAAGACTATGTGCCAAACAAAAGCAAATTCGACCCGCGTAAATGGCTTTTCAAAGGTGAAGAAGCCATGCAAAACACTATAATGGGCTTCTGCAAAGTTACCGGCAGTGCAGATAACAGCATCTTGTTATAAATGTGAGGAGATAGATTATGACAAACGTAGCAATCAACGGTTTCGGACGCATCGGACGCCTTGTCCTGCGTGTTATTGTGACCAGCCATCCCGAGCTTAATGTGGTGGCAATTAACGATATCACCGATGCCAAAACCCTGGCCTACCTATTCAAATACGACAGCGTGCACAAGATTTTCCCCGGTGATATCAGCTCTGAGGACAACTATTTGCTAGTCCATGGCAAAAAGATAAAGATATTTGCCGAGAAAGACCCGGAAAACCTTCCCTGGAAAGAGCTGGGAGTGGAGTATGTAGTAGAATCCACAGGCATCTTTTCCACCAAGGAAAAAGCTTCCAAACACCTGAAAGCCGGTGCCAAAAAGGTTATTTTAACCGCTCCCGCCAAGGATGAAGTGGATGCCACCATTGTGATGGGTGTGAACCACAAAACTTTGAAGCCAGAGCATGTCATTGTTTCCAATGCTTCCTGCACCACAAACTGCCTGGCACCTGTGGCCAAGGTTTTGCATGACAAGTTTGGTATAATCAACGGCCTGATGACCACCATCCACAGCTACACTAACGACCAGCGTATTCTGGATTTGCCGCATAGCGACTTGCGCAGAGCCAGAGCTGCGGCCATGAGTATGATTCCCACTTCCACAGGTGCGGCAAAGGCCATCGGACTGGTGATTCCCGAATTGAAGGGTAAGCTGGATGGTTTGGCTATCCGCGTTCCCACTCCGGATGGTTCTCTGGTGGATTTGTGCGTGAATGTGGAAAAGGAAGTTAGCAAAGAAGCCGTGAATACAGCTATGAAAGAAGCTGCCGAGACTTATCTGAAAGGCTTTTTACAGTATTCCACCGATCCGATTGTGTCCATTGATATCGTCGGTAATGCTTATTCTTCAATCTTTGATGCTCCATCCACCTATGTGAAGGACAAGATGGTTAAGATATTCAGTTGGTACGACAACGAATTTGGCTATTCCAGCCGCGTGGTTGACCTACTGGAATATATGCGAAAGTTGTAACATTGCTTTTTTAAGCTGTTGTAAGGGCGGGTTTTGTTACCCGCCCCCAAGCCCTGGAAGGGCGACACTATCACCGCTCATAAGCCGCGCTTTTAATCCTGTTAATTCTCTGCTTTTCCTCTGTGTTAAAAAAGTGGCTCTGGCCGGACGGTACACATTCCCCCGCTCCGGATCCGCAGAGCTACCTTGACAAAAATAGGGACGCCCCTATCCTGTTCATAGTCGCGAAACTATCCTGAAAGGAGCGTCCCCAATGGAAAAAATCACTACTGACACCAACACTGCCGTCTACGCTGAGCTCAGGGTGCAAAACGATCTTCTCGTCGCTATTGCAAATTCTTTGATGAATATCGAAGCTCATCTCTGCGCTGTCCCCAAACGTGCGGTTGACACTGTATCTATCGCCGAAAAACGCATTAGTATCATTAGTCCTGAACCGCCCGCGTAATATTTGGGCTATCATATACTCAACCCCGTTCCCTACAATAAATACACCGAGGACTTCACGCTGATCGGCGTCCTGGTCCTCTCCATCCGCAAATATACCTAATAGGAGTTGTCTATGAAAGCTGTCATCTGTATTGTCATGCTCGTTTTAATGCCTTTCATGGCATTTGCACAGGAATACGTCCTTACCCTTAAGTCCTCCAGGGATACTATCCGTTGCGATGTTTTAGGTACTGCTAATGGTTACCTCTACTACCAAACTCCCGTTGCATCAATGGTAGTTGTGCCGGTTTTTTCTGTTAAAAGCCTTTATCTTGGCAGATCTGACCTCGCGCCGCGCTTGTTAGGCGGTCAGGATATCCCTCTCAGCCCTGATTTTTACTGCTGCCAACATCAAATAGAACTATTTTTGTCACTTCTGCCTACTCCTGCCTGCTTCTGCTATCTACTGCGACTGTTTTTTTACTTTTATCGCCATTCTGACATCCTCCGGGATCGCACCAGTGTCCCGCATGCAAGAATGGTGACCCTCCATGCAAATTTGGGTGCCTCTTTACAGCGGATTTGGTGGCCCTTCAAAATACGCTATCAATACGGAATCATTCTGGATGAAGTCCGTATTGATTCTGCATTGATTCCGTATTTCAAGCAAGAGAATCGTTTGACCTAAAAAGAGCGATGACAACCGTTTGACCTAAAAAGAGCGATGACACCCGTTGTGCTTATGCAACGAGCTTTTCAAAGATTTCTTGCTTATTATATGATAACAAATTCGCTCTTTTTGGGTTAAACGGATATTATACAAGATTTATATTGACATG
>DIXL01000019.1 GCA_002428685.1 Cloacimonetes bacterium UBA6081 | reverse complement strand
AACGACTCCACACTTAAGAACAACTCCACACTTAAGAACAACTACGCACTTAAAGGGCGGAAATGACTCCGGCAATAGTTTCCTCCCTCCTCCAATTGCGGTATTAATACGAAATCATTATGGACTTCATCCGTATTGATTGCGTATTGATCCCGTAATTGGAGGTGGGAGAAAAAAGGGACTTGGGTTCCCAAACACAGGGTTCGGAAGCTCAAGTCCCTTGGGAAACAGTTAGTTAGAGTTGATTTCTTAAAAGCCCTTTACAGTGGTTCTGCTCTCGAATAGGGTTTGAATCCGCTGCTCCAGTGGTGTGGGGGTTTTTGCCGGATGAGGATTCAGGTGGTCGGGATCTATCGCGGCAGAGGCGAAAGCCTTTGGCTGATGGTGCTTTAAGCTTTGGATCAATTTATCGGCTTCGGCATTCCAAAAAGGAGTTTCGGCCGTGTTGGGATTGATCCAGCCAAGGGTGTAAAACAGGCGCATAAGTTCGTTTATAGTGGGGGAGTCAGCCGGATTCCGGCTTTTGGTAAGGTGCCCCAAATCGGCCAGAGCTGTGGCTTCCAGCTCCAAATAACCGGCTGCCGGCAAAAGCAAATCCACCGGTGCATTTTCATCCATAAAGTTCACAATTGCCACGCTGAATTTGGCCGCTTTGGCTTTCTGGGGGTAAGCTCCGTAGGCAATGGCAAAATCACAAGCGGAGCAAGTTCCCATTTTCGGCTGCATGGCCAAAAGGCCAAGATGATTGCGATAATCCGTGCTGAGCAGGATGTTGTCCTTGCCTTTTTCTGAAGCCAGTTTCCAGATTTCAAAGGCCTCCAGCTCGGAGATGCGGTTCTGATTGTAAATAAACAGGGTTTTATCGCTTGCCTGAACCTCGGAAAGCCTGGCTGCCACTTGATCGGCAAACTTGGCAAAGGTACCCTCGGGGTAGTTTACCAGAATTAGCTTCTTGCCCTTGCGCTGTTTAAGGCGCAGCATGGTTGCCAGGGTTTGGTTCAGCTCGCCGCACACGACATACTCACTGAATTTATCCAGGATGCCGTAGGGCTCTTCCACCGGCTGCAAACAAAGCAAATTGTCGCTAAAGCGGGCAAACTCGGGATTTGCATACAATGGAAGTTGGTAGCTGTCGGCAGCCTTTTTTAGCATCAGCATCTCTTCCAAAGCCACATGCGGACTAATTTCAAAGCGTTTGCTGTTGCTTTCTTTCAGCTTGGTGGCCACAAGTTCTGCCGCTTCCTGCCAGCTAATGTTTTTGAATCCCTGCTCGGTTTTCAGGCGTGGCAAGCCCAGCCAGTCTTCACCATAATAGCATTGCCAGCCAAAACGTCCTTTGAAACAGAGGTTTTTGCCGTTGAATCCGGGCTTTTCCTGGGGGGTGCTGATGGTGGTGATAATACCGGCTTGGGTTTCGGTTTGGATTTCGCAGCCAACTCCGCAAATACCGCAATTTTGGATGCATAGCTCTTTGGCATGCGGATTCAGCTTGTAATGAGCAGTGCGTTCCACCAAGGCTCCCACCGGACAAACATCGATGCATTTGCCACAGGAAAGGCAGGTGGTTTGGGTAAGGCTATCGCCAAATTCGGGACCTACAATGGCAGCAAAACCACGATAGATAAAGCCCAAAACGGCTGCCCCCTGAATTTCGGAACAGGTGCGGATACAGCGTCCGCAATTGATGCACTTGTTGGCATCGCGCACGATGAAAGGATGGCTGTAATCTATGGGGTGTTTGTTGATGCCGCCTATAAAATGTGCGGCATTAACCCGGTAATCGGTGCAGTGCTGACGCAGGCTGCAGGTTTCGTTTACCTGGCAACCGCATTCCAGACAGCGTTTTGCCTCATTAATAGCATCGTCTTCGGTGTAGCCAAGCTCCACTTCGGCAAAGGATTTGGTGGCAATTTTGGCGGGCAGCTCGGGCATGACCAAGCGCTTTGCCTGTTCAAATACCGAAAATTCGGCCGGGTTAACATCCTTCACGCTTTTGGCTTTCTTGGAATCGAAGGGTGCCAGGTCTGCGGCTATCTGTCCGGTTTGCAAATACTTGTCTATGGCCACATAGGCCAGTCTGCCGTCTGCAATGGCTTCAATAGCAGTGGCAGCACCTCGGCGGAAATCACCTCCGGCAAACACATTATCCAGAGTTGTCCACATGGTTGCCTCGTCCACAATGGCAGTTTGCCAGCGGGAAAGGGGTAAAATTTGTCCGTTTATATGGTTGGCTTCGTCGGCAAAGATTTCTACCTCAGGAATTTGTGAGATGGCGGCGATGATGCTGTCAAAGGGCAATTCAAAGAATTCGCCGGTTGGTTCGGGACGCCTGCGGCCGCTATTATCGGGTTCTCCAAGCTTCATTTTTTCTATCTTTACAGATTTTAAATGGCCATTTTCGCCCATATATTCCACGGGATTGGCAAGGTAGTAAAAGGTAACACCCTCGTGTTCCGAAGCCGCAATTTCAAAGGCTTCGGCGGGCATTTCTTCTTTGGTGCGGCGATAGATCAGGCTAACCTGGCAGCCTTTGCGGATGGCAGTTCTGGCGCAATCTATGGCAGTGTTTCCGCCTCCTACAATGGCTACTTTTTGGCCTAAATCTATCTCCTGACCCAGGGCATGAGCCTTTAAAAAATCCACGCCCAGTAAACATCCTTCCAGATCGCTGCCTTTCACGGGCATGGGCACGGCCTTTTGAGCACCGATGGCCAAATACACGGCATCGTAGCTGCGTGCAAGTTGACGTAAAAACACATCCTTGCCAAGCTGCACATTGTATTGTATCTCCATGCCGTTGGTGCATAGCAAGGCTATTTCGGCATCCAGAGTGGCTTTTGGCAAGCGGTATTCCGGAATGCCATAACGTAACCAGCCACCTGCGGCAGGAGCTGCTTCAAACACCTTCACCTCGTAACCTTGGTTGGAAAGATAGTATCCGCAGGTCAAACCGCTGGGTCCGGCACCAATTATAGCTACCTTTTTGCCATTGGCAGGCAGTTTGTCGGGGATATAATTCCACACATCACCCAAATCTTCATCCGCGGCAAAGCGTTTCAGTTGGCGAATAGCTATTGGGTCGTCCACAATCTGACGGCGGCATTCCTTTTCGCAAAAAGCGGGACACACCCGGCCAATGGATAAAGGCAGGGGAAGGGTTTCTTTTATCACCTTAACCGCTTCGTGATATTGGCCATTGGCGATTAAAGATACATAGCTTTGAATGTCCACATGATCGGGGCAAGCAACCGTGCACGGGGCTACACAATCGGCATAGTGATCGGAAATGAGCAGTTCCAACGCCATCTTACGGGCTTTGCGAATGGCACGGCTATCGGTGGTTATTTCCATGCCAGGGCTGATAACTGTTCCACAGGAGGTTACAAAGCCGCGACGTCCTTTCACTTCCACGGCGCAAACCCAACAGGAACCATAGGGGTTCAATTCTTCATCGTGGCACAGGGTTGGGATATGCAAATCGTGGCGTTTGGCAAGCTCCAGAATGGTGATGCCGGGTTCGGTCTCTATCTTTTTTCCATTTAGAATTACTTCAATCATTGGTCCGCTCCTATTCCTTGATTACGGCATCGAACTTACAGGCTTTTTGACAGGCACCGCATTTGATGCATTTGCTTTCGTCTATCACGTGGGCATGTTTCACCGTTCCGCTAATGCAATGCACGGGGCATTTTCTGGCGCAGGCTGTGCAGCCTATGCACTTTTCGGGAATGATGCGATAGGTAAGCAAGGGAATGCAAACTCCTGCGGGACAGCGTTTATCCACAATGTGCGCCAGATATTCATCCCTGAAATAACGCAGAGTAGTAAGCACCGGATTTGGCGCAGTTTGTCCCAAGCCGCAGAGCGAACCTTTGATGATGTTTTCGGCCAGCTCTTCCAGGTCTTCAATATCTTTCAGAACCCCTTTGCCTTCGGTGATGCGGGTTAAAATTTCCAGCATGCGCTTGGTGCCAATGCGGCAGAAAGTGCATTTACCGCAGGATTCGTTTTGGGTAAAATTGAGGAAAAAGCGGGCTACATCTACCATGCAGGTGCCTGTATCCATAACCACCATACCTCCGGAACCCATGATTGCACCTGTGGCCGTGATGGAATCGTAATCTACTATTGTATCAAGTTTTTCGGCAGGAATGCAGCCACCGGAAGGGCCACCCATCTGCACGGCTTTGAAGGGCTTGGCGGTTTTCATGCCGCCGCCAACTTTGTAAATGATGTCCTTAATCTGAATGCCCATGGGAACTTCAATCAGTCCGCTGCCGGCTATCTTTCCGGCCAGGGCAAAGACCTTGGTGCCAGGGGATTTTTCCGTGCCAAAAGCCCGGAAAGCCTTGGCTCCGTTGATCATAATCCAGGTAACGTTTGCCCAGGTTTCCACGTTGTTGATGTTGGTAGGTTTGCCCCAAAGTCCGCTTTCGGCAGGAAAAGGAGGACGGATGGTTGGCATGCCGCGTTTGCCTTCGATGGATTGCATCAAGGCAGTTTCTTCGCCGCAGACAAAGGCTCCCGCACCTTCTTTGATATGCAGCTCGAAATTGAAGGAGGTTCCCAGGATGTTTTTACCCAAATAGCCCTTGGCTTCGGCAGCTTCAATGGCTATCTTAAGGTGTTCTATGGCCATGGGGTATTCGGCGCGGCAATAGATGTAGCCTTCATCCGCACCCATGGCATAGGCACCTATAATCATGCCTTCTATCACATTGTGCGGATCACCTTCCAAAGCACTGCGGTCCATAAAAGCACCCGGGTCGCCTTCATCGGCATTGCAAACCACATATTTCTTTTCTGATACTGCTTTGGCGGCAAAGCTCCATTTGAGTCCTGTGGAAAAGCCTGCTCCACCTCGGCCGCGTAGTCCTGAGGCTTTCAGCTCTTCAATTATGGCATTTTTATCCATTTGCAGAGCTTTTTTCAGGGCTTGATAGCCGCCGGTTGCTTCGTAATCGGTTAAGGATTTGGGGTCGATAACGCCACAATTGCGCAACACAATCCGTTTTTGATTGTGCAGCAAAGCGTTGTGCCGGCCTTCCAGCTTTTCAGCTAAAATCACGTTTTCGGTGGGGGCTATGCCGGCAATATAATCTTCTAAAGTTTTTATAATGTTGCTTGGGTCTGCCTTGCCCACGTGCATCTGACCAAGGGCGGAACCATTGAATTCCACAATTGGCTCTTCAAAGCACATGCCAATGCAGGCAGTTTGCAGCAGTTTTACGGGTTTGGGATTGGCCTCAAGATATTCTTCCAGAGTGCGATATACATCTCTGGCACCGGCAGCAACACCACAGCTTGCCAGGCCTACTTTTACGGTTACTTCACTCATCATTTCCCCTTAAAACCTGAATTTATCCAAAATTGCGGGAATTGCTTCCGGAACCAGCTTGCCATAGGTCATGTCGTCAATCATGATCACCGGTGCAAGACTGCAACAGCCCAAACAGGCCACTTCCATTAAAGTGAACTGCATATCTGATGTGGTGTTTTCTCCCTCTGGCAAAGCCAGTGCTTCCAACAGCGCAGCCTTGATGCCATTTGCATCCGATACATGGCAAGCGGTTCCTTTGCACACACGGACGATGTGTTTGCCTTGCGGTTTCAGACGAAACATGGAATAAAATGTGGCTACGCCAAATATTTCCGCTGCGGGAACCTGAACCTGATCGGCAAGATATTTCATGCAGCTTTGCGACAAGTAACCCAGTTCATTTTGAACTTCTTGTAACAGGGGGATTAAAAAGCCCTTTCTTCCCCGATATTTTGCCAGAATGGCATCCAGAGCACTGAAATCCTGTTCCATTGCAATTCCTTTTAGGTTGTTTTTGCAGCATACCTCATTACACATGCTTTATTATGCCACGTGCTACATATTTTAGCCTGTGCCGGATTGTCAAATAAAATCTGTGTGAGTTCACTTTTATCTATGTGAAAACCAGTATTTACTCAGCCAGAGGACTAATCTCTATCTGGAGAATATTCATTATTTTTACCGCAATGGCCACCACTCCCGATTTTTTTTGCTTGACTTATAATCTGCACATTAGTTTCTTTGCATCGTGTTGTTTTATTATATATGTCATGCAGTATGAGCATGTAAAAACAAACAAGGAGTCTCACTATGCGTTATTTTTTGCTTTTCATCTTGCTTACCGTATCTGTTATGGCAAGCTCTATATCAAGTTATTCCATGTATTTTCTGTCTTTTGAGCCTTCCAGCATCAATAGAGGCATTGGCGGCAATGTGATTGGATCGGTAAATATCTGGAACAGTTCTCCCTTATCGGCTTATGCCAATCCTGCAGTTAATGCCTTACATGAAGGAGCGGCCTTTGGTTTTACCAGAGTTCCTAACAAGATTCCTGATCTTGGGATTAATAATTCTTACCATGCTTCCCTTGTCTCTTTCGGATACAAAGGGATTAGTTTGCTAATCCCCAATCTCAATTCCAACCTTCAAGCGGGCATCTCTTTAGATTCAGGACTGCTGGATCTAACTGACTCGCATGGCAATTTAATAGGCCAAACTGAATTTTGGGACAACGCCATGGTGGGTGGAGTTGCGCTCAATCCTATGGAAATTGTTCGCTATTTAACCCGGAACCAATACCCAATCCTGAACTACTTTGATCTTGCCTATGGAGTAAACAGTATATACTTAGACTCATATTGGGGGCCAGGAATAGGACTAACAGAGACGGAAACATCAACGCAAGAATGGGTAAATAGCATAGGCGGTATTGCCAGAGCGTCCTATTGTTTTAAAAACCTGGCAGAGGTGGAAGCTGTTTATGGTTTGGTGCACTTTAATCCCCAAATGAAAGAAGTTAACTATACTGATGTTGAGCAAAGCGATGTAATTTGGAACTATCGGAATCAAGGTTTTGCCTTTGGAGCCTCTATAAAAGCAGAAGGGGTGATAAAGGAAATCCTGCCAGAGAGTATTGTTCCCCAAGAATCAATCTTTTGCGAAAACCTGATTAGCGGCCGCTATTTATCTTCGGCTTTAGACCCTCTGTATAACCACAAGGAAGTAATCAAAGCCAATGGCATTGAGCTTGGTCTGCTTGATACCTTCTATTTTCGACAAGGAAATTATGATGATACAGATGAAGTATATAGCGGTGAAACCATCGGATACGGGATCAATTTGCATTACAAGAAACTGGTGGGACTAAGCTACAACTGGGCTAAAATTCCAGGAAGTCCATTTAGAAAGCATCAAGAAAGCTACGATCTGAATCTGAACTTTGACTTGTTGAAAGTGATTGATATGCTGCACAACTGACGCAGGCTAAACCATTTAGTAAAAAGAAGATTGAAGTAGTTCGCAGCTTACTTAAGACAGTTTAAGCCGTTTGAACTTCGGTTTCCCCAGATGAATCTATCAGCTAAATTTTCCTTGTTTACGGAACAAATCGTGCTATATTTCACCAAAGTCAATTTATTTGTAGGAGTGAATATGAAACAGGCAATTTTGTTTTTGGTGGCGTTGATGGCGTTTTGCTGCCTAAATGCTACCCCAAACTACATTTTGAGTATTCCTGTCTCACCGGATAAAACTGTAAACTTGCGCGGTGAAGTGCAAAAACTGGTGGACAGCGGTTTGGAGATTTATTACTATAACGATTTTCAGATAATTGGGGGTAGTGCCAAGGCAGAGTATCCTCAGTCTAGGCTGTTAGGCACTGCAAATAGCGGAAATTTGTATTTGATAACCAAACTTGATTCACAAAAAGATAGCGCAATCCCTACAACCGGTAAAATTCTGCTGGATTTGGGAACTTCGCTGCTATTACAAAGTGCGCTGAACGAAGTGCAACTCCGCCAAAAAATTCAAAATCCTTTTGTCCCATTGCAGCTTAAACCAATGAAACTAAGCCAAAGGGAGTTTCCGGCCGAGATCATAGCCGAAACCCGAACCGATATCCAAGCCTTGGTTTCGCAAGTTAATGCAGATAGCGTGATGGCTTTCATCCAGGCTTTGCAAGATTTTCAAACCCGCTATACCTTGGCAGATAACCATTTGGCCGTTGCCACCTGGATCAAGGATCAATATCTGCGCTTTGGCATAACTAATGCGCATTTGTTTTCGTATGATTGGCAAAACACCACTCAATATGATGCCGTGGCAACCATTATAGGCAGTGTTTATCCCGATATTTACATTGTTGTAGGAGGGCATCACGATTCTATTACCTACGATAATCCCCTGGTTTTTGCACCAGGGGCAGATGATAATGCCAGCGGAACCGTGGCAGCCATCGAAATGGCACGGGTGATGATGGCAACGGGATTTCAGCCCCGCTGTTCTATCCGCTTTATGTCCTATAGTGCCGAAGAATTTGGGCTGTATGGCTCACAATATTATGCTCAGTTCGCAGTGGATAATAACCTAAATATCCGGCTGATGGTGAATCATGACATGATCTCGAACAACCATCTTGGCAATAGTTTTGCCTTGCTAAACCCCTATGACGGTTCTTTTGATCAAGCACTGGAGGCAGCCGGCGTGATTAGCCAATATACAGATTTAACGCCTTTTTGGGGCTATCTGAATAGCGCAGGCAGCGACAGTTATTCTTTTTGGCAACAAGGCTATCCGGCCATTTACTTTGATGAATACGATTTCAGCCCCAATTATCACAGTAATACAGATATCACAGCCAATATCGATGCCAATTTCTGTGCGAAGATTATCAGGGCATCCACTGCGACCACAGCAATTTATGCTAATAAGCCTTTAACTCCCACCAATTTAATGGTTTACGATACTGGGAATGGTAGTTCGCTTAGGCTGAATTGGGATATTTCCCCCGATCCGCTGGTTACTTACTACAAGGTATATTATGGTTCTACGCCCACAAATCTGGACGCTTGGGTAAGCACCACAGATCATCAATACCAGCTATCTGATTTGAACGAAGGGCAAACCTACTATGTAGCCGTTAGCGCAATGGACACGAGTGGCAACGAAAGCGTTCGCACTCATGGCTATGGCGTTCCCCGCTCTGTTCCGCTTGTGCCTGTAAACTTTGTTGACGAACCGCAATTTGATGCCGTTCAGTTTTCCTGGTTGCCCAATGCAGAGCTTGATCTGGTTAGCTATTGTCTTTACCGGTCTAATAGCAGCGACGAGATTGGAAGCTTAATTGCCACAATTCCTGCACCTCAGACTTCCTATACTGATGCCAATTTGGCCGGAACCCTGCAATACTATTATTATCGCTTGTGTGCTGTTGACAACCTTAGTAATCAGAGTGCCTGGAGCGATGTTGTAAGAACACGTCCCGTAAGTTTGGATCAAGGCGTTTTGGTGATAGATGAAACCAAAAACTATGGCGGTAGTAATCCCTTTCAACCCACCGATGAAATGGTGGATAATTTTTATGACGAAGTGTTGGATGGTTTTAGTATTAGTGGTCATCTGGATTTGGAAGCTTATGCTGCTCCTTTACGGCTTGCCGATTTGGGGGTATATTCTGCCATATTGTGGCATGGTAATGATTTTGCAGAACTGGGATATCCTTACACCGTGCGCGAAGCTATAAGCCAATACATCAATCTGGGTGGGAAAGTTTTGTTTAGTTTGTATCAACCTACACAGGCGTTTGAGCTTAATGCCGGATATCCGGTTAGCTTTGAACCAAACAGCTATATCAACCAGGTAATGGGTATAGAGGCCTCAGATTTTGGCATTAGCACCCGATTTAAATATGCAGTCCCGGCCATGGCATATTTTCCAGCTCTGCAAGTGGATAGCCTGAAAACCACTACTGCGTTTAATGGGCATATTATTCGGGTGGAAAGCATTATTCCGGCTAATGCCGGCGATACAGTTTACACTTACGGATCAGATTATACCACCAGTAGTCCGCAAGGAAGCTTGAACGGACAAAGTGTGGGAGTTTTGCACAATTATGGAGCCGGCAAGGTTTTAGTTCTCAGTTTTCCGCTTTACAATATGCAGCTAACATCAGCAAAACAATTGGGGTATCATGTGTTCGCTAATGTGTTTGGACAGCCCAATCCTGTGGATGAACCTATTGTTCCGGCTATAAATGAGCTAAATTTGTTGCCCAATCATCCCAATCCCTTTAGTAGCGAAACCAGCATCGAAATTGAAGCGAAAAACACCATAAGCTATCTGAAAGCAGATGTTTACAATCTTAAAGGACAAATGGTGAAGTCGCTGTTTTATGGTTACCCCAATGGCAGAACTACATTAAACTGGGATGCCAGAGACAATCAGGGTAACAAGGTAAGCTCTGGAATTTACTTCATCAGGGTGCAGCAAAACGACAAGGTTGTAAGCCGCAAACTGCTGTTGTTGAAATAGTAACCGAAGTCAGCACAAACCCTTTATCGTAGAGGCGTTTTGCGGAATGCCCACCAGATAAAACATAGCCTTTTTTACAGAAAAGCGGACTAATAGAAATTCCACTATCAAACCACACTTATTCCACTCTTTGTGTGGTTTCATAGCGGAATTTCTCTGGTTCTCAGGCTGGCAAGGAAAACAATTATACCTGATACACGCTGGGACAAAATGGAAATGATGTATTGGCAAAATAGCGTCCCGCAAGGGAAGTTGATAGTAGCTGCGGATGTCCCGTCTGCAGGTCAAGGTAATTGCGGATGTCCCGTCTGCAGGTCAAAGTAATTGAGGATGTCCCGTCTGCAGGTCAAAGTAATTGAGGATGTCCCGTTTGCGACGTTGAGGGGGATGCCGATTCTCCATTAAAATACATAAGGAGCAGTTTGCCAAGGCTATGTTTAGGAGTGGGTGTTCCGCAGAACGACCCTACTATGCAATAGAAGATTGGTGGATTAATACAGAGTTTATATTGTAATGTCATAATTCAAGATAACTACAGTGGCAAAGTGATGAAACTGTTTGGTTCTTCAATCTCGCAAATACGTCTCCCATATCTGTCATCATTTGCTTGAGTGAATCAAAGACACGATTATGGATGAAGTTTGTTTTCATATATTTTCATAACCTTTCAATTGGGTTTAGCTCTGGAGAGTATGGAGGAAGGTATATTATTGTAACATTTTCGGGCACATCTAGATCTTTGGATTTATGCCATCCTGCTTGGTCCATAATGAGAACTATCTCTTCATTTCTGTACGCCAGACTCATTTGCTCCAAATACAGATTCATCAGGTCAGTGTTTACCCAGGGTAGAAATAATGAGAAGTTCTCACCTGTCTTTGGCACAACCGAGCCATATATATAGAAGTTTTGGTAGGCTTGTTTAACTTTTATCTGAAGCGGTTTTCCTGACAATGCCCAAATTCTAGCCAAGCTAGTGTCATGTCAAGCATCGGGAAGCTGATCTCCCGATCGTAATAGGGGTAGGGGAGTTATCCATTACTGGCTCCCCTCCCTCCGAACCGTACGTGCGGTTTTCCCGCATACGGCTCTCCAGAAAACAGGTTACTCATTTAAGAGAC
>DIXL01000005.1 GCA_002428685.1 Cloacimonetes bacterium UBA6081 | reverse complement strand
TTATGAAAAAGACCAGACTCTTCACTTGTGAACTAAAGCACTATCGTGAACCGGCACCCCAAATCTGTGCCGTCTGTCCACGTATCTTCAAATGCAAGTCTTTTAGAGCCTGGCACAGGTTAAACCACAGCGATTACATATCTTTCATCCTTGATATCTGCAAAAAATTCCCAGATAAATATACAATGGAGGTTCACTTCATGGCCGAAAAACAAGCCTTCGTCCAAATCGTGGACATGACCACCGGCAAAATTGAGCGGGTGGTAAATTTAAGCGAAATAGAGGCTTTAAGCGCAGAGGAAAAGCTTGGCTTATCCCGCAGCAAAAGCCTGTTTGTAGTAACCCACCGTTTAGAGCCGATCGTAAAGATAGAGCTGAAGAAAACGGTGATTTCCGCCCCTATGCAGTTTGGAGAAGTCCCTGCCAAAGAAGAAGAGCCAATCGAGGAAGTTACGCAGCTTCCCACCGAGCCGGCAAAACCCAAAGGAAAACGCAGCCCGAAAAACTAAACTGCTGTTTGAAACAAGGAAACGAAAATTTCCTTTTACAGAAAAGCGCACCTGAAAAGAATGGTGCCAAATGCTTCAAGTATGCCCATGTGCTGCTTATGGCAAAGTAGCATTCTGGCAAAGGAGACAACATGTTTAAGCTTGATGACAAACATCTGGAAGCCGCTAAGGAAATAGCCAAAAAACACCGCCGCAAAAAAAGCTGCGATAACTGCTATGAACGCGGTTGGATTGGCGTAAGCGAACAAAACCTGCTGGTGCTTTGCACACGTTGTGTGGAAATGGAACCTGCAATGGCCGATTGGAAAGAATATGTGCAACAACACGAGGAACTTAAAGAGCACTTCAGTGAGCTTTTTGAAGAAAAACCCGCGGAAGAAGGCACTGCAACTACCGCTAAGGTACCAGAACATGAACACTCCAGAAACCAACCCAGCAACCCGCGGAATAACACTCCCGGAAATCGCAGACTGGGGCACACAAAGAAGATTGGATAAACCACAATAATGTATAAAACCATCGATCTGAAAGAAAGCCCCAAACACCTGGAAGCACGTGTCCGCGCCTATTGGAACAAACATAAGTTAGCCCAAAAGAGCGTGGACTTTCGTGAAGGCCAGCCGCAGTTTATCTTTTACGAAGGCCCTCCCACAGCCAATGGAAAACCCGGAATTCACCATGTGATGGCTCGCACCCTGAAGGATGTAATTTGCCGCTATAAAACCATGAATGGATTCCAGGTAAAACGCAAAGCCGGATGGGACACACATGGCCTGCCTGTGGAAATTGAAGTAGAAAAGCTGCTGGGACTGGAAGATAAACGCGGCATTGAAGAATACGGTGTGAAAGAATTCTGCAAAAAATGCCGTGATTCTGTGTTCAGCTACGAAAAGCTGTGGCGTGAAATGACAGAACTGATGGGCTATTGGATCGATCTG
The DNA here is from genome assembly GCA_002428685.1 of Cloacimonetes bacterium UBA6081. Taxonomy (GTDB): domain Bacteria; phylum Cloacimonadota; class Cloacimonadia; order Cloacimonadales; family Cloacimonadaceae; genus Cloacimonas. The sequence continues at coordinate 4,108 of DIXL01000005.1, read as the reverse complement.
GATCATCCCTATGTTACTTTGGATAACAATTATATCGAGTCTGTTTGGTGGATTCTGAACAACTTCTTTGAGCGGGGCCTGATTTATAAAGCTCACAAAATTGTGCCCTATTGTCCCAGTTGTGGAACTCCGCTGTCCTCACATGAAGTGGCACAAGGCTATAAGGATGTGGAAGACCCCTCTGTGTTTGTGAAGTTCAAAGCTTTGGACGAAGAAAACACCTACTATTTAGCTTGGACTACCACACCCTGGACGCTGATTTCCAATGTTGCCTTGGCTGTAAACCCCGATGAAACCTATGTGAAGGTTTTGCAGCATGGACAGCAACTGATTTTGGCCAAAGCCCGTCTCTCTGTATTGGGTGAAGAGGTGGAAATTATCTCCGAAATGCGGGGCAGCGAACTGGAAAGAAAAGCCTACCAACCACTGTTTACTTTTGTGCCTGCGGACAAACCGGCCTGGTATATTGGCCTGGCAGATTACGTAACTATGAGCGACGGCACGGGGATTGTGCATACTGCTCCGGCTTTTGGACAGGACGACTACAGCCTTGGCTGCAAATACGATCTGCCCTTCATTCAGCCTGTGGATGGCGAAGGCAAGTTTATAGATGCTGTTACGCCTTGGGCTGGAGTTTTCGTAAAAGATGCGGACAAGGACATCATCCGGCACCTGAAAGAAAGCGGTAATCTGTATAGACGCGAACAGGTTAAACACAGCTATCCGCATTGCTGGCGCTGTGATAACAAGCTGATTTACTACGCCCGTGAAAGCTGGTATATCCGCACCACCGATTTCAAAGACCAACTGCTGGAGAATAACCGCAAGATAAATTGGTATCCAAGCTTCGTAGGCGAAAAACGCTTTGGCGAATGGCTGGAAAACAATGTGGATTGGGCTTTATCACGCGATCGCTTTTGGGGCACGCCCTTAAACATTTGGGTGTGCGAAGCCTGCGGTGAAAAACGCTCGATCGGCTCAATTGAACAATTGAAGCAAGAAGGCAAGCTTGCCGACGGCTCTGCTGTGCCCGAAAACATAGAACTGCACAGACCCTATATTGACGAGGTAAAGTTAGCATGCAGTTGTGGCTCTACCATGCACCGGACTCCGGAAGTGATAGACTGCTGGTTCGATAGCGGTTCCATGCCTTTTGCACAGTGGCACTATCCCTTTGAAAATGCTGAGCGGTTTGACACCGAACTGTTTCCTGCCGATATCATCTCCGAAGGTATAGATCAAACCCGCGGTTGGTTCTATTCCATGCTGACTATCTCTACTTTGCTAAAAGGCGTTTCCAGCTACAAAAGCTGCTTGGTGAACGACATGATTCTGGATAAAAACGGCCAGAAAATGAGTAAATCCAAGGGTAATTCTGTGGAGCCAATAGAGCTGATGCAGTCTTTTGGAGCAGATGCCATCCGCTGGTATCTGTTGGAGGTTTCTCCGCCTTGGGTTCCCACCCGCTTTGATGTGGATGGGGTGAAGGAAATTCTTGGCAAGTTCATCGGCACGTTGAAAAATGTGTATTCTTTCTACGCCACCTATGCCAATATCGATGGCTTTGATGCTGCAAAAGTTTATGCCATCCAAGGCAGCGAAAAGGAAATTGACCGCTGGATTATCTCACGTCTGCACAGCCTTACAGCAGATGTTAGGAGATACACCGATGCCTACGATTTTACCAAAGCAGTGCGTGCTCTTCAGGATTTTGTAATAGACGAAGTTTCCAATTGGTATGTGCGTCGCAGCAGACGCCGTTTTTGGGCTTTTGAACTAACCGCCGACAAGGTGGCAGCCTATAAAACCCTGCATTATGTGTTGCTGGAAATCAGCAAGCTGATAGCACCTTTTGCTCCCTATGTGGCAGAAGAGCTTTTCCAAAGCCTAAATGCAGGTGAAAGCGTGCATCTGGAGCTGTATCCCACCTCTGATCCCGCTTTGATAGATGCAAATCTGGAAAGAAAGATGCAAAGCGTGATTGAGGTTGTGTCTCTTGGCCGAACAGCCCGTAACGACTGTCAGATAAAGACGCGTCAACCCCTGGGTGAAATGTTTGTCCCTGCCAAGCTGCAAGCAGATCTTAGCGATATGCTGGAACTGGTGAAGGAAGAAGTGAATATCCACAAAATTAGCTTTGTGAACGAAGATGATGGCTTTGTGCAATATGAATTGAAGCCCGATTTCAAAGTCATGGGGCCAAAGTACGGCAAACTGATGAAGGCTATAGGAACCGCTCTCAGTAAGGTTTCTGGAGCTGCTGCCCTGCTGGAATTACAGGAAAATGGCAGCTTTAACTTGCAGGTGGAAAACCAAACCTTGCCGCTCCTGGCCGAAGACATCGTAGTGCATATTCTCCCTCGTGAAGGCTATGTATTTGCTCATCAGAAGGAGCTCTTTGTAGCTTTGGACACCCGCATGAACGAAAGCCTGATCAGCGAAGGCTATGCCAGAGAGCTTATAAATAAAATTCAATATGCACGTAAAGACATGGGATTGGAGATTATGGACAAAATTTCAGTCCGTTTGTTTGCGCCAGAGGTTGTGGCACAAGCAGTAAAACAACACAGGGATTATATCAAGAGCGAAACCCTGACTAATACTCTGGATTTATTAGATGACGCTTTACCAAACATGTTAATTGTGGATATAAACTCGCTGGAAGTCCAGATTCAAATAGTAAAAACCGATATGTAGAGGTTTGGGAGGCTAAAATAGCAAACTATTGTATTTCATGTGGCACTAGGGTTCCGGAAAAGGCGAAATTCTGTCCGGCTTGTGGTGAAAGCCTTCACCTTGGCTCTGAACAAGTAGAAAGCAAACCAATCACGGTGGTTAATTCAGCTGTTAAAACAGATAATCTGGAGCGTGACGAACTAACTGTTGCTTCGGCAATGATTTCCAACGCTATGTTGCTGGTTCCCGGAAGCACTTTTAAGGGATACAGGATTATAAAAGAATTAAATAAAGACTCCGAAGGGATGAAATATGTGGTGGAAAAAGATGGAAACCAGTATCTGCTGAAGATATTTTATAAGTCCAGCCTCAGTAATGTTCAATCCATCTTCGGTCTGCAAATGCGCCTGCAAAAGCTGAATAACCTGAAGGATAAGCATACTGCCAAAGTGGTGGAAATTGACCCCCACCATGATCCGGCTTTTATGGTGGCAGAGTTTATTCACGGAGTGTCTTTGGCTCATATCAAGCAGCATAATCCTGACCGGATGACAGAGAATTTTATCCGCCACATAGCCTTGCAACTAATTAAAGCGGCAATGGCCATCCATAAGCAGCAGCTTACTTTGGATAAACTTGCTCTCACCAACATTATGGTGGATGATTCTGATAATGCCATTATCCTATCTTCTGCGCTAACCTGGGAAGTTCGGGACGAACGTGCGGAAGTTTTTGCTCTGGGGACAATTTTGGCTCAAGCCTTATCCCGCCACGGATTTTACAAAACCATTTACAGTCCCGAACGCTTGGCTGCCCAGAAATTTATCTACATCTCCGGCGTTAGCCTGTCCCTGAATAAAGTCCTTGCAGAGTGCCTACACCGCAATATCCTGCAACGCTTTCTGGGACTAAACGACTTTTTAACTGCCATGGTAAATCTGCCTCCTCTAGAACAAGATGAAATCTGGACTACCATGGAAAAAACCGATCCTACCGATATGGAAGCCATCAATAAAACCGACAAGCCCAAAACTCATATCGAATTTGGTTTTTGGCTGTTGGTTATTCTTATCCTGGCAATCATAGGTGCGCTGCTTACCACCAATATCTATAGCGTCCTCTTTGGCGGTAAGGGTGAAAAACTCCAATATACCGGGTTGATTGCCCCTGCTGAAGAAACGGATAGCTTGCAGAAGGCGATCCCTGAAAAACGCTTTGGCGATGAGACACCGGTGCGAACCACATACGGAGACTTAAAGACCGGAACTCCCAGCGGACGTGAGGACTTTCGTAAGCAGATTTTACCCTCAAACATTGGAGCCAGCAGTCCGGCTCCAGTCGTGTCCAAACCCAAACCGCCCGCTAATATGGTGTTTATTGATGCCAATACTTTGGGATTTGGACGCCTGAAGGATAATCTGCATCACAATGT
>DIXL01000011.1 GCA_002428685.1 Cloacimonetes bacterium UBA6081 | reverse complement strand
AATAAAAAAATGGGGGGATGCCTCTTTTTATGTTACTACAGACATAATGTTTCCCCTTCCTTATTACCAATGGCATACCATTCCCAGATCAATCTCAATAATATTGGGAATGATATGGGAATGGTATGCCATTAGGAGTAAGAGCCGATAGAATCAAATTTCGCTCATAGAAAGGCTATAAAATGCCGATATGGAGCAAAAAGAACAATTAAAGGGGCAACCACGAGAGGAAACAATCTTGGGACTAAAGCTAAATTCAGGAGCAGTAAGGTCTCTGGTAATCTTCGGTAAATGTTCAATGTTTTGCATGATCACTATCTGTTCATCGTTCCAGAAACTGCTGTTTTGATGGTAAACCATACCCATGATATCTGGAGTCTCGTTGCCACTATCCAGTTCGGCCAAAAGCTGCGGAAACACCTCTTCTCCTTCACCCCGGCAAATATAATCCACCTTTGTATCCTCGTAAACCTCTTTATACATAAAGGTTGCATGGTGCCCGCCAATAATGGTTTTCGGCGCGGAATATTTTTGCTTAACGTGGATTAACAAATCACGCGCAATCGGATAGGTGGCTGTTACACAAGAAATTGCCAGAACTCCAAGCTGATATCTGCAAATATATCTGTCTATGATATCACGATCCGCAATTACAACAGTTACTTTGTGTCCAGCCTCCTTTGCAGCAGCAGCCACATACAGCAAGCCCTGTAATATTTGATTTCCTTTGCGTAAACTCTCAATCCACCTGTGATGGATTTTGGAGAAACCAGCAAAACCTTCATATATTCGCTGTGGAAGCCAGAGTTACCAAAGCCATTATCGCATCAAACACGACGCCATAATCACTATCCACAAACTCCACAGTGCGGCCATCAAGCCTTGTGGTATGCGGCATCAGGCAGGCTTGATCGGTCATGGCGGTAGAATTAAACTCAATCTTAAGCTGGATGGGTTTGGTGAAGGTGTAAAGCGGAAAGGAAGAAGAGCTAAAGCATAGCGGAACAGCAGCTAGAAGTTTTCTTTTTACCCTTAAAGCAGAGTAGTTTTTAGCAGCAAACTTGGCAGTAGCTTCTTTGGTGCGCACAAAATTCACCCAGGGCATGGCAACCTGCATTTCCTCTTCCAGAGCTTTATCACCGCTGATTAATGCAACCGGAACGCCATGAAATCCGGCAAAAGCAGCGTTTATCATGGCTTCATTCATGCGAATCTCATTTATCCAAATCTTATGAATCCGGCTGTTGGAATAGGTGTGATCCATATTGGCTTCCTGGGTTCCCGTGCCTGCATGATAACCAAGTAAAAAGACCATCGCATAGCTGTTGTCAAAGGCTGGCATCATGTATTGAGGACGCGGTCCCCCACTTATTAATGAGATTCTTTCGTCCAATTCTGTTATGCAATAGTCCAAATTATCTCCGCCCATGTGCGAATCTGCTATAGTGATTTCTTCAATTTGCTTGTTCTGCGGTGTCTGTAATATGGCAGAAAGGCAATCGCTTACATGAGCTTGAATGTATCTTTTCACAGTGGCTCTGTCTGCTTTTTCATGTTCCCAGTTATAGGTTCCGGGCATCCCTTCCATGTCTATGGATATATATATTTTCATCTTAGCTCCCTGGCTATTTTTGCGCCAACCACAACGTTATTTTTCAGCAAGGCCAAATTGGTTTCCACCGATTTTCCAGCGGTTGATTCTGCAAGGTAGGACAACAAAAATGGCGTTAAAGCTTTCCCTGTTATGCCTTTTTGGCTTGCTGCTGCAATGGCAGATTCTATATGTTTGTTTATCACTTCAGAAGGTATTTCCAGCTCTCGCGGCACGGGGTTGGCCACCAGAATGCCTTTGGGAATGGGATCAAGATTTTGCTGTGCTTTGTAAATAGCAGCGATTTCTGCGGCAGTATTCACACTATCAATGCACAAACCTGATTCGCAGGAATAAAATGCTGGAAAGTCAGTAGTTTTCCAACCCAAAACCGGAACGCCATTGGTTTCCAGATATTCCAGTGTGGCAGCAAGATCAAGAATGGCTTTGCAACCCGCCGAAACCACTATCACAGGTATTTCTGCCAGAGTAATCAGATCATTCGAAATATCCAAAGTGTGGTTCCAAGCCCTGTGCACTCCCCCGATTCCTCCTGTGGCAAAAACCTTTATACCCGCTGCATAAGCCAGCAGCATGGTGGCAGACACTGTTGTTCCACCGCTTTTGCCTGCTGCAAAAGCCAAAGACAAATCCCTCCGCCCCAGCTTTTGCACTTCTGTGCCACTTTCCAGCTTGGCTTTCAAGCGGACAATATCCACATCATCCAAGCCAACATGTGCTACGCCATCCAGCACTATAATAGTAGCAGGTTCTACACCAGAATCCAGGCACAGCCCCTCCAAAAGACTTAATACTTCAAAGTTTCGGGGAATTGGCAGTCCATGCGTAAGCACAGTGGATTCCAACGCCAAGACAGCGCGACGCTCCAAAAGCGCATTTTCAACCCGTTTTGAGAATTTTATGGGTATAAGCTCTTTATTCATATTTGATACCTATCTTTATTCAGCCAGTCCTGTGAATAAGGATGGATATCGTATTTAACGCTGGACTAATAGGGGGTCTGTAACTTCCTCTGGGACGAAAATAACTTCCACCGGGGCAACTCCTGCTGCCAATAAACCAATTTCCTTGGCGGCTGCATAGGAAAGGTCTATATCTCTACCTCGGGTGAAAGGACCGCGATCATTAACACGAACGGTTACGGATTGGCCGGTCTTGGGATTGGTTACTTTTAAGATGGTTTGAAAGGGGAGGGTTTTATGAGCGCAAGTTAGGGCATTGTGATCATATCGTTCACCACTTGCCGTTTTGCGTCCATGAAAGCGTTTGGAGTAATACGTGGCAACCATGGTATCGCCCGGTGGAGTTCCTGGCGGTTCCTGCGTGTGTAACGAATCTATTACCAGTTCACTTTGAACCGCGGCAATAGGTTCGCCTTCGGGGCTTGTTACAGATTGTGCGATTATAGGTGCAATTATTAGCAGCTGGAATCCCAGAAATGTAGCAAGCAGTTTTTTTGACTGTTTTTTCATACTTTTCCTATTGTTTATGTTAGGGTGCAGTGCGTTCTCTTATGGTAATTTTGTCAAGCTATAAATTGCCAAATTGTGCCAAATCTATTGTTTAGCAATAAGTTAGCATTATGCTTCAAAACCACATTTATTTGCCAGTTGGGATAGTTATATAGCAATATATGATATATTAATATCTATCAGATAGAGTGTCTTAATCACAAAGCGAATTAACTGCCAATTTTCCGCATATTCCACATCCCTCTAACAAGCTCCAAATAGGGAATGAATAAGGAATCAATAAGGACTTCATCCGTATTGATTCCTTAATGATAGCGTAATTAAAACAGGCAGGTCAGCAGAAATAGTTTGACAGATTAAGCAGAAATTATGTTTTATCGCAGGCAGAGATTTTACTAAAAGAAAAAGGAGTCCAACCATGCCAAAAATGACGGTTGACCCAACATACTGCAAGGGTTGTGGACTGTGCATTGCCGCGTGTTCGAAGAAGATTATCCGCTTTTCGGAAAACATCAATGCGAAGGGCTACAACTATGCAGAGTGTTTTGAGCAGGATAAATGTATAGCCTGCAAAATGTGTTATGTAACCTGCCCCGATGTGGCAATAACGGTGGAAAAGTGAGGTGGCAAGATGAGTAAAATACTGATGAAAGGAAATGAAGCTGTTGCTGAAGCGGCAATCCGCAGCGGTTGCAGGCACTACTTTGCCTATCCCATCACTCCCCAAAGCGAATTGATTGAATACATGGCCAAAATGATGCCCAAGGTTGGCGGTACTTTTTTACAAGCTGAAAGTGAAGTATCTGCCATCAACATGGTTTATGGTGCTGCTGGAACCGGTAAACGGGTTATGACCTCATCTTCCTCCCCTGGGATTTCCTTGAAAATGGAAGGAATAAGTTATGCAGCCGGAGCAGAATTGCCATGCGTGGTAATAAACGTGCAGCGTGGAGGTCCCGGCCTTGGTGATATTCAGCCCGCTCAGGGTGATTATTTTCAAGCTACCAAAGGCGGTGGACATGGCGATTACAGACTGATAGTATTGGCCCCAAACTCGGTTCAGGAATTTGCCGATATGGCCAGTGAAGCCTTTGATTTGGCCGATAAATACCGCAATCCTGTGATGATTTTAGCCGATGGAATGCTGGGTCAGATGATGGAACCGGTGGAATTTAAACCAGCCAAAACAGATGCCGAAATTGCCGAACTTGGCCATCAGCACGAATCTTGGTGCATTTGTCCCAATCAGGACGCCCCCAATAAACACCATCACGAGATTAACTCCCTGGAAATAGACCCCACTGTTTTGGAAAAACACGTTAATGCTCTTTACGCCAAATATGCCATTATAGAGGAAAAAGAAATCCGCTATGAAAGCTACAATCTCAGCGATGACAACGAGGTTTTAGTTGTAGCCTGGGGAACTTCCAGCCGCATTGTGAAATCCGCTATCAATGAACTGAAGGCAAAAGGGAAAAGCGTGGGGCTGATTCGTCCCATAACCGTGTGGCCTTATCCCTACGAAGCAGTAAAACAAGCTTTGGGCAAAAATGTGAAACAAGTTTATGTGTTCGAGCTGAATACAGGCCAAATGTTAGACGATGTAAAAATTGCAGTCGCCGGAAAAGTGCCGGTTCAATTCTGGGGAAAAGTGGGGGGTATCGTTTTTACTCCTGCCGAAATTGAAGCCAAGCTGGAAGCTTGTTTTGAAGGATAGGAGGTAACAAATGGAAATTATTGCAACCCGCCCCGAATCGCTGACCAAAACCCCTTTCACCTATTGTCCCGGTTGTCTGCACGGTGTGGCACATCGATTGATTGCAGAAGCTATTGAAGAATGCGGTTTAACTAATATCATGGCTGGAGTAGCCCCGGTTGGCTGCTCTGTATTTGCTTACAAGTTCTTTAATTTTGATATGTCCCAAGCAGCTCATGGCCGTGCTCCGGCCGTTGCCACAGGAATGAAACGTGCTCGACCAGATATGCATGTGTTTACCTATCAAGGCGATGGCGACCTTGCAGCCATAGGCACAGCAGAAATTGTGCATGCAGCTAACCGTGGGGAAAAGATCAGTGTGTTTTTTGTTAACAACGCTATCTATGGCATGACAGGCGGTCAAATGGCACCCACTACCCTGCCTGAAATGAAAACCACAACCAGTCCCTATGGCCGTAAAGTGGATGATATTGGTTACCCCATCCGCGTAAGCGAATTATTGGCTACCTTGATAGCACCCTACTACATAGAACGGGTTTCACTATTAAGCCCTGCGGATATTATAAAGGCGAAGAAAGCCGTTAGCAAAGCTATCCAATATAACAAAGAAGGCCGAGGATTTACTTTTATAGAATTGATAAGCACCTGCCCCACAAACTGGGGTATTGATCCCCTCAAATCACGCGAATGGGCAAAGGAAAACATGCTTCCCTTCTTCAAGCCAGGCTGTTTCCGCGACAAAGGTGAAGGAGTAGAATAATGAAAACTGAAATGATTTGTGCCGGATTTGGCGGACAAGGTGTGCTTACAATTGGCAAGTTTATTGCCAAAGCCGGAATGAAAGAAGGTAAAAACGTGTCCTGGCTGCCATCTTATGGCCCTGAAATGCGGGGTGGAACCGCTAATGTATCCACTGTGATTGCCGATGAAGCTATTGCCTCTCCCATAGTTAGCTACCCAGACGTCCTGGTTGCGCTCAATCAGCCTTCCCTGGACAAATTTGGCCCTGCCGTTCGGGCAGGCGGAGTGGTAGTTATAAACACAAATATGTGCCCACACGGCATTAAACGTGATGACATTATGATTATTGCCGCACCACTAAGCGATATGGCCACAGAAATTGGCAGCTCAATGGTGCTGAATATGCTGGCAATTGGTATTGTTATCGGCAAAACGAATGTGATTAAATATGAGACGATGGAAGAAGATTTAACTTCTTTCCTGAAAGCCAAAAATCCGGATCTATTGGTTATGAATTTGCACGCAATTAAGCGTGGGATGGAACTCGGCAGACAGTAAAAAAAGATAGGTAACGGGTGTCAGGTATCAGGTAACAGGCAAGCCACTACACTTTTTCTGAAACCTGAAACCTGAAACCTGAAACCTTTCAAAGGAGCCTAACATGGACGACAACATTCTGGTAACCGTTGCCACCTTCACCAATCCCTTTGAGGCAGAATTGGCCAAAAGCCTGCTATCCGATTTGGGGTTTGAAGCCACTTTGCAAAATGAACGCATGATGAGCATGTATCCATCTATTGCCGGCGATATGTATATGATCGAACTTCAGGTTTTTGCAGATCAGGAAGAAGAGGTGAAACACATTCTAACCAATCTGGAAGATTCCGATTATATTACGCACATTCTAACCAACGAGTCAGCACTTTTGGATGGCCACTTTCAGCTTACCTCTGGAAAACACAGCGGTCGCTACATTGAGAAAATAAAGGTATTGCAAAATCCCCATGCTGCTCACAATCTGTGTAAACGCTTGGCTAAACGATTGGAAGATTACGATATAGATGCTGTGGTTGGTCCTGCTTACGGAGGAATTGTTTTAGCCTTTGAAACCGCTTATCTGCTTTGTAAGTCTTTCCTTTTTACCCAGCGGAACAATGGCATCATGAGCATCCGCAGCGGTTTTGATCTTTCGCAGATTAAGCGCGTCGCCATAATTGAAGATATCCTTTCTACGGGGGGAAGTATTCGCGAAGTGGTGGATTGCCTTGTTGCCGCTGGTTTGGAAGTTGTAGTTATTGCTGTTCTGGTAGATAGAAGCGGTGGTAAACTGGAGTTTGCTGCTCCTTTGGAAAGTTTGCTTTGCCTGAATATTCCAGCTTGGGAACCAGAAGATTGTGAACTTTGTAAACAAGGAATACCTATTAACAAACCTGGAAGCAGCGATAAGGAAGTTAAGCTTTAAACAAGGGGTTATTGCTGAATTTTTATGCCAAAAATACTCATTCTTTGTCATAACACTACCGAAGTTGAGATAGTTCGTAACGCTTGCAGCTTTTTACCAGGCAAGGAATTGCAGATAGAGATCCTTAACGAGCACCAAAAAGATAAAGAATCCCAGACTCAGATAACTTTTTTTGCAAGTTTGGCTGCTTTTGAAACCTATTCTACAATCCACCCCTCCCCCACTTTGTTCCTGCATAAGGACTTGGCAATTTTACAAATAACAGATGATTACATTCCTCCCAAAAGCTTTTATGATAACGGATTGCGACTTTGCTGCCTATCGAATGATCTCAACCGGGATTTAAGCGTTACTTTGCCAAACCTGCAATTTTATAAAGATTATGCTCATTTTGAACAATCCAAACAGCCTTCTGATGTCCTGCTTACCAACAATATGAATCTTATTTTGTCGCTTTTAATGCAAGATACATGCGCCTGGGAAATGATTCATCCTGATCTAAATGCTCGTAATCTGGCCATAGATTTGTTTGGTGATACCCTTATATTACCACGAATTAAGGCAGCCCTGAATGCTCTTGAAGGTAAAGCAGATTCTGCTATGGATTGCTATAATTTTCCGGCATTGCTCCACAGCAATAAAGCTTCTCAAACTTCCTATTCTTTTTTTGCCGAACAATATGACGATTACATGGCTCATGTGGATTATGATTTTTGGGTAACACGTCTTTTGGCCTGGTACCAAGCTTATGCAAAGAATCCATTAAAACACATTCTGGAACTGGCTTGCGGAACTGCAAACATCTCCAGCAGATTGGTTCTAAAAAGCTATGATGTGGATGCCTGTGATTTATCTTATGATATGTTGCGGGTGGCCTCACGCAAGTCTTTGAAACCAAATCTATACCATGCATCGTTAACCGACCCAATTCCAAATCAAGGATATCAACTTGTTGTGTGTATGTTCGACAGTGTGAACTACTTAACTAAATCCAAGGACATAAGTAAAATGCTTGGGGAAGTATCTTCTGCTCTTGCAGAGGGCGGTTTATATATCTTTGATATTTCTACACTCTATAATAGCGAAGAGAACTTTGCAGATATCTGTAGTATGCAGCGTAGTAATGACGGTTATCTGGTTCATCAGGCTTGGTTTGAAAATATCCAACTGAAGCAGAAATCCGGCCTCCATTATTTTAGCAAAAACCATATTTCCTATCAACATAAGTATGAAGAGCATACTCAACGTGTCTATTATTGCAGTGAACTGGTGGAACTCATCAGCAGCTCACCTTTAAAGCTAATTGCTGTTCACACCACTGAAACCAAAACAAATTATTATCCCCGACACCTTTCCAATATAGACAGCAGGTTTCCCCGTTTGTTTTTCATCCTGAAAAAAGAGCAAATATGAGCATCTTGTATGATAATGATCTGGCCTACATGTCTGAACATGGCATCTTTGCCGGAATAGATGAAGCGGGACGTGGTGCTTTGGCAGGCCCTGTGGTTATTGCAGCAGTTACCTTAAACTACAACACCTTCATTTCTGGTTTGAATGATTCCAAACAGCTTAGCCCCAAAACACGTGAAGCTATGTCTGAACAGATATTAAGCACTGCCATTTCTTATTGTATAATAGAGATGTCCCCAGCATATATAGATAAGCATAACATTCTGCGAGCCACCTTAAAAGGCTTTCATAAGGCATTTATTGGCTTGGAACCACCTGCTCGGCAGTGTTTGGTAGATGGCCCCTATATTCCTTACGAATTGAAGGGAATTGCCTTTCCAGTTATCAAAGGAGACCAGCTTCATGCCGCCATAGCAGCAGCATCTGTTATTGCAAAAGTCCATCGTGATCACCTGATGATTGCTTTTGATGATCTTTACCCCGAATATGGTTTTGCTGATAACAAGGGTTATGGCACTGCTCACCATAGCCAGATGATTCATAGTTTTGGCCAATGCCCAATTCATCGTCGCTCTTTTAAAGTTCCTGCCAGCAATTAAATTCATGCTTTTTAAATAAATCACAATCTCCGCCTCACCTCCGCATTTTTTTACACGTAAAGATAATTCGGAGGTTTGGAAAGCTTCTTGCATAACTATTAATAATGGGTTGTCCATCCCCCGTTGATTTCTATAATTAAAAGCATAAGGAGATAGATATGAAAAAGATAGCGACATCGCTCTGTTTAACCCTGTTGGTAATTGGCCTTTTTGCCGCTTTGCAGTGGCAAGATGCAGTAGCCATCCGCCAAGGAGTAAACATCGAATGGTTCCGCACAGGAATCGAAACCAATGATGGCGGAGCCATTTACGTTTGGAGTGATACTAAACTTGGGGAACGCGACCTTTGGGCACAGAAAGTGGATGCCGCAGGCAATATGGTGTGGGGCAATCCAGTTTTGATAGATGGGAAAACAGACCGTCAGGAAGACCCTGTGATTACTCGCACCAGTGATAATAATTATATCATAGCCTGGATAGACTTTTCCGCTGATCCGGATGGTGATGTGTTTGCCCAAAAGATCAATAATCAAGGCCAATTGCTGTGGCAGGTTGATGGTAAACCCGTTTGCACATTAACAGGCATGCAAATTGCCCTAAACCTCGAATCTGATAATGACGGCGGAGCATACATCCTGTGGGTGGACAGCCGTTATCCCAGCAAAGACTTATATGGTCAGCATTTAGCCTCGGATGGCAATCCTCTTTGGGTAGTGGATGGCATTCCTGTTGCCGATGGTGCCGGAGACGAAATTCAAAACACCATGCTACCCGATGGCCAAGGTGGAATGATTGTGGCCTACACACACAGTTACGTTGGCGCAGACGACATCTATGCCAAGCGTTTTAATGCTGCGGGAACCATGGTTTGGCCAAGCATGCTTACGCTAAGTGCCGCACCTGGAAATCAATCCGGAGTGCGTATGGCTGCCCTTACAGGTGGTGAATTTGTGTTTACCTGGCAAGACCAAAGAAATCCAGATCCGGATATCTATGCCCAAAAGATAAACGTGAATGGCGATTTGCTGTGGGGTGAGTTTATTGTTGTTTATGGAGACCAGGGTGGCATTGGACGTCCCCAATTGAATCCCCGGATTGTAAAAACCTCTGACAACGGTTGTATCATCATCTGGGAAGATCACCGTCTTGACCCTCAAAATCCCGATCTTTTTGCACAAAAACTGTCCGCCACAGGCACCAAACTTTGGGCTGCCGATGGCATTACCTTGTGCGTGGCAGAATTTGCCCAAATAAGTCCCCGGATGAGTCCTGATGACGATGGAGGCTGTTTTGTGGTATGGGATGACTTGCGTAATGGCAATTCGCCCAACGATGACATTTATGCTCAGCATTTATCCAATACCGGAGTAACTTTGTGGGAAGCAAACGGAAAGGCAATTTCCATAGCAGCCAACCAACAAACAGGCGGCCTGATTAAAACCTCGGGATCAACAGTTTTCATCAACTGGATGGATATTCGCAATGGCAGCGCAGGAATATACTACCAAGCTTTAACCACAAGCGGAACCCAACTGCTGGAACCCAATGGCAAAGAAGTTTTTTGGGGACTTAGCGGTGACACACCTTTAGGAAACTACTTAATTCTTAACCGCAGTGATGATAGCGTAATTATCTGGCAGGATACCCGTTATGCAAATGATGGCTATCGTATCTATTTCCAGTTTCTAAATCCCGATGGAAGCACCGATTTGGAAGTAAACGGCCGCCCCGTAACCACTGCTGTAAATGGAAGTCAAATGACACCCCATGCTATAGTTACTCCAGATAATCATATCGCTTTGGTGTGGGAGGATGCCAGAGGAGACAATCCCCAAGTTTATGCCCAGTTAATTAGCCCGAGCGGAGAACGTTTGTGGGGAGATACCGGCATAAAGCTTACCGATATTAATCCTTTACGCCAAAAAGACCCCAAGATCAGCTACTACAATGGTTCATATTACATCGGTTGGTCAAATTCAGACCAATTGAACACAAGTTATTTCTTCCATGTGTATGGCCAAAGAATCTTCAATGGACAAAAGATGTGGGGGCCAAACGGAATAATGGTTGCCGAACTTACTACCGCCACTATGAATAACGAATGCACCTTATTTGATCTCCAGGATAACTACTTTGTGTGGCATAGAGTGAATCCGGCAGAAAATTCTCAAACCATTTGGGTTAAAAGAGTCAATGAAGCCGGAGCAGCGTTGGAAGGCTGGACCAGCGAAGGTTTGAAAGCTTCTGATTATACCGGTTCTGATGCAATTCAATTACATCCCATCTCCACTTTGACGCCGCAAGGCATCTTTATTATGTGGAAAGATATGCGCGGGGATTGGATCCAAAACTATTGGGGACAGCATGTATCCGCTTCGGGAAACCGGATTTGGAATCCAGCGGGATTAAATCTGGCTGATAACCAAAGAGAACAAGAACAAGCAGTTGTAACAGCCAATGGTTCTGGAATCTCTTTTGTTTGGTGCGAAAACATAAATGGCATGCATGATATTATGACTCAGAAATACTCCCTGTCCGGTGATCCTCTCTGGAATCCCCTTGGCAATTTTGTGGTTCAGCGTGATACTACTCAAACCAGTCCCACTTTTGTAAACTTTGCCGATGGTGGCTACATGGTGGCGTGGACCGATTTTTTCGACATCGAAAGCGATCTGTTTTACAACTACATGCGTGATGATGGTTCCTTGGTAAACAGCAATGGCTTTGGCTATACCTTATCCACTGTTGCCAAAAACCAGTATAATCCCTTGGCAACAATTTTGGGTCAAAATGCCTATGTTGTTTGGGCTGATGGACGCTCCAGCGGTAAAACAGAGATATTGGGATTGTATGCCCAAAAAATGAACAGTATGCAATCACCGATTATTGATGGTAACACTCCTGCTGCAGAAGCATTTGAGCTAAGACAAAACCATCCAAATCCCTTCAATCCTTCCACCACTATTAGCTTCAACTTGAAGGTCAACAGCCCGAAAGTGGAGCTGAATATTTATAATCTAAAAGGCCAAATGGTTAAACAGTTGTTCTCTGGAGCTCTGGAGAGTGGTAATCATAGCCTGGTTTGGGACGGAAAAGATAACGATGGACGCAGTGCCGGCAGCGGAATTTATCTGTATCGGCTTAATAGCGGTTCAACCACACAACAACGCAAAATGGTGTTGATGAAATAACTTCAATTATCAATTAGCTATAAGGTGTCAAAAGACTAAAATCTTTGACACCTTTTTTATTGCTCACACTTCCTTGCTCTAATTCCGAAATCATTACGGAATTAATACGGACTTCATCCTTATTGATTCCGTAATGATACCATAATTCATACAAGCGAATTTAGAATATTTTCCTGCAATTTCCTATCATAACACCACAAATATTCTAAAATTCCACACTTGGGAACGCTTCTTGCTTTTACAATAGGAAATGAAATTTATTGTGCCCGGGAGGAAATCAATGTCTAAACATCGCTGGTTATACTTAGCTCTAATAATTACGATAATGCTTAGTGCATGTGCCAAGAGAAACACAGCCCATCAGGAGGATGACTGGCTAATCCTGGAGAGAACTTTGCCGGTTGTGGGAAATACTTTGGATATAAAGATAGATGAAAACTATATCTATGTGGCTCAGGATCAGGGTGGATTCTCTCTGATTCGTCGCAATGACTATCATCAAACCTGGTATACCACTTTTAAAGCTGCCGATGGCTCGCAAACTACCATGGGCAGAGTTAAGCGTATAACTGCGGTTCCGGAACGGAATAAAATATTATACAACGAAGTGGCAAACACCGATCGTATCACCATTGTAGATACCAGCAATCCGGACACCCTGAGGTATTTGTATGAAATCACCGGCGGAACAGGCGGAATAAAAGACTTTGATTCATTTTCTTTACCTGTTCCCCAAGGAATATATATCATGTCAATTGCCTATTGTTCCGGCGGCAGCTTCAAATATGATTACTACGATGGCAACATCTTTAATACCAATCAATATTATGTGTCCCCTCCCGGTGATGCTTCCGGTTTTGCCTTGACCGAGGAATATATCTTTGTAACTTCGGGACAACGCGGCCTGTTCATCTATGATCGTAGCGACCGACATTTGCTCAGCGAATTGGTTTTGCCCGGTGAAGCCCAAAAAATTGTCCTTCTGGGAAACACAGCTTTCATAGCAAGCCGGCAAAGTGGAATGAATATAGTCTCAGTCGCCAATCCTTCTGCTCCAGTCCTCCTTGCCACTTATAAAACCAGCAATTTTGCCACAGCAGTGGATGTATCGGGCTCTAAAGCAGCAATTAGTGCCGGAAATAGCGGCGTTTATCTCTTTGATATTGGTAATCCCTCCAGCCCAAAACTATTACAGCGTCTCACCTCATGTGGCTATGCAAATTCGGCAAAATTCATGGGCACCAAACTGGTGGTGGGCACTCGCGACAACGGCGTTCAAATTTACAAGGTAAAATAATGCACGGAGCATAAATTTTTATTAACCGAGAACCTAGTGTCATGTCAAGCATAGGGAAGCTGATCTCCCGATCGGCTTGTGGCAATCAGGAGATTGCCACCCGTGCGCCTGTGTGCGCTGCATATCAGACAGGTGAAAGTCCTGTTCAGAGTCACGTCAAGCTCTGTAGCTGAAGGTAACTGCGTCACCGTGAGGTGGGGTGGAGAGCAAC
>DIXL01000003.1 GCA_002428685.1 Cloacimonetes bacterium UBA6081 | reverse complement strand
TATGCTTGACATGACACTAGTTTTCGCTATGTGTAACGATCTCTATTTAGATAGACAGGGCTTATCAACAGAATGGCATTCAGCTTCACCATGCTCATTTCGGGCAACGATCTCTATTTAGATAGACAGGGGCTTATCAACCGTAATAACTGGTATGCTGCAGCACCTCGTTGTATGAGGTATAATTAGGTGGGATTCAACCCCGCCTATTCAATATCTAACAAAGCTATGTTATTTTACGTGAAAGTTATCCAGGAACTGCTGCAAAATGGCAGCCCGACTGGGATGGCGCAGTTTTTTCAGGGCTTTATCCTCAATCTGTCTGATGCGTTCGCGGGTTACCTGAAAGATGTTGCCCACTTCTTCCAGAGTGCGGTGATAGCCATCGTCTATACCAAAGCGTAGTCTGATTACCCGTTCCTCGCGCGTGGTGAGGGTTTTCAGCACTTCGTCCACCTGTTTTTTCAGTAGAGAGCGTTCGGCCAGGCGTTCCGGCGAAATAATGGTTCTATCTTCAATGAAGTCACCCAGGATGCTGTCTTCGCTATCGTGGCCGATGGGTTTATCCAGCGAAACAGGTTCTTTGCTGATGGAAAGGATGTTTTTGATCTTTTCCACCGGCATATCCAAAACCTCGGAAATCTCTTCGGGGTAGGGATCGCGTCCCAGCTTTTGCATCAAACGCCGGCTGGTGCGGTTGATTTTGTTGATGCTTTCTATCATGTGCACGGGAATGCGGATGGTTCTGGCCTGGTCGGCAATGGCACGGGTTATGGCCTGACGAATCCACCAGGTGGCATAGGTGCTGAATTTATAGCCTTTGCGGTAATCGTATTTTTCCACCGCGCGCATTAGCCCGGTATTGCCTTCCTGAATCAGGTCTAAAAACTCCAAACCCCTGTTGTTATAGCGTTTGGCTATGCTGATTACCAAGCGGACGTTGGCCTCTATCATTTCGTTTTGGGCTTTCTCTTTGTTGCGTTCGGCGCGGTCAATTTCACGCAGTAAAAAGACCAGTTCGTTACCGGTCATTTTAGTTTCCAGTTCCACACGGCGAATTTTACGGCGGGCGTTTTTGATTTTGCGCAGGGTTTCCACAAAGATATTGGGGTCTATGCCGGTTTCGGCTTTTACTTCGTCAAAATCTTCATCGCTCTTTTTGGCACGGCGTCCGTAGGTGCAAATTTCGTCTATGGTATAGCGTTTTATGCGGGTTAGCTCGGTGATGCTGTCGTAGCTTTCTTCAATGCGTTCCACCAGGCTGCGGATACGGTAAACCATGCGTTTTATCAGCTTATCGTTATAGGCCAGGCTCATAAAGGTATTGATAATCAGATTGCGGATATCGTCAATCTCCTCCTGGCGGTTGGCGGTACCGGTTTCGTCGAAATCGCAATTATCCAGAATCACGCCCACTTTTTCCAGATTGGCTTCGTTCTCTTTCAGGATTTCCTTGAATTTATCAATGATCTTCACATCCTGGTTTTTATCTATCCAGGTGCCGATATCCACCTTAAAAATCTGATCCAAGCGGACGCGGCGTTCGCGGTAGCGATGTAAAAAGTTATACATTTCACGCAGGGTGCTGCCACTTTGAAACACGTTTTGATTTATCATCTTCTGGTAGGTTTCAATCTTTTTGGCCACGCGCACTTCGCCTTCGCGGTCCAGCAAGGGAACGCGCCCCATTTCCCGCAGATACATGCGCACGGGATCGTCGTAATAGCGTTTGGTTTTAAACTTCTTGGGCGCAACGGGCTTGCGGATGGCTGCTCCGCCTTTGGTGATGCGTTTTTCGGTTTCGTCGATAATTTCGATGCCATCCTGCGACAGATCGAAGATAATATCATCCACCTTATCCAGAAAAAACGGACTGCTGGGTAGAATGTCGTTAATCTGTTTAAACGTGATGTAGCCGGATTCTTTACCCAGTTCCACCAGCTTTTTTAAACATTCGTTGTAAGTAATCATCAATGCTCCTTGGGCAAGCCCTAAAAATGGGCTTTATTTACAACCTTTCGGGTCATGCGGCGATAGCTGATTGACAGTTTTTCCTTCTGTTTAAGGAGATCCAGATTAGTGGGGTCTTTGATTATGGCGCGATCCATCTCTTCCAAATCTCTTTGGATTTTGCGGATGCGTATGCCGGACAGGCAGTCTTCAAAGCGCATGTGCTGGCCATCCTCAAACAGAAGCTCTGCCAAGCTTTCTTTTATTTCTTTATTTTCAATATCATCCAACAGCGCTGCAGGATTCCACTGCTCTGCGCTAAGGCTCTTTGCAACAAGAAAGTTATACAATTCACGGTAGAGCCTATTACTAAAATAACTCTGATCTGCCTCGCTTGCAAGAAGTTTATACGATTCATGGTCTTTAAGTGCTAAAATAAGCAAATCACGCTCTTCCTGATGCTCGTGCATTTTGTTTGTAGTAGGCTGAGGAGAGCTTTGCACAGCAGAGATTGGGCTGGTTCGGTGCAGCTTGCTGTTCAAAGCATTAACGGAAATACCAAAAGCTTCAGACACATCCTTCAGCAGCAGTTCCCTTTTAATTAGATCTTTCAGATTGCGCAAGGCATCCAGCAGCAAGTCTATACGTTCTGCTGTCTGCTGTTCCGGACGCGAGTCATGCGCTAAAAAGTTGATGAGGTTGGGTGCTTTATCCACCAGTTCCTGCATGACCTGCTTGCCGCTATGTAAAATAAGGGAATCGGGGTCTTCACCATCGGGCAGAATGCCAACCTGCACCTCCATGCCACGGGACAGGCAAAGCAAACCACCTCTGACAGCAGCTTTTATTCCGGCGGAATCGCCATCGTAAAGCATCACCGCACGGTTGGAAAACCTGGCCAGCAGCTTTATCTGGTCTTCTGTTAAAGCGGTTCCCAAGCTGGCAACGCTATTGATAAATCCGCTTTCAAACAGCCGCAGGAAATCAAAGTAACCCTCACAAACCAGGGCATAGCCCAGTTTGCCGATATTGTATTTGGTTTTAAACAGACCGTAAAGTTCTTTGCCTTTGGTATAAAGCTCTGTCCCGGGAGAATTTATGTATTTTCCCACGCCGGGTTTGCCTTCCAGAATGCGTCCGCCAAAGGCAATAACTTCACCAAAGCTGTTGTGAATGGGGAACATCAGGCGATCACGAAACAGATCTGTTAAGTTGCCGGAATAGTTGCCAAACAGACCGCTATCTTTTAGCAGGGAAACGGATAGACCTTCTTTCATCAGATGGTTCAGCAGGGCTTTTTCGCTGTTCAAAGCATAGCCAAGCTGAAGGTCTCTGGCGGTTTCGGGATTAAAAGAGCGTTTTTCCAGATACTCCAAAACGTGCTTGCCATGGGCAAAAAGACTGCCGGCAAAGAACTCTGCCGCAGATTTATACACATGCAAAAGCTGTTCACGCTTGGTGGATACAGTTTGGGTTTTTTCGTATTCGGGAACTATAATGCCGGCGCGCTGAGCCAGTTTTTTCACTGCTTCAATAAAGCTGAGTTTTTCATAGTCCGCCACAAAACCGAGCACATTGCCGGCCTTGCCACAGGCAAAACACTTGTAAATCTGCTTGGGCTGGCTTACATACAGCGAGGGTGAGGTGTCGTTATGAAAGGGACAAATCCCCCGCCAATTTGTGCCAACGTGCTTCAACGGGAGGTAATCCTGAATCACCTCCACGATGTCATTTGCCTGACGTATTTGGTTTATTAAGTTATTATCCATTTAATAGTTACACGGATTTGGGATTTCACCACCGAAGACTCCGAAAGCACCGAAAAGAGCTTTTGATAGAAGCCTGATAACCTGATCTACCTGATCAACCTGATTTCTCATTACTTACAAACTCTCTTTTTTCTCTTTTACTCTTTTACTCTTTGTTAAAATCTTTTTCTAAAAATCTAAGCTTGATAACCTGATCTACCAGCTTGAATTATAGTATCATTACGGAATCACTAAGAACTTCATCCGTATTTATTCCGTATTTATTCCGTATTTGGCGCATCCACTGTAAAAAAATCTCTGCTTTTTCTCTGCCTTTTCTCTGCTATCTCTGTGTTGAAAAAAGCCAGACTACTCAAATCCTAACCACCGTTACTCCGCTTCCACCTTCACTCATAGGCGGAGTATCGATACTAATAATTCCTTGTTTCCTGCGCAAATAGTCCCGCACCTTACTCCGCAGGGCACCGGTTCCTTTGCCATGCACAATTCTCAGGTTATGCAAACCAGACAGGGCTGCATTATCCAAGAATTCATCTATCAGGGGCATTGCCTCGTCAAACGTTAATCCCAGCAGCTTTATTTCAAACTGGGCTTTCGGACTGGCACTGCTTTTTACAAAGACTTCTTTTTGCTTTTGGTTTTCACCGGGCTTGGCTGCAAACAGGCTACCCAGTGGGGTTTTAAAACTTATTCCATTCATATCCACAGTGGCACTTTCGCCTTGAATGGATACAATCACAGCTTCCGCATCAAAATTAGCCAGATAAACTCTGGTGCCGGCCACTGGGTTTTTTAGGGGTTTATGAGACAAAGCACCGTTCATTTCCAGTTCTTTGCTAATCTCGCTACTCCTGATTCCAATCTCATGCAATTTATGTTCCGAAAGTGTTTTACGTTCGCTCTTATCCAAGGTTTTAAGCTCGCTCAAGGCAGTCTGATAAATCTTTTGTTGGGCAATCAGCTCTTTTTGCAATTCTTTCAGATGATTTTGCCTTCTGGTTTTCAGCTCTTGTTGCCAATCTGCTTCTTTGTTTTCCGTCTCGGCAATTTTTGCTTCCAGATTGCGGGTTTTCAGCTCGAACTGATAGCTGGCCACGCTTAGCTTTTTCTTTTCTTCCTGCAGTTTTTTCAGCAGTTCGGTAAACTGCAGATTCTGGCTTCCGGACAGGCTTTTTGCCCGCTCGATCAATTCTGCATCCAAGCCCAAAGAAGCGGCCACCTCAATGGCAAAGCTGTCTCCAGGAAAGCCAGGGATAAATTTGTAGGTTGGATGCAAGGACTTCAGGTCAAACTGCATGGAGGCATTCATGCAAGCCTCATGCTGTTCACCGAATATTTTCAAAGCAGTGTAATGGGTGGTAACTATTCCGGGGCAACCAAGCCGGGCAAAGCGTTCCAGAATAGCCTGTGCCAAAGCTGAACCTTGTTGTGGATCTGTAGCTGCACCAATTTCATCTATCAACACAAGCGTGGATTCATTGGCAGCGGCCAGCATGTGGCTAATCTTATCCAGGTGCGAGGAAAAGGTGGATAGCGCACTTTCGATGGATTGGTCATCACCGATATCGGCAAAAACTGCACTGAACATTCCAATTTCACTGCTTTCATCCACCGGCACGGGAAGTCCGGACATGGCCATAAGAGTGATTAAGCCCACAGCCTTCATAAGCACGGTTTTCCCACCGGTATTGGGTCCGCTAAGAATCACAATCCGCTTTTCATAGCCAAGCTCGATGTCAAACGGAATAACCCTGGCAGGAATTCCCAAACGTAAAATCAGCAGTGGATGCCGTGCTGTCAAAAGCCTGAGCGCAGGGCTATTCACCATTTGGGGGATACGTGCTCCAATGGTATTACACAGCTTGGCACAGGCATAGCGGAAATCCAGTTTTGCCAGGATCTCCTGATTTGCACAAATCTGCTTTTGAACTGCCTTTATATCGGCTGTGTATTTGGCAAAAATCCGGTAAATTTCCTGCTTTTCTTCCTGTTTAACCATTTGCAGTTCGTTGTTGAGCGGCACAATTGCCACCGGCTCGATAAAAACAGTAGCCCGGCTGCCGGAATGGCTTTGCACAATGCCCTGGACAAAAGGCACTGCACTTTCTTTAATCGGCAGCACATAGCGGTCGTCCCTTTGGGTAACAAACTTGTCCTGCAGATAACGCTCTACATTGGCATCACCCAGCATGGACTGCATGGTTTTTTGAATTTGGTTTCTAAGGCTGTTGCTGCGTCCCCGAATCTGTTTCAGTTCTGGTGAGGCACTGTCCAAAACCTCGCCCTCATGATCAAATATCTGCAGAAAGCGTTTATTCAGCTCTTCAAATGCGGTCAGGCCATTGACATCTCTTTTTACTAAGGGAAAATCACGGAAGGCTTCTTGATGAGACAACACCTCATTCGAGATGCGGTTATTACCATACACCGCGCCAAATTCCTCAAAACCAAACAAGACATTGCTGCTGTCTTCAAACATGGGCTTCAGGTCGCACAAATCCTCAAAGCTGAATTGCACTCCGCGTTTACAGAGTTCCATCAGTTCATAGGTAAGTTTCTGTGATTTCAGGATTTCCGGCAGGTGGCTTAAGGGATAAAGCTGCTGTGCAATGGTTTTGCCTAAGTCGCTTTCACAGCGATCCACGATGTGCTGAACCAGGGTATTGTATTCCAGGTCGGGGTTTTTGTAGGTCATGTTAGGTGAGAGCTTTGCAGGGGAGAGCTTTGCAGGGGAGAGCTTCGCAGGGGAGAGCTTCGCAGGGGAGAGCTTTGCAGGGGAGAGCTTCGCAAGGGAGAGGTCATTTATTTTTGAATTCCGGAGGGGTGTCTCTGCGTTCTTTCGTTATGGGCATTTTGATAAACTTCATGCGTTGAGTTAGGTTAAACTTGGTAAACAACTCTTCTTTCAGCACATTTATCCCCGCATAAACCCGGTGTTTTTCCCCATTTTGTAGGGGAGTGGATAGCCCGGGAATAAAATCCAGCATCACCATCAGAATTATTACCACCAAAAGACCGTTGGCAAAACCCAAAACAGTGCCAATAGCTTTGTTCAATGCGGAAAGATGCATGGCAGAGAGCAGACGATTCAAGGTATAAATCACCAAGCGCACCACCACTACAATCAGCGCAATAATCAGTAGCACCGAAAACACCGTTGCCATCCATCTGGCAAAGTGAAAGCGGATTAGCAAGCTGCGCTGCAACAAGGGATAGTAATGCCCCACCAAAAAGAAGGTAAGGATATAGCCACAGAGCTGAACGATGGCAGCCACAAATCCTCTGCGCCAGCCCAGAAAGGTGAAAACCAACAGCAGAGCTAAAATTACCCAGTCAATAATTCCCATGTTTTCTCCTGCTTAAAAAAAGCATACAGGGACGAATCCCTGTAGCTAAGTTTTGTCTAAATAAAGCTGTTCCGAAGGATGGAACGCTATTTTAAGTAACGTTGCATACGCCGCTGAATTTTCAGCATTTTGCGTTTTGCAGCGTTGGCTTCGCGTTTTTTCTTAACGCTGGGTTTCTCGTAGGCCTGATTTTTCTTTATCTCAGATAGGATAGCAGCTTTTTCGCATTTCTTCTTAAAGCGTTTCAGCAAAAAATCGAAGGACTCGTTATCTTTCGCTACGACTGTTGGCAAACAAATCACCACCTTTGGTTTATAATTTAACTAAATGCCATGTTTTTGCGAGGGCTAATGCTGTCAAGTGCGAAGTTTGTTAATGCTGGAGGGTTGGGGAGCTGTTATTTAGTGTGGAGTCGTTGCAGCATATCACGGTTATCAGTTTCTATCCGTGTTATCTTGTTGGTGAGCTGTTATTTAGTGTGGAGTCGTTGCAGCATATCACGGTTATCAGTTTCTATCCGTGTTATCTTGTTAGGGAGCTGTTATTTAGTGTGGAGTCGTTGCAGCCATACCCAATTGCGAAGTTGTATCCAAACTTTGGGGCTGCAAGGACTACACGCGTCGGTGGGATTATTCTGGTTTCAAGTGTAATGGTATTTCATTGCCTAACATGTTTACAGAATTCTATGATATCTCTGTTCCGATCTCGTTCTAGTGTCTTGTCAAGCATAGGGAAGCTGATCTCCCGATCGGCTTGTGGTAATCAGGAGATTGCCACCCGTGCGCCTGTGTGCGCTGCATATCAGACAGGTGAAAGTCCTGTTCAGAGTCACGTCAAGCTCTGTAGCTGAAGGTAACTGCGTCACCGTGAGGTGGGGTGGAGAGCAACCGGAAGCGAACGACCAGTCCGTAGGATAACGAACTCGATTCGGCAGGATAAGTTGTCGAGCCCCCGGGTACAAGGTGAAGACTAAGACCCGGAAAAGGCACAGCGGGTGGAACTGCTGTCTCCCTCCGGGAAAACCTGAGCGGTTGAAGGACGTAACATTTGAAGCCAGTTCAGGAGCTGTCATGTGGTTGGAGATGGAATGGTCAGGAAGGTGCGCAGCGTAAAGCAGGGAGACCTGCCACCGGACAAGAGAGGGTGGCAGGAGTCA
>DIXL01000117.1 GCA_002428685.1 Cloacimonetes bacterium UBA6081 | reverse complement strand
CTGATTATTTGCTTATATGGCAGTTTGCGATATTCTGTAATTAGAAACAAAAATAACTAGTGTCATGTCAAGCATAGGGAAGCTGAGCTCCCGATCGGCTTGTGGCAATCAGGAGATTGCCACACCAATACTATTTGCGACATACCCAGTTTGACACAACACTAGCCCAATAAACAAAAGGCAAGCCGATATTTTGCTTGACCTTAATCTAACATATACAAAAATGCCCTATCGCTAAATAGAGGAGATAACGCTCTGATGAAAAGAATGATAAAGCTTGCCCTTGTAGCCCTTGTCTTGTTATCCGCTTGCGGAACCGATAACTCACGTTTGGAAAAAGCCAACCGCAAACTGGGGTCGAAGCAAAACCCCATTAAGATGTTTTTTGTTCCCTCGCTGGAAGCAGGTAAAGTGGTGCAGAGCGGAGAGGCTATCGCAGAATTCCTGCACAAGGAAACCGGATATCAGTTCAAGGTAGCAGTTCCCACCAGCTATGCTGCCGTAATTGAAGCTCTGGGAACCTATCAGGCCGATATAACCTGGCTGCCTACCTATGCCTATGTGCTGGCCAAACAGAAATACGACGCCGAAGTGAAACTGATGACCATCCGCAATTCACTAACCAAATACCGCGGACAGTTTGTCGCCAAAAGCAATTCCAAGCTCAAAACCCTGGCAGATATAGAAGGCAAAATAGTGGCTTACACCGATGCTGCCTCCGCCTCTGGCTACATCTATCCCTCGGCGGTGTTGAAGCAAAAAGGGATTACACCCAAGGATCACATCTTTGCCGGTGGGCATCCTCAGGCTATCCTGGCGGTTTACAGCGGTCGTGCCGATGTGGCCTGCACCTATTGGTCTCCTCCGGATGCGCAGGGTGTGCCCATGGATGCCAGAGAAAAGCTGCTGCAAACCTATCCCGATATCTTTGAAAAGATTAGCATTATAGACTACACAGACTGGATTCCAAACGACACGGTAACCTTCCGCAAGAACATGCCTGTGGAACTGGAAAGCCAGGTGGTGGAAGCTCTTTATCGCTATGCTAAAAGCGAAGAGGGGAAAAAGACCCTGAAAACTCTCTACGATATCGATGGCTTGGAATATGCCTCCGATAAAGATTACGATGTAGTTCGCACCACTTTAAAAGCCATGAACATGGACCCCTCTGAATTGCTGAAATGACGGCTACTCCCAAAACATTTTTAGAAGTCCGGAATCTGGATAAAAGCTATGATGGCAAAATCTTGGCTTTAAATAACTTATCTCTATCGGTTCAGCAGGGAGATTTTGTCATCTTATTAGGCTTGTCCGGTAGCGGAAAATCTACCATGCTACGATGCATTAATCGTTTGATTGAGCCTACCAGAGGTCAAATTACCTTTCAGGACAAAGACATTCTATCTTTGAAAGGCGCAAAGTTACGCCAATATCGACGCCATATCGGAATGGTGTTCCAGCAGTTTAATCTGGTGAAAAACCTTACGGTGCTTACCAATGTGCTCACCGGACGTTTGGGGTATCATTCTTTTGCCACACCCTTTAACAAAGAAGACTACGAGCTTGCCCATCACAATCTGGGCAGAGTGGGGCTGAAAGACTTTGCCCACAAGCAAGTGAAGCACCTTTCCGGAGGGCAGCAGCAAAGGGTTGGTATTGCCCGCGC
Organism: Cloacimonetes bacterium UBA6081; assembly: GCA_002428685.1. Taxonomy (GTDB): domain Bacteria; phylum Cloacimonadota; class Cloacimonadia; order Cloacimonadales; family Cloacimonadaceae; genus Cloacimonas. The sequence continues at coordinate 5,052 of DIXL01000117.1, read as the reverse complement.
CTTGATGCAAAACCCTTCCCTGATTTTGGCAGATGAGCCCGTAGCCAGCCTTGATCCTGCCACCGCAGATTCCATTATGCAATATCTGGGCGAGATCAATAAAGAAGGCATCGGCATTATCTGCTCCTTGCACTTTTTGTCTCTGGCACGCCGCTATGGTAACCGCGTTTTGGCCTTGAAAGACGGCCAAAAGGTGTTTGAAGGCCTGCCCAATCAAATTGATAATACCCGCTTCAAAGAGATTTATGGACAAGATGCGGAGGAGATTTAAGGGTCAGGTTTCAGGTGTCAGGGGGCATTTGCATCCTTGGTAAGCCCAGGAGTCATTATGCTGCAGCAGACAAGATGTCCGTAGCTACATCACCTCATCACTTCATCACCTCACTCCCCTTGTTTTTCTTCAATCATTGCAAACTGAAAATATCACCCTACCCAAACATTTTACTTGCCACATAATTGGGGTTTATAAACTCGACACAAAAGAAAACTTAACACTCTATGGAGTTACATATGTATAAACATTTCAGTATGTTAGTCCTGCTTGCCTTCGCAAGTTTGCTGATGGGATATGCCCCCAATGAAAACAACAACACTTATAGACCCAGCTATGCTCCTGACCTAATAAAAATCAAACTAAGCGCAGAGGGCAGCAGCAGAGCTCAATTGCCCATAGGTTTAAACTCCGAAAGCAAGAATTTCAATCTGAACGAACTGGATCAATTGCTGTCCCGCAACGGCGGAACCAAAATAATCCGCGCTCACAGACAAGTAAATGACGCTGTGTGGCAAAGCCAAACCGGTTTTGACCGTTGGCTGTTAATCAAGCTGGATGGCAGCACTTCTGTGGAAGATGCCATAAAAAGCTTCAAGGCAAACCGCTATGTGGAAGACGCTACTCCAGAATATTATGTTTATACCACTGCAGTTCCCAACGACACCTATTATGCCAATAACTGGGGACACAATAATACTGCCCAGTTGCCCGGAAGTGTGGATGCCAATGGAAATCATATTGGTGCCGGCGTTGGAACTTTGGGCTACGATAGTGACGTTCAACTGGCCTGGGATCAAGCTCAGGGTTATGGCTCGGCCAGCATAGTGATAGCCATCATCGATACCGGTGTGGATACCACTCATCCCGATTTGCGTTTGGTGCCAGGCTATGATTTTGGCAGCAATGACAGCAACCCCATGGATGATAGTGCTGAAAAAGGACACGGAACTGCTTGCGCTGGAATAGCAGCAGCCCGTGCAAACAATGCACTTGGTATTACCGGTGTGGCAGGAGGCTGTAGCGTTATGCCGTTAAAGGTTGCCGACGCAGCCGGCAATATGAGCTTTACCTCTATTGCAAATGCCATTACTTATGCAGCGGATAACGGAGCACGTATCATAAGCATGAGCCTTGGAGCTGAAGATGGCGCAGGTGAGGGTAGTTCTCCTGCCACAGATGCGGCAATTACTTACGCGGACAACAAAGGAGTCGTAATTTTTGCCGCTACTGCAAATAGCAATGCCTCTGCCATAGCATATCCAGCCAACCACAACAAAGTTATAAGCGTTGGTGCTTCCAGCCCCACAGCACAGCGTAAAAGCCCTACATCTTCAGATGGTGAATACTGGTGGGGTTCAAACTATGGCACTGCCATTCAGGATGCCAAAGAAGCAGTGGATATTATGGCTCCTACCATTTTACCGGCAACCGACATTGTTGGCAGTAATGGATATTCCACTGGAGACTATTCCATGTGGTTCAATGGCACTTCTTGCGCCACGCCTTATGCTGCCGGAGTAGCTGGATTGCTGCTCTCAAAAGTCCCTACCTTAACACCGGCACAGGTTCGCACTGCCTTGGTTTCCACAGCTACGGACATGACCTTTGACAGCGGAGCCGGATGGGACAGATACACCGGCTATGGTATGGTGAATGCCAATAATGCCCTGAATTCCCTTGTGGTGGGCATGCCTACCTGCATTATAACCTCACCCGCCATTGGCTCTTTGATAGATATTAACACCACTGTAACTGTAAATGTTACTGCATCAGATCCCGACGGCACAATAACATCTGTCCGGTTTTACATTGACGAGGTGCTGAAGCACACAGACAACACGGCTCCCTATAGCTGGTCTTGGGATACAACAGGCGAAAGCAATGGGAATCATACAGTCAAGGCAGTTGCCACAGATAACGCTTCAAATTCGGCTGTAAGCTCCATCTCAGTAACACTTTTAGCTACTGCAAGCGAAGGCTTTGAAACAGGTAACTTTAAGGCATTTAACTGGAATAACAGCAGTACCACTGCCTGGTTGGTGCAAAGTGGCGAAAAATACACTGGCTCTTATGCAGCCAAGTCTGGTGCTATCCCACATAGTGCCTCCACCACACTGTCCCTTACCTTAAACGTTACATCAAATGGTAGCCTGAGTTTCTTCCAAAAGACTTCCTCGGAAATCGGTTACGACTTTCTCCGCTTCTATCTGGATGGCGTGGAACAAGGTTCCTGGTCGGGTCTTGGAGAGTGGACATATAGCAGTTATCCGGTGTCCACCGGAAGCCACACGTTTGCCTGGACATATTCTAAAGACGTTTCGGCCAGCAGCGGAAGCGACTGTGCCTGGCTGGATCACATTGTCTTCCCTCAGCATGTGATAATTTACAATCCTCCACAAAATCTGTTGGCAAACGCTGGCAACAATTTAGTCAATTTAACCTGGCAAGCCCCCGTGTATGGTATTCCTACCGGATACAAAGTCTATAAAAACGGCACTCTCCTGACTACGGTAAGCGAATTAAGCTATGCCGACTATGCCGTTTCCAATGGTTCCACCTATAGTTACTATCTAAAAGCTGTTTTTAGCAGCGGTGAATCTGAGGCAACTGCTTCAGTAGAGGCTACACCGGCACTTGGCATTAGTGAAGTAATCCTGGGGACAGGGACTACTGCCACTACATCTGCTGTGGCCTGCCCAATAAATATAAATTACAAAAGCCTGCATGGGCAATCCGTATATACCAAGGCAGAGCTTAATGACGTAAACATCTATGGCCCCATAAACATTACCAGGCTTGGTTTTTATATAAATTCTGCCCCAAATCTATCACTACCAAATTTTAAAATTCGCTTGAAACACACCTCAGACACTGATGTTACCAATTGGCAAGCAGCAACCAGCATGGTAACCGTTTACAGTAGTGCCTCTTATCTGCCTACTGCTGGTGATTATCAGATGCTAACACTCTCAACCCCTTTCACCTGGAATGGGGTGGATAACATTGTTGTGGATACTGCATTCAGTCCAGTTTCAACATCCTCAAATACTGGAACTGTTCGCTATACAACCGTAACAAGTGGTTATAGATTTGCCAGAGCAGACGCAGATCAAACTAATGTCTTTACGGGGACCAATACTTCTACTAACCGTCCAAACTTGAAGCTGACTTTTCAACAAATTCCCACCTATCCCGGTATTGAGGTAAACAAAACCTCTCTTGCTTTTGGCTATGTTGTGGTAGGAAGCTCTGCCATCCAGGATTTCACCATTTCCAACCCCGGCACCGGTAACCTATTTGGCACCATCACCGCTCCTACCGGATACAGCGTTGCTCTGCAAGGTGGAAAAGCCATTGAAGGCTTTACTCACCATAACCCAAGCATGCGAGACGCAATATCATACTCTGTTAGTGCAGGTTTATCTGCCGGCTTCAATGTTACTTTTACCCCCCTCAGCGGAGCCGCTTACAATGGAAACATTGTCATTACCCACAATGCCGGTGGAGCAGACAAAACCATCAGCGTAACAGGCCTTGGCGTTGGCGAAATAGTAGATCACAGTGCCAGCATCACCCCTCCGGATGTTCTTGATCCCAATAGCAACATCATCAGCACAAACATAGTCATCAGCAATCTCAGTGCCGCCACTGGATATGTAAGCGTCCTCACGGGTTACAATTCCTTGGCTGCACCCTATGACCATGCCGGTTTGGATTTTATGCTAAGTGGAACCAGCTTTGCCGGTGCAACCTTGAGTTTCACCCATAATCTTGGCTTTATCCCTGCTTTTTTGGCATATAAAATTGGGGATAGCGGTAGCTGGACTGCTTTGGAAAATCCGGGAGATTGGACAGCAGCTACGGCTTATTTCACCGTGCCCAATGCCAAAGGTGAAAACGACCTGTTTATCACCTTCAGCGATAGCGAAGATCACACCTTGCCTGTAACGCTAAGCTCATTTACTGCCACCGTTTCCGGCACTAACAATGTAACGCTTACCTGGGTTACAGCTTCCGAAACAGGCCTGTTGGGCTACTATCTTTACCGCTCGGAAATGCAGGCACTGGCATCGGCCCAATCTGTATCAAATATAATCTCTGCCGGCAATTCCTCCACCCAGCAAACTTACCAATTTACCGATGGCGAAACCTTGCCCAACACCAATTATTTCTATTGGTTAATGAGCTTGGATATAGATGGGGAATCTGCGTTCTTTGGGCCTATCAGCGTTCAGACCAATGGCAATCCCGAAAACCCCAATCCTCCTGCCATTCCTGCATTTACCGAATTGCTGGGAAATTTCCCCAATCCCTTCAATCCCGATACGCTGATTCGTTATAGTTTGGACAAACCCGGAACCGCAGTTTTCCAGATTTGGAACATCCGCGGGCAGTTAGTAAACCGCTTTGAGCTAAATCATAGCGTTGCCGGTTATCATAAGCATGTCTTTGATGGCAAGGATTTTAACGGCAAACCCCTTAGCAGTGGCGTTTATTACTACCGTTTGACTGTTGGGAAAGAAGCATTTAACCGCAAAATGATGTTGATGAAGTAGGGGAAAGATGGTAGAAAAGTGAAACCCATTGATAGTGTGGAGTCGTTTCAGCTCATCCCAGGTTCATATTTGTGTGCTAATTATGAAGCTGAAAGGACTACTGTCATGTCAAGCATAATAGGGGTAGGGGAGTTATCCATTACTGGCTCCCCTCCCTCCGAACCGTACGTGCGGTTTTCCCGCATACGGCTCTCCAGAAAACAGGTTACTCATTTAAGAGAC
>DIXL01000115.1 GCA_002428685.1 Cloacimonetes bacterium UBA6081 | reverse complement strand
TTACAATGAGACGGGAATGCAGGTTATATGTAAGGGTTCTTAATAAGACAATCTTATTTCAGCAGCATCAGCTTATGCACACGGATGGATTTGCCTTGTTCAATCCGGATAAAGTAAATTTCGACGAAAACGAGCTTCCCGAAGCATCTGTTCCTGTCCAGATAATTTTATGACTACCGGCAAGATGCTTTCCGTTTACCAGTTCTTTTACCTTCTGTCCACGAAGATTATACACTACCAGAGATCGTTGAATAATTGCCAGTACTCACCAAAGAGCGAGTTTCACACTTGTCGTTCCCGCGGAGGCGGGAATCCAGCCCTTTTATTAGTTCTGTATATACTGAAGATAACTGCCTATATTCCAATTATCTATTTCTGTCATCCCTCTGGGATTTTTCAGGGCTGGTTTCCCGCCTCCGCGGGAACGACAAAAAGTTTTCGCTATGTGCAACGATTTTTACCAACTTCACAAGGCCATCTTGAAGAACTGCATAACTAATAGTGGTGGAGGGATTGGGATATTTATAATATCCACTGAATTATGGCTGGATATACAATCCTCTGCCAAGTCCAGATTATCCTGTTGCATATATACATGCGTCCTGTTTTCTATGCGCCATAAATAAGTGCTGTTAAATACTGTAAACCTTAATACCACAGCCACTTTCCCCAAAGGTGTAGATGGTGTATTAGAAACAATGTAATTATCCAAACCGAAGGTGGCGGCAAAAAAACTTTGCTGATCTGCATCGTTTACTGCAATAACGTTGCGGATGCGGTCTGGCCATAAAAACTGCGCAGTTGCATCTGGGGTTGGTCCGTCGGAAGCTAATAAGAGTGCCGACATCAGGGTTAAGATCAATATTGTCCAAAACGATTTCATGGTTTCTCCTAAGACTTACTATCGTTTTACAGAAAATGTGTTCCTTGATAAAATTAGTAGATCGGTGCAGCAAGAAACAACGTGCAAGTAAAGACATTGAAACAGGTGTGGGAATTAAGTAAAGATTCCTCACACTCATCTTAAAACCAGTTACTATTAAGTAGCTGAGCTTGGTATCAGACAATCTATATCTTTATAATGTGGACTAAAATAGCATACTGCTGTAACAGAACATTTCTTTAGTAAATCTGTCAAGAGTTTTCTTGATTTATCTCTCGTTTTCCGCTAATCAAACTCGCTTCAACTCTCACTACTTGAGCAACAAGCATTTGTAACATAGGATTGCATCCTGCTTCGCTATGCCTCTTAGTAGCGCCCTTCGGTTTCAAGATCTGTGAATGGCATTCTTCTCCGTCCCCTAAATGAGCTTAGAGGACCTTGTATCGTAGCCACAGTTTATCGTTCATAAAGTTCTTCACTTCAAGAAGCCGGAGCTTTTTAGGAAGAATCGTTGGCCACTCAGGCTCTGGAGCAGCAAATAGCGTGGGAACCGTATAACCGCCTATAACCAGAGGACTTTGCAAGATATTGATCTCATCCAGCAGCGAATTGCGGATCAAAGCACCGCTAAGCTGCCCGCCTGAGCTGGTGGCTATTGTATTTACCTTCAGCTTGGTTTTCACTTTGGCAAACATCCTGGGCAGATCAACTTTGCCTTGTCCCTTGATAAGATAGGGGAGATGGCGACTTCGCAAAAAGGCCAGATACTCAGGCGGAGCGGTCTCGGAAGTCAGATGCACCATATAGGTTTCCGGATCGTCGCACTCTGCCGTATAGCCGTTGCGGAATCTGCCCCGGCCATCCACCACGGAGGTCCAGGTTTTCCTGGTTGGACGGCTCAAAATATCCTCTGGCAGATAGTCCTGATAAAGCTCTTCAGTATCTCCCAGATAGGGAAGAAGCTCCGTCAATTCCTGGTTTTCGGACACCAGCATATTGCAGCCTTCCAAAAACATATCCGGTTTATAGATATCGAAGATCGCCTTGCTAAAGCTTTCCCATTCTTCCCTAGTGAAGAGCATGGCATATAGCTTCGGCTGCCGGTGAATGTCAAACATGGTGGTATTTGTCCCCATGGTGATTCTGCCATCCACCGATGCCCCAACATATAGCACCACTTTTGGTCTGTTCATGATATCCTCCCTTTTATGTGTCCTTGTAATAAGGGCTAATACCCCTTTTTCCGGACTGGCATTCATTGTCAATATCTTCTTCACTCATAGAAAACACGGCATCAGCCTCTATCTGAGCAGCTCAAGAAATAATACTTGACATGAATTCTTGTTTTGCATACGATGAGCTTGCGAGTTTTGTCATTGATTGTAGAAAATGTGGTCAATGATGAAAATCATTAACTGCAAAGTTTGCAGAGCCCACTAACCCGCGGCTTAGGAATGGGACAAAGGGATGCAGTCCGCACATGTGAACTCTGCAACAAAGGATGAGATCATGCGAACAGCTATGATAATTTTTGTTCTGGCCTGCGCTTGTGCCTGGGTCATGGCGCAGACCGCCATTGCACCTGCGGCAGGTAATGGCTCCTTCAGCAATCCCTATCAAATCGCTTCTCTTCAGAATCTATACTAGATCGCTGCCTCTGATGACATTATCCCCGCTCCCAGCCAGGGAAGCCGTTGGTCAAGCTTCTATATTCAGATTGCCGATATTGACGCTACCCCTACTGCGAACTGGTTTGATGGACAGGGCTGGAGTCCTATAGGAAGAAGCTTCGGTGATGAAGATCCGGATAACTTGCCTTTTTCAGGGGTTTACAACGGACAGGGCCATGTGATAAACGGAATCAGTATTTACCTTCCCTCTACCACTGCTGTAGGTTTTTTTGGATTCGTTCAGGGTGGGATGATCACAAACCTTGGCTTAACCAATGTAGAAGTGATGGGGGGATGGAATGTCGGCAGCCTGGTGGGGTTTCAAATATATAACTCTGTTGTCGAAAACTGCTACGGCTCCGGTAACGTGAATGGTCATATCTGGGTTGGGGGATTGGTGGGCAAACAACTGTTTAACTGCACCATCAGCAACAGCTATAGCTCCGGAACAGTGAACGTTGGCGGTGGCTACGCCGGGGGCATTCTTGGAGATCAACAAGTCCTCTGCACTGTCTCTAACTGCAGCAGCACAGTGACTGTAAGAGGTGGACAGGCAAATGTTGGAGGCTTGGTGGGAGGACAAGACGATTCTTCCATCAGCAGAAGCGTTTATAGTGGTAATGTAAACGGGCAATCGTATGTAGGAGGCCTGGTGGGGAATAGTATATGGAGTTCCACCATCAGCAACAGTTATAGCCTGGGTACAATAAGAGGAACCTCTATTGTTGGAGGCTTGGTAGGTGCTCAGCATGAATCTTACATCAACGACTGTTATAGTAGAGCGAATGTATATGGTGGATCTTGCGTGGGCGGCCTTGTAGCTTCGATGGCGGATGCCACTATCACCAATAGTTTTTGCGCCGGGCAGGTTAGCGGACAATCCACTGTAGGAGGATTAGTTGGATCACATCTTAGCTCAAGAGCTGTCAGCAGTTATTGGGATATTGAGACAACCGGACAAACTACCAGTGTTTGTGGGACCGGCAGGTTGACTGCACAAATGACCTTTCCCCATGCCGCCAATACTTATATAAACTGGAATTTTACCGATGTCTGGACGGTGGATGCGAGTTCCTCAATCAATTCCGGATATCCCTATCTCAGTGACATGCCGGTGTCGGTGGAAGACTATGTCATCACAGTGCTAGAACCACCTTCCCTTTGGAACTATCCCAATCCTTTCAACCCCGAGACCACCATCAGCTTTTATCTGCCTCAAAATACAGAGCACGTAGATCTGAAGATCTATAACCTGCGGGGTCAACTGGTGAGAACCCTGATCAAGTCCGCCTCCTATCCCAAAGGTAAAGCCTCCATTGTCTGGAATGGCAAGGATGATCAAGGCAGAAGTGTAACTTCCAGCCTCTACTATTATCGCCTGAGTACCCCGTTTGTTACCAAGACGGGAAAGATGACTTTGCTCAAGTAGTACTTATGGACGATCTAAGCCAAGTGCTTACCATCGAACCAGCGAATGCATAAGTAACAAGGATTTTATCATGAAAGTTTTGTTTCTGCTCACAGCTCTTATCATAGCAAACACATGTCTCATAGCGCAAACAGCCACTCAACCTGCTTTGGGGAATGGCACCACAACTGATCCCTATCAGATAGCCACCCTGGAGAATCTCTACTGGATTACCGCAGAAGATAGCATTGTCCCAAGTCCCTATCAAGCAATCCGTTGGTCAAGTCATTATATCCAGACAGCAGATATCGATGCGTCATCAACCATTGATTGGTTTGATGGGCTGGGCTGGAGTCCCATAGGTTATTATTGTGAATCGCCAAATCCGGATATCCTTACATTTAGAGGATCTTATAATGGGCAGAATCATATAATAGATGCACTTTTTATAAATCGCCAGATATGGTGTGTTGGGTTTTTTGGTTATGTTTATCAAGCGTCAATCATTCAGCTTGTCTTACGCAACGTCAATATAAGCGGTAACGTTAGGGTCGGCCCCATAGTGGGATATCAGTTGGCTTCAACTGTCAGTGATTGTTACAGTACCGGGAACGTAAGCGGAAATCAACATGTTGGTGGTTTGGTGGGATACCAAGCGAGCTCGACCATCAGTAACAGTCATAGTGCTGTGTCGGTCTATGGGAATAATAGAGTCGGCGGATTGGTGGGATATCAAGATAACATGACGATCAACAACTGCTTCAGTACCGGGAGTGTGGATGGTAATTATTATGTAGGTGGCTTGGTGGGATATCAACAGGATGCGACCATCGATAAATGCTATAGCATGGTCAATTTGCTTGGAAATCAATATGTAGGTGGTTTGGTGGGGTATCAAAGTAACTCTACGATCAACAACAGCTATAGAACAGGTGTTGTTAGCGGAAATAATATAATCGGTGGCTTGGTGGGTCATCAATACAAATCTGTCATCAACAACAGCTACAGTGCTTCGCTGGTGAACGCAATTCATACTGCGGGCGGTTTGGTGGGAAGCCAATATGATTCCTCATCGACTTCATCTTATTGGGATACAGAGATATCAGGCCAAACAACCAGTTACGGAGGAGAGGGCAGAAGCACGGAACAGATGACCTATCCTTTTGATGCGGATACCTATGTAAGCTGGGACTTTGCCAATATCTGGGCTATGGACTCGGATCATTCGATCAATGATGGTTATCCTTGTCTGAGGCAGATGCCTGTGTCCATTGAAGATAATACCATTTCGGGGTCATCAGTTACTCTGGTTCCGACCTTCAGTAACTATCCCAATCCCTTTAATCCCGAGACCACTATCTGCTTTTTTTTGCCACAGAATACAGAGAAAGTAGATTTGAAGATCTATAACCTGCGGGGGCAACCGGTGAGAACACTCATCAAGTCCACTGCCTATCCGAGAGGGGAATCATCCATTGTCTGGAACGGCAGAGATGATCATGGCAGAGCTGTCTCATCCGGTCCGTATTTATATCAACTGATCACACCGCAAAAATGCATGACCGGTAGGATGACTTTGATGAAGTAGAGTTAGAATTCGACCCTCCGATAACGAGTTAGTTATTGCATTTATCAGTAGAACCTGGAGCTTAGTCCAGAGTGATAAGCTGGATGCAAAGAAGCTAAAAAAGAGTAGAACAATTGCATGGCCCCCGGCGAGAGAAGCTCAAGAAATCTCAAAATACAACTCGTTACGCCTACCTCCATTTTCTCATAGTTTCTATGGAGAGTCTCCAAGCTCGGTCGTTATGCCATATCCGCTGATCCATAATAGCGAAACAGCTAATATCAATATCATCCTGCGCATGATCAAATGCCTTACTTCAATTTTTGTCCTGTAATACCGTAGCTGCTTAGGTAAAAAAATCTCAGCGGAAGTGATGCTATTATTACTTTTCCCTTAGTGCCGAAAATGCCTGGTTCCAGTAAAAACCATCGTTATGCCCAGTTGGTTGCAGGCTTTTATGCATTCTTCATCGCCATTTGAACCGCCTGGCTGGATAATGGCTGTAATGCCATGTTTAAAGACTTCGTCTATAGTATCGCGGTAGGGAAAAAAGCCATCTGAAGCGCAAATTGCTCCTTTCAGATTGTGGCCATATTTGCCTGCTTTCCAGACGGCCAGGTGGGTGGAATCGATGCGAGAGGTTTGTCCGCTGCCAAAGCCCAAAATTCTGTCTTCCCTTGCCAAAACGATTGCATTGGATTTTATGATGGCAGCCGCTTTCCAGCCATACTCCAGGGCTTTCATTTCCTGGGGGGTCGGTTGCTTTTTGGTAACCACTTTCCAGTTATCCTGATTTTCGTTTACCATGTCCCATTCCTGGGCCAGATAGCCCCAGCCCAGAGTTTTTATCTCAAGCAGATTTGATGGTTTTTGCAGCATTGCCAGGGGATAGCGAATCAGGCGTCGGTTCTTTTTCTTGTGCAAAAACCCCAACACGTCTTCATCATAGTCAGGAGCAATGATTATTTCCGTAAAGATGCGATTGATCAGTGTGGCGGTTTCCAAATCCAGGGTTCGGTTTACCACAACAATGCCTCCAAAAGGTGCCCCTGTATCTGTTGCAAGTGCTTTAGCATAAGCATCCGCCAGGGTTTTTCCGCTGCCAATGCCGCAGGGATTGCAATGCTTTATAATGGCTACGGTTGGCTCTGAAAACAGCCTGATGGCGCGCAAAGCAGAGTCTATATCCAGCAGATTGTTAAACGACAGCTCCTTGCCATGCAAAACTTCCCAACCGCTGTGTTTATCGCCATAAAATCCTGCTTTCTGATGCGGATTTTCACCATAGCGCAAGGGATTGATTAGGGGATAGGAAAGGTTTATCAAAGCTGGAATCTGCTGCTCTGGATTAGCTTGCCGCTTAATAAAATAGTCGGCTATATTTGCATCGTAACCGCTAACCAAAGCAAAGGCTTTCTGTGCCAGATAGCTACTCCACTCTTCGGGTAATTTACCGCTTTGTTTCAGATGTTCCAAGGTAGGTTCATAGTCCGTGGGATCTACCAAAACCGTAACCTGTGCATAGTTTTTGGCAGCAGCACGGATCAGGCTGGGGCCTCCGATATCGATGTTTTCTATAATCCGGCTATGAGTGCTGCCTTCGCTATTACGCACTGCGGCAAAGGGATAAAGATTTACCACCACCACGTCTATGGGTTCAATCCCATGTTCAGCCAAGGTTCGCTGGTGTTCATCATTGTTGCGGTTGGCCAAAATTCCGCCATGAATTGAAGGGTGCAGCGTTTTTACGCGTCCGTCCAAAATTTCGGGGAACCTGGTTATGTCAGAAACCTGTTCCAGGCTATGGCAAAATTGCTTTAAATACGTGGCAGTATTAGAGGTGGAGAGGATTGTGTAGCCCAGCTTTTCCAGCTCCATTGCCAGGGCCTCTATGCCTGTTTTATCAGAAACGCTGATCAGTGCGTATTTTTTCATTTATCACCTTCTTCCTCAATAGCATCGAAAATTCTCTTTAATTCTTTTTTGCTCATAACTCCTTCCAAGCGTTCATTCAGCTTTTGATCGCTGAACAATTCCATGGTTATCCGCACTGCCTTTTGGGGCAGTTGGCGCACATATTCTTCGCGTCCGGAGGAGTTGATAACGCTAATTAAAACTATCCCTCCCAAGACGATAACCCAGTTTATGTATATCCACATCAAAAAGATGGGTAGCGCAGAGATAACGCCGTAAACAGCCTGCATGTTGGTAAGATTTAGTATGTAAAAATCAAAAGCCGCTTTGGCTGCAACCCAGATAAGGGTGGTCCAAAACGCACCTCTGATCAGCGAAGAACGCCTTACCCGCACAGATGGCAACAGCATATACATAAAGGTTAGCCCCATAAATTGTAAAATAAAAGGAACTATCAAAAGCAGCCAACGCAAGAGCGGAAACTTCAGGACTTTACCCACCAAAGGCAGGGAAGAACTGGAAAACAGCAACACCATAATCAACAGACCAAATAGAACTGTCCCAAAGAATTTGATAAACTGAGAAATAATGTCCTGTGGTTCCTTTATCTGCATGCTCAAAATCCGATCAAAGGTATTGCGGATAGACCTAAACAGAGAGTATGAGGTGATGATTAACACGGTGAAATTGAATATGTTAAAGCCAACTCTGCGCAAAATAAGCTCGTCCACAAAATTGATGATCGCATTGGCCGAGCCGGGGATAAAGTTTTTTGCCACGATATCCTTAAATTTATCGCCCAGATTCAGAAATGGCAAATCCGGAGCTAACAACATTAAAAAAGTTACAAAGGGGATAAAGCCAAGCAGGGTTATGTAGCTTAGTCCGGCTGATTCTTTGATGACCCCTTCTGATACTATGCGCAGATATAGAACGCGTAAAAACTTCCCTGCATCGGCTATTATCATTTTGCGACGTCTGGGAATGGTAATATAAAGGTATAATCTATACAGATCGATCATTGCAATTCTAAAGTAGGTGTTTGGCCACATAAGTATCTTATGTAAAAAGCCTTTAGTGCTTTTTACCTGTCCCATTATTCCTCCCGCAAAGCTATTACCGGATCAAGCCTGGCAGCTCTGATGGCCGGTACTATACCAAAAATCAGTCCCACTCCCACGGATACGGAAAGTGCTGCCCAAATCATTTGCACAGAAGCTACTACATTCATTTGCAGATATACACCCACTCTATTTAAAATGGCGTAGCCTAATAAGATGCCAAGCACTCCGCCTAAGCCAGTTATCAGGACAGTTTGCACCAGAAATTGCAGAAATATATCCCAACCTCTGGCTCCGATGGCCAAACGGACTCCAATTTCGCGGGTGCGTTCTTTGATGGCAGCCAGCATAATATTCATAATCACAATGCCGCCTACCAATAGCGAGATTATGGCGATTAGAACAAAGATGGCACCAAAGATTTTGCTGTTTTGCTTCATGGTGTCCATCTGTTCTTTGGCAGAGCTTACTTCAAACAAACGTTTTCCGCTTTTCAGGTTTAAAACAATGTTCTCCACTTTCTTACGTAGCTCTGCGGCTGCTTCGGGGCTTGTGGAGCGGATGTCTATGGAGCTTATTTTGCTATCAGGCTTTATTTTACTTATCATGGTAGAGATCGGGATAAAGCAGCGTTGATTCAGGTATCCCAACGAATTCTCCGAAAAAGCCATTTCTCCACCCTGCGGTTTCATAAAGCGGAATTTCATTACTCCCACAACCATCAATTGCTGACCCTCCAGGCTGATCAATTCTCCCAGAGGATTGCGGTTGCCAAAGAAGGTATTTGCCACTTCCGTGCCCAGAACAATTACATTGCTATACTCATCAATGTCCCTGTCTAAAATGAATCTGCCCTTATCGGCATTCCATTCTTCCACCTTGGTAAAATCGGGCATAACCCCCAAAATTGGAGTAGTGTAGCGGGTTTCTCCTTTGGAAAGGGTTAATTCCCAATCCATTGCGCTGGGATTAAAGGCTTCGGCTTCTGGCAGTTGAGCTTGCAGATAGCGGATTTCTTTCAAGCTGAAACTGGCATCTCCACCTTTGGACCAGTCATAGCTCCAGTTTTTGCTTACTTCAATTTTATTCAGTCCACCGCGCTCATTCATCCAGCTCATTGTGCTTTGGTTCATACCATTTACAATGGCAAGCACCACCATGATGCACATCACTCCAAGCACAATCCCGATCACGGTTACCACGCTACGCACCTTGCGCATCATGATGTCGCTAAAGCCAAGCTTGATGGATTCGCTAAGGTGTATTGCCATCTACAATCCTTCCGTCCATAATGCGGATTATCCGGTCAGCCCGGTCAGCCACCAGAGCATCGTGAGTTACCATAATCACCGTATTGCCTTCACTATGCAGGCGGTTAAATATCTCCAAAATATCACCTCCGGCCTGGGAATCAAGATTACCGGTCGGCTCATCTGCCAGCAGGATGGAGGGGTTATTTACAATGGCGCGGGCAATGGCAACCCTTTGTCTTTGGCCGCCGGAAAGCTCTGTTGGTTTATGGCGCAGACGGTCTGCCAGACCAACGCTGTCTAAAATCTCTCTTGCTTGTTTAAGGCGTTTGGCTTTGCCCATGCCACCATACATTAGGGGCAATTCCACATTTTTTAAAATATTGAGGTGGGGAAGCAGATTAAAGGACTGAAACACAAAACCGATCTTGCGGTTACGGACTGTGGCCAGGGCAGATTTTGGCATTTGGGAAACAAGCATTTCGTCCAGATAGTATTCCCCTTCGCTGGGACGATCCAAACAGCCAATTATGTGCATCAAGGTGCTTTTGCCAGAACCCGAGGGGCCCATGATAGCCACAAATTCACCCTTTTCTATCCTCATGTCTATCCCGCTGAGGGCACGGACTTTAACCTTGCCCAAAGAGTAATCTTTAATCAGGTTTTGCGTTCTGATAATATCCATCTTCACCTGTTTTAAATGTTTTTTTTCCAGTCGATTTACCCTTGGCTATATGTCAATAAAAAAAGGGCAAGAGATGGTTTTGAAGTTAGTTCAAGAGTCATTACCACCGCGACTCTTTTTGTTAATTCAGCTATATCTTTAGTTGGGGAAAGACTCATGAAAGGCATCTGCAATTAAATTCGGTAACAGAATATTCTAACTGGCTGGCTTTGTAAATATTGGGGTTTTCCAATAAAACAGGAGGGGGGGGGGTAGCAGCTATATTTTCATAAGGGTCAATTAGTTACAGACTTTCTGGTGAACACTTTTGGATTTCTGATACTACATATATAGAAGGAGATCCATTATGAAAAAATTTATCGTAACCTTGGCCTTAGCCCTGCTGCCGGCTACCCCCATAGCAGTCTATTCCTCCAGTTGGAAAACCTTGGAGGCCAAAAATCTATCCGTTTTCTCGGGAGACCTAAAAGACTTGGAGGATCGATGCTTGAGATAGGTGATGGCTATACTATTGTGGAAGTGGATGGAGAATACTATGTTGTCTATACAAAATAAAGAGATTTTCCCAAGGAGCTTAAACATGACCGGTAAAGCAAACCATAAAACGGCGACGGAACAACCATGCGTAATATACAAAGCTTGGACAAATCTGATCACCGGAGAGGTGGAAATTGTGTATGAAACTGCCACTTCAGGGCGCATCCTTTTAGAGATTTTTCACTGCGACGGCCAAATAGTAAAAACCATCCACAGCACATTTGAAGTCTGCGGAGCGCATAAAGTGATCTGGAACGGCAAAGATTCCTCTGGAACAAGCATGCCAAACGGCGTTTACACCTGCCGGCTTATTACCCAAAGAGCTTCGGTATCCAAGCAGTTTATCCTGGCACAATGAGTCTGTTTTCATGCTTAAAAGGTTTTTCATTCCAAGCACACTTTGTTTGAAGGAGGTGGTTATGAAACGCCATTACATAATTAGAAGACGATGCTGAAAGAAGCTTGAGTGGAATTACTAATGCCGATCTGGAGGTCGACAACCGTGCGCCTGTGTGCGCTGCATATCAGACAGGTGAAAGTCCTGTTCAGAGTCACGTCAAGCTCTGTAGCTGAAGGTAACTGCGTCACCGTGAGGTGGGGTGGAGAGCAACCGGAAGCGAACGACCAGTCCGTAGGATAACGAACTCGATTCGGCAGGATAAGTTGTCGAGCCCCCGGGTACAAGGTGAAGACTAAGACCCGGAAAAGGCGCAGAGGGGGGAACTGCTGTATCCCTCCGGGAAAACCTGAGCGGTTGAAGGACGTAACATT
>DIXL01000126.1 GCA_002428685.1 Cloacimonetes bacterium UBA6081 | reverse complement strand
GCCATCCCAAAATCAATAATCCTCTAACTTATCACGAAGCATTCCCAACAGGTTTTGTTGTGCCAACAACTTTTTTTCAAGTTGTAACTCCCTGTCTGTCAGTATTATAGAAAATCGTGCTGTCAAACTTGAGTTAGATACTTCACTGTGATACCTCGTTTTGCTATATTGTGTTATTTATAGTGCCACAATAACATACGAGGTATTTTGTCAAGAACTACTTTCAGCTATTTTGCTGTCGCACAATTGGTTAAACAACTTGGAAAGATTAGGAGTAAGAATAGTGTAAAGTTATGGGATGGGTCTTTGGTAGATGCGGAAGCACTTGTATTTCTTCCCGCCGCAGCGTTCCATTTCACCCCGAACCTGAGTGTTGGTTTCCAGTTCGTGATGGCTGTCCCAGTTTAGCAGTCCTGCTTTGGAACAGGATTCCAGCAGCGCGTAACCCATAAGCAAATCCACTCCCTTACCGCGGTATGATTCTTTGATAGCACCCATGTATAGGTCGAGTTGGGTGGATTTCTTCATGGCGGCAAGGATGTGAATAAATCCGAAGGGGAACAGCCTGCCCTTGGCTTTAATAATCCCTTTAGAGAAATTGGGCATTGCTACGATGAAGCCTACCACTTCGCCTTCCGGGGTAACCACTGCCTTGATGAAGCGGGGATCGACGGCGGGCAGATAGCGATTGGCGAGGTCCTGCATTTCGTGCTCTTCGAAGGTGGAATAGCCATAGAGATTGATAAAAGTCTCGTTCATCAGGCGGAAGATGGGCAGGATGTATTGTTTAAGCTGAGATTTCTTACTGAACTCCAGCAAGCGTATCTCGTTACTTTTACTTTTACGGAGGAACATCTTGTGATATAGCTCTGTCTTCGCCTCGGCAACCTGCACGTTATACACCACATAGTCCACCTCTTTGGTAAAACCAAGCTTATCCATATATTTGGGCATGGATTCCCGGTTCTGGAATGAGGCAAGGGTAACCACTTCATTGAAGCCTTCGATGATGAAGCCTTCGGGATCTTCTTCCGTAAAACCCATGGGACCTATCAGTTTATTCATGCCTTTGGCTTTTGCCCATTTCTCTACGAAAGTGATGAGGGCTTCGGTAACTTCCGGGCTGTCTATGGCATCAATATAGCCGAAACGGGCGTTGTGGCTGTTGGAGAGTTGGTTGAAGCGTTTATTGATAATCCCCGCCACTCTGCCTACTATCTTGCCGCCATCGTATGCCAAGGCATAGATGTGGTCGCAATAAGCGTGAGAAGGGTTGCGTTTGGAATCGAAGCTACGCTTGTCATCCGCATAAATAGGCGGTACCCAATTGGGGCGATCTGCATTTAGCTTCTCTGGCAGAAAGATGAATTGCTTCATTTCGCCTGATGTTTGGACTTCTTTTACAGTGATATTCATTCCTGATCTCTTTTATTGCCTTGTTTTAAAAGGGAAACTATGGAGTTGAGTCCCAAATGTTGGTGTAAATTCCAACTCATTGTTTCTCAGGTTATATGAGGACATTCAATAATCCTCAGTTCTTACACTCTATATAAGGTCAACCGAGCAGCTGCATTGTTTTTCATCTTATCCTCGGCGTCAAGTACTTTGTTCAACATGACCTTGCTGCGACGGGCTGAAGCCCTGCGGAGGAGGCGTAGCCGACGGAGCAGGGCTTCACTCAACTTTACCACTGCCAAAGCGAAAATGACAAATTTTAGCGATTGTGCAAGCAAAAACAGCAAAAGTGATGAAGACAGCATCATATTCTAAGTAGATTATATGTAACGATATACGAGATTGCTGCATTTGACCAATAAATTCTAATATATCACAGGAATGGCCGTTTTCCCATTTGTTGTCCCCCCAAATATTGGAGATTCTGCTTAACAGGTTTTTGGCTTGTTTTAGCTTGGATTCATGTTTATAAAGAAAGTTGTTAAAACCTATAAGGGTAATGGAAACTCATATACTGAGTATCGTTTTGTGCGTGGATACTGGACAAGCGTTGGTCCTCGACACCAAACTTTGTTAACGGTACGCGATATTCCTTTGCCTGAAGACAAGTGGAAGCAGTTGGCTGATGCTATGGATTGTATCCGAGACATTCTGAAGAGCATAAAAGGACGCTTCATTCTCTCCTATGATGATAACCCGGATGTACTCAAGCTTTACAAGGGCTATGATATTAAGCATGTCACCAGAGCCAAAGGCATCAACCGCAAGGAAGGTAAGTCTGGGTTCAATGAAGTGATCATAGCTAACTTTAAATTGGAGCATCGCATGCAAGATTAAGTGAGCTAACATGCAAGAATGGTGAGCTAAGCCTGCAGGTGTTATGAAGCAGAAAGGCACCTGCAGGCGAAGCTGTATTTACTTGAAAAAGGGTGCATGCAAGAATGGTGAGCTGGCATGCAAAATTAAGTGAGCTTTTACAGAGGTGATGAGTTTTGTAAAAAGTGGAATTCATTTTTTACTTGACGGTTAATAGGGGTGATTAACATGGGAAACTGAGGTTTAGAAAGATGAATAAGATTACTATACAACGCTTTAGACAGATAAGAAGCTTAAGCATTGAGATCAAGGATATACTGGTCTTTATCGGTCCACAAGCAAGTGGTAAAAGTACATTAAGTAAACTTGTGTATTTTTTTAACCGAATACCCATTAATATGATCCTTTTTATGGACACACTTATAGAAACTAAAACTCCGCTGACACTCAATATAATTGAAGAGAGATTAATCGAAGAGTATTTTGGTATTTTTGGGAAAGATGAGCAAGATTATTCTTCGGATTTAAAATATGTATATGGAACAGGCTTAAGTATAATGCTCCAAGGAACTTCATCTGGAATTCACTTTGTTTTTTGCGACGAATTTGCACAGAAGTTTGATGATTTACTGCAAAGATTGGCTAAGTTGAATGAAATCAATTCAAACGCTGGTGAGCAATCTGATAGTCTTAACTCAAAAGAGTTCAACGAAATCGTTAGATTTGTGGTGCAAGAGTTTAAGAATGTTGCTCGTTACGATTACATCCCTGCTGGACGTATGCTGGTGTCATATTTCAGGGATTTAACCTGGGCATACACGCGAGCAGACTTCTTAAATAAAGACACAATCAAACTTGAAAGAGTGGTTAGTGAATTCTATAATACTATCTCAAGGATCCGCAATAATCGAAAAGACGAGATAATGCCTTTAGAAGATTCGGAGATAGCAGATCCTCATGAAGAGATATTTTTTAAAATAAACCGTATTATGAAAGGTAATGTTCTTTACAAGAAGGATAGTGAAATTGTTCGATATGACAAAACTCATTCTGTGAATCTGAACCAAGCTTCTTCCGGACAGCAAGAAGTGCTTTGGATATTGTTATTGATGCTGAACAGTATGATAGATAGGCTCCCGATGATCTCTTACATTGTTGAAGAGCCAGAAGCGCATCTGTATCCCAGTACTCAAAAAGACCTAATTGAGTTTATGATTATGTGGCAGAATATAACGAATTCAAAGCTGATTTTGACTACTCATAGCCCGTATGTCTTAACGGTTTTGAATAATCTGATACTTGCAAAACAGGCATCTGTTAAAAGTCATGAAAAAGTAAATTCAATAGTAAAGGACTTTTACTGGGTTGATTTCAATGATATCGGGGTGTATTATTTAGACAATAACTCCGCAGAATACGCACATGACCTCCTTGATAAGGAATTGCAGATGATAGATGATAGCTATATCGATGAAGTGTCCAATGAGATTAATTCAATCTATCACGAACTCAGTAAGCTAAACACGTGATGAATCGTTGTCTGTGTCCAGCAGTTGCACTTGATCATTGCTATCATATTGAGACTTCAAATAGTGTATGTGTCTCTCAGAGAGGGAAAAGCTTCATATTAGAAGGCGATGTTGTCTTCACTTGTTGGGTTTTTGTAGTTGATGATGGCCTTTTGAAACATGCAACTTACTCAAGAAGATGTGATTATGGTTTGTATGTGAAAGAGAATGATTCTGCGTATTTGATCGAGTTAAAGGGAAAGTTCATTAACGACGCTATTCAACAAATAAATGCTACAATAAACTTGTTGCGTCCATTGTTAGGGAACTTTTCGTCTGTAAACGCAAGAATTGTTGCTTATCAATCCACGCCAAGGTCGATAAAATACTCTTTAACGAAATTGGATAGACTTATGCGCAGAGAGTTTAATGGCGATTTAGACTGGACTGCCAAGAATGAACTAATCAGCAAGATATCAATCTGAGAGCTTTGGAGAAACAAGAACTCTCAGCTTTAAGAAATTAAACATGCACACTAAAGAGGATCCCCCGTGCGATGGCTTTTTTTTCTGTTTCTTTTCTTACAAATAAAGCTCCAAATGAAAGTAGAGCTTAAATACAATCTCCGTGGCTATTCCGGGAAGCTGGGGAATGTGGTGTATAGCAGCTATTTTAACTACAAGCTGTGCCATAGCCGGGTCTTTAGCTATCCAAAGTAATCAGAAAACCACATAACGATGCGGGAGATTAACAAAAACCTCAATGCTTTGTATATGCAGGCGAGCGAAGCTTACCGGCAGGTTTGGAAGAAATACGCCCAGCGCAATGGCATGGAAAACCGGAGCCGCTGTGGGGGAATTAAGAAACAACTGCCACCTGCCAAAGTGCTGTTTGTCCAGTGTGTGTGGAGCTGGGCAAAGGCAAACCCTGGTGAAGTAGATTTACGCAGTGTAAGCAAAGAGGATTTTATCAGCCTGGACAGCCCTTTGCTTAAGCTTTGCGCTTGTGTTCAGTGCGGCTGGTTACGTAAAGTTACGGCTTGGGAAAGCCTGAATAACCATATCTAAGCAAGGCTGCGTTTTCTGCAACGAAGCTGCGCAACTATCTAAATATCCCTGACTCTTGGCGCATTGTAGCCCTTTCCCCCCTATGTCCTAATTCTCTATGTTGGCTATCTGCGCTTTTTCCTTGTCCTAACTTTTCTGAGGCCAAGGTAAGGGTAGGGATAGCGAAAAGAGAGAATTGAGAGCAAGCTTAGATGCCGAGGGTTACCAGCAGGCTTTGATAGTTCTCCGTCCAGGCTTTTTGCAGCTCTGCTTTCAGACGCAGAGTTTTCCAGCGCATGGAGGCAGCCAAAAAAAACCTGCCGTCTTCACTGGTGAGGATGTCTGTTCCGGAAGGGGCTTCACCTTCTTCATCGGGAAGGATTATGCCATGCAAGCCCTGCCATGTTTTGAGGCCTGCTGTGGCAGAAAAGCCCTTGTAGCTATAGATGAAGGCATTTTCCCAATAAATGGTATTATTATCCCAGTTGTGCCTATTCTCATAGTGATAGCGGAATTGCAGGGCAAATTGCAGGTATTTGTTCAGGTTATTGTCCAGAAGCAGTTTCAGCCTGTAGTGAACAGGTTTGGTATGAATAAAGCTGGTATCCACGGTGGCTACAATTTGTCTATCCAGACGGGTTAGCTGCACATAGATATCGGTGGGCTTGGCATGCAAACCGGCAAACACAGTATTGCGGGAAAGCCAGTCAGAGCTTTGCACGCTTTGGTTCATGCGAATAATTGCATTGCGAAATCCAAGCTGAGTATCCTTGCCGGGGGAAAAATCCAGATCCCAGGAAAGTTCGTGTCTTTGCCCCAAACTGCTAAGCAGAAACGGTTTGGCGGAATAGGCCGGAAGCTGAATCCCTTCACGGTAGGAAAAGCCAAAGCTTTGTGCCAGATTGGGAAACTGCAAATCGGCAGTGGCTTGTAAGGCAGATTTGCCTTCGATTATTCCTGCTTCCGCGGCAAGCTGTAAAATGTCCCCTTTCACTTGGGCAGATACGCTTAGTGCTTCCAAAACCCGGGAGTAATAACCAGAGCTGAAGGCGGTATCATAATTTTGATAATAGAACATGGTGCCCAGAGCAAAATCCGGAGTGTCATAGCCCAAGCCCCCTGCTGCAATAGCTTCGTCCACTTTGGTCAGGTTGTCTTTGGAGCTTGGATAAATACGGTCGATTTTACTATTGCTGATAGCGGCACTGCGTTGCTGATAAGAAGCCAGCATGTAAGCGGATAATGCGCCTTGAGTGTAAACTCCCGCAGCCCCCAATGGCGAATAGTAGCGGGGATGAGGAGCCGGACTTATGGTTAGCAAACCGCTCTTTGCAGAATTCCGCTTAAAAATTAGCCCCGTCCCCCAAGCCGGTCTAAGCGAACCTAAATGAAATTGTGAGATAACGGATTTCGGAGCGAATCTGGACAGGGTGAAATTACCTTGCAGATGGCCAGCTTGCTCTCCATATATGTTTGCATTCAGTTTAAAGTCTTTGTTCACAGCCTGCAAGGCCAGAAAGGCATTGTAGTCATCTTCGTTAAAGCGCAGACGGCTTTGCATTTTTATGAAATTGTTGCCGGCCTCCAGGTCTTTGTAAAGCTGTTGCAGCCAGCTTTCCTGCAGAGCTTCCGGGTTTATTTCGGGGATTTCTTCCACCTGGGCAGTTAAGGACGTAAAAACAAGGGCTATGATGCAGAAAAGGGGGATAAATTTCACCAGGAAGCTCCTAAATCCAGATTATGGGTTAAACTAAGCTCGGTGTGGGTGCGAACCGCATATAACAGGTTCAGCTTACCCATCAAAACGGTGATGCCAACGCCAAATCGGGCCGGCTGGCTTTGCCAGGAGCAATTTAACTTCAAGGACCTGGCTACTTGATAACTTGAGGCCACGGAATAGTTATCTGCTTCGTGTTTGCGCCAGGTGAAGGCAGAACATAGAGTTGCAGATTCATTTACTTTGGTGCTTGCCGACATTGTAAGGGCTGCATCCCGGGTTTGGCAGCTATTGTAACGCAGTTCTGTGGCATATTGCTTGCTATTCACAGCTATGGCAAAGTCATTATCCCAAGTCAGCCAGCCTTCATTGGCTATTTTTTCAAAGCGCAGATGTTGGGTAGCTCCAAGCTTTAAGCCCTTATAATATACCCCTAAAGCCAGGTATTCATCCTGCCAGCGGTAATCCGGATGATTTAGGTAAACAATTCCGGAGGCAGCAATAAAATTTCTGACAGGAAAAGCGGTGTGCAAGCCATAAGTGGCCACACCGGCAATGCCATAAGGAACCTGGAAACCAGAGCTAATACCGGTTTGGCCAATTATGGGAGAGATTATGTAATCTGAGGGAGAAACGGAAAGCAAGGTGATTCCGGATAGCGAGCTGGCAGATGCCGAAGTCTCTGTCCCAATTGCCCTTAGGGGTGCGCAGACAAATGATATGCACAACAGATAAAGCCACCAGTATTTACATATCGGTTTTGGGGCTATGCCGGCCTGCAAACTTCCATCCTTTTTTACCATATCTGGCTTGCAAGAGGTTTGTTAAAACAGGTTTGCTTCGCTCTCCGGATCAAAGAAATGGGCTTTGGCCATATCGAAAGTGATTTTGAGGTCTTGTCCCATTTTGGGCAGTTCCTTGGGGTCTAAGCGAGCCGTAAACTGATGATGTTCAGTTATTAACACCACATGATATTCATTGCCCAGGGGCTCTACCATGTCCACTTTTGTGCTAAAGCTTTGGGGTGATTCGGCCATAGAATTGAACCGCGCATCATAAATATCTTCGGGACGGATGCCCATAATAATTGGTTTATCCTTGTATGCGGCCAAGATTTCGGCTTCCTGCGCAGTAAGCTGCAAACGGTAATCTCCACTGTCAAAAGCCAGTGAGCCTTCATTGGCTACCAGCTTTCCGGTTGCCAAATTGATGGCCGGACTGCCGATAAAACCCGCTACAAAGAGGTTTGCAGGATTGTTATAGATTTCCAGAGGAGCGTCTATCTGATGGATAATTCCATCTTTCATCACCACGATGCGGTCGGCCATGGTCATGGCTTCCACCTGGTCGTGAGTAACATAAATCATAGTGTTGCCCAGGGTGTGGTGCAGCTTCACAATTTCGGCACGCATGGCAACACGCAGCTTGGCATCCAGATTGGACAGGGGTTCATCGAACAAGAATACTTTGGGATTGCGGACAATGGCGCGTCCCAATGCCACACGTTGCCTCTGGCCTCCGGAAAGCTGACCGGGTTTGCGCTTTAGCATGCTTTCTATCCCCAGCATCCTGGCAGCAAAATCCACTTTCTTTTTGATCTCATCTTTGTGTTCTCCGCGCAGTTTGAGGGCAAAAGCCATATTATCGTAAACTGTCATATGCGGATACAAGGCATAGTTTTGAAAAACCATGGCTATATCGCGGTCTTTGGGGGGCATTTTATTCACCAGAGCCTCACCGATATGGATGTCGCCCGAGGAAATTTCTTCCAAGCCGGCAATCATCCTAAGCACTGTGGTTTTGCCACAACCGGAGGGTCCAACCAGGACTACAAACTCTTTGTCTTCGGCCGTAAAAGATACATCCTTAACGGCATGAAAGCCATTATCATAAAACTTATTCAGGTTCTTTATAGTTATCTTTGCCATGGTAACTCCTTATGAGGGCAACTGAAATCGAATGGGGGGAATAATGTCAAGTGAGAAATTTACGGACTGACTCCCATTTATTAAATTCTTGGGAAACAACCATGCGTTCGAGGTTAATACTAACACGGATTTGACGGATTTTACGGATTAACACAGATATAGTTTTAACCACCGAAGACACTGAAGTAAATAATTGGAAAGCACGCAGATTCCACAGATTTTCTCATGTCTTGTCGCGCAATCCGTGTTAATATGTTTAATCCGCTCATTCGAGTTCCTATTCTATTAAGTTTTAGGTTCATAAACTGCCACAGTGTTGCGGCTAGAGCATTTTGCAGTGTAAAGAGCACTGTCTGCCCTGGAAATGGATTTGGTTAGGTCATGCTGCTGGGGATCAAGATTTTGGTCGCAGTCAATACCGATGCTTATGGTAATAGGAATAACGTTGCCCCGATATTCAAAGCTGTATTTTTCCACCTTGGTGCGCAGGCCTTCCATAATTTCTTTGCTGCGTTCACGGTCGGAATCGAAGAGGATAACCAGAAACTCCTCGCCACCATATCGGACAATCACATCGCTTTTTCTGAATTCATTTAGCAGAATTTTTGCCAGTTCTTTCAGGACATAATCTCCAGCCAGATGCCCAAAGCTGTCGTTGGTAAGTTTAAAGAAATCTATGTCTATCATGCTAAAACAAACAGGGACATGGTGTCTGGCCGCCAAAACCACCATCTGAAAGAGGTTGCCATCCAAAAAGCGGCGGTTGCGAAGCCCGGTTAGGCTATCCGTTAAAGAAAGCTCACCCACTTTTTCATACAAACCTTCAATGGTATCAAAATTGGCTTGTAGGCTTTCTATGTAAGCGTTGTTTTGCAGGCTGGCCTGGTTGCTCAGCTCACGAATTCTGGAATCCAGAAAGGGCATGGCTTTGTAATAGGTGTCTGCATCCAATTGCTCGCGCAAAAAACGGGATACGCTGAGCAAACGCTCCCAGCTTTTATGTAGAAAGTAGTTTGAATACTGATAGTTTTGGATGGAATCCTTGTATTTGGACAGCACGCCGCAGTAGTAATAACCAGCAAAGAAATATAAACTGTGAAGTTGCAACACGTTTAGGATTGTGGCGGGGAACTTTATCAGTCTCTTTTGATAGCTGGCCTTTTCCGAAGAGGGCACCAGCCTGTCTTCCATGGAAAACAGCTCGAAGAGCACTATGGCTCCATTCAAGCTTTTTTGCTCTCCAATGCGGTCATGAATCCTCATCAACAGAGCTTTTTTCATCACTCCCTGTTTTTGCCAGTTAGTAGCCAAAATCCACCGTAAAATAAGGTTTAAGGCACAATCGCTGCCGTCTATGCAATAAGCTTCCAGAATCAACTTCAGATGCATCCGCATCAGTTCTGCAAAGTTGTTTTGATAGCGCAGCAATCTGGCCTTGCAGAGCTGTAAAAGAATCCATAACTTCCAATATTTCCTATCCACCAAGGGTTCCAATTCGTCCATCAGGATTCTGGCGTTTTCGTAATCGCGGTTTTCGATAAAGATATATAGGACTTGCAAGCGGTTGAACAGCTTTAATAAATCGGGTTCATTATCTAATATGGGCTGCAAAGCTTTTAGCATTGGTGGGTAAAATGGGGACTCAGAGGTAATTGGGACATGATTCATCAAGTTTAGAAAGTGGTAAAATTCACTTTCATGGGAACAACGCACCTCCAGAAAGAAATTTAACAGGTGGTCAATTATCAGGCCGGTATATTCGCTATACAAGGGATGCAGGGTGGAAGATTCACAATCAGAGCCAACAATCTGGATGATGTTATCGATAATCTCTTGCCGGTCTTCTTCGGGGCTGTTTATCAGATCGATAATAAGTTTCTTTAGGGCAATCCTGTTTAGGGGATCTATGGAAGTGAAACCAGCAATTTCAAAACTGTGGTTCATGTCACTTTTTGGGGTCATCTTCCTTAGCTGGTACAAAACGGAACACTGTTTCATCTGGCTTGGTTAGACCGAATTTTTCCCTGGCCGCTTTTTCAGCAGCTTCAGGATCAGTTTTCAGCCTTTCATTTTCTTGTGCCAGGCTATCATTTTGGGCTTTTAAGAAGGATGTTTCTTTTTCCAAGAGCTGCACCTTACGCTGCAACTTCCACGTATTTAAAAAGCTATTTGCGCTAAGGATAAGTATCCAAATGACAATAAGAGCTACTAAAGCCCAAAACATATATCGCAGATTGGGAGACAATTCTTTGGAACGGGTCTTCATTGTAGCACCAACCTTGCCAGGGGTGATTTTATAATATTTATCGCTTGATGCGGACACAATTCATGGCAGCACATGCATTTGATGCAATCGCGCTTGCGAATAACGGGGTTACTGTCTTTTTCC
The DNA here is from genome assembly GCA_002428685.1 of Cloacimonetes bacterium UBA6081. Lineage (GTDB taxonomy): Bacteria > Cloacimonadota > Cloacimonadia > Cloacimonadales > Cloacimonadaceae > Cloacimonas. Next base: position 6,180 of record DIXL01000126.1, on the reverse strand, counting down.
CAATCAATTGCTTTTACCGGACAGCTTTGGACGCAGATACCACACCGCTTACAGCGTTCGCTTACAATGGGATGGAAAGAATATAACTTCTTAAAGGCAATTCGCACAATCCCAGGCACGTATTTCATGGATTTCTGGCTTCTGATAACCTGAGAGATCTTTGCATCATGAATCCGATAGTGTTGAAAACTGGTGGGAACCTTGATGTGCGAAGGTAAAATTCCTTCTAAGTGTAATGCCGCACTAAGATAGGGAACATCAGATATTTTGAAACCCATCATTTTAGCAGCAGTGTAATCCAAAGCGGGAATTGATGTAGAACCCATAAACAAACCAAAGACGCGGGGGTTCCCCGCTGAGGGACCTGCTCCGTCCATACCCAATATGCCGTCGATAAAATTGTAGGTAATCCGGCTGCGAACCAGGGCATACAAAGCAGTTAGTAATTCCGAAAAGTCATTTGTGTTTGGGTTTTCACGGTGATAATCGGTTTTTACCATTCCTGGGATTAGGCCATAGAGGTTTTTTTGCGCTCCGGTAAAAGCAGTCAAACTATGGGTTTTGTATTTGGCTACATTAATTACCGCTCCACATTTCCACAAAATCTCACTGATTTTTACCTGCTTACCCTGGTAAGACAGCTCTCTAAAACCACTGGTTCCAAGGTTTACCACCTTGATGGGATAGCGCTTGGCCAAGTCTGCATAGCCGCATGTTTGCCACACTGTGTCAAAGCTGACTGTTCCACCGGGGCTGTCTCCAAACCAAACTTCCTTGCCTTTGTCCAAGAAATAGCGAATCAAAGCTTCTATTACCAAGGGATGGGTAGTTACAGCTCTTTCTGGAGCAAAAGCACCCAGAGCATTGGTTTTTATCAGCACACGCTTGCTGCGAATAAACTTCTGGCTTTTTAATCCACCTAAAAATTCTTTCACCGCCTCTTCGAGGGAATTCAAGTCGTAGCTATCAATTTTGCGGATTTGAACAGAAGGATTAATCATAATTTACCAGCGATCTTCGTGGTTTGAAACTGCTAAGGTAAAAGCTTAGGGATAAATTGATCTGCGTTTTGGGAACATCGGCAATAATGGTTTGCATTCCAGCCAGGTTAATTGTCCCAATCCTGTGATAATAGCTAAATCCCAAGGTTAGAGAATGCTGGGAATTATCTTCAATGGGAACAGTGGTGGGCACATCATTCCAGAAAAATGATGTATCAGCGTTTGCATAGGTGTTTTCGCCCAAGCGAATCATGCCCTTAAATACATTGCTGCGAAAGTTGTAGCCCAGCCGGTAAACATAGGGACCGCTGATCTTTTCTGCACCCAGCTTCACGGTATATCTATCTTCAAAACTTGCATGAATAGCACTGGTTTGTTCCCATTCCACATCCAGCAAGCCATTGAGGTCGCCGTTGTTATACAACAGCCCTCCGCTAAGCCATAATGGCGCAATAGCATCGTAGGTAGTATATTTTAAATCCCATTCAAATTTCGAGGATGGCATGGCAGAAAAACCTATCTGAGTAGCTCCAAGAGAGTAAATAATCCCGGGCTGAATCCGGTAATTATACTTATAATCCCGCAATCTGTCATAGGTTCGTAGAAAAATGGGATCATCGGTGTAGTGAATCTGATTGTGCAGGTTTACTCCCACATGCAAAGGACCCTGATGATAGCCGATATTAGCCGTAACCTGCTGTAAATAATAAGAAGGATAGCGCTGCACCATATCCATTCCCTGATTGATGTAAAAAGAAAAATCCTGCAGAGAGATAGATTTGGGAACATTGTAGATAAGCCCTGCAGTAAAATCTCCACCAAGCTTGCCACCCACAGCTACCATTCCAAATGGAATAGGAGAAGTGTATTGAGCCACAAGAGGATAACCCTGCGCATCAATGGCAGATTTAAAATTCATTTCCAACAGTAATTGAGCTGAATCGGGCACAACTGAGGCAGGATTTAACAAAGCCCCGCCAATATTATCCAAAGCGGCTACTCCGGTATAGCCCCTGCCAACTGCACTGGTTCCCAAATAATTACTGCTATAGGCATCGTAAAAGGGATTGCTAAACTGAGGTAGCGGTAAAACCAGAGGAGTTTGGGCAGATAGTGCTCCCAAACATATTAGCAGCATAAAGATGACGTAAATCCTGTAACACATGATGATCCTCTTTAGTCTTCTAAGATAAAAGTCTGTTTTCTATCCTTGCCAACGGAGACAATTGTAAGGGGAGTATCTAAATAATAATGAATTGCCTTGAGATAGTTTTGGGCATTTGGGGGTAAATCCTTGAAATTTTTGCAGTTACTTATATCTTCTTCCCAGCCCGGAAATACTTGATAAACAGGTTTAACTTTATCATATTCCACCAGATGGTTTTCCGGCCAGGTGCTTACCACGCCCTTGTATTCGTAAGCGTGGCAAATCTTTAGCTCTTTCAGCCCGCTCAGCACATCCAGGCAAGTGATGGCAAAGTGATCCAAGCCATTTATCCGTGCACTCTGACGTCCCATAACCGCATCGAACCAGCCTATGCGTCTGGGTCTGCCGGTTGTGGTACCAAACTCATTACCGATGGTGCGAATCCGGGTGGCAATATCGTCTGTTAATTCGGTTACAAATGGGCCTTCGCCCACGCGGGTACAATAAGCTTTGTAAACACCCATCACTTCATCAACCCGGCGTGCGGAAAATCCCGTTCCGGTGCCAATGGCGTCTGTCATTACCCGGCTGGAGGTTACATAGGGATAACTGCCAAAATTCAGGTCAAGCAAGGCACCCTGAGCACCCTCAAACAAGATATTTTTGTCTTTCTTATTTGCTTCATACAGGATTTTTTCCACATTGCCAAGGTATTTTTTCAGGCTTTTCCACAAGACTAAAAGCCTGGCAGCTTCCAGCTCAATTTGATCTGGTGTTATGTCAATATTGTGGTATTCATACAATTGCGCAAGGCGTTTAAACAGATATTGGGGATGTTCCAAATCTTCCAGGCGGATGCCTACTCTGGCTGTTAGATCGCTATAAGCAGGGCCAATCCCACGCCTGGTGGTGCCAATTCTGGAGGTGCCAAGCTGGTTTTCGTGAGCACTGTCCAACTCTTTGTGAAGGGGTAAAACCAAAGCTGCCCGGAAATCTATCACCAAACGGGATTTGCCAATGGCTACTCCAGCCTGCTTCAAAGCTTCCAATTCATGCGCCAAAGATTCTAAATCTATTAGAACTCCTGCTCCGATGAGGCATTTAATTTTGGGATATAAAATCCCAGAGGGGACAGTGTGAAAAACGTATTTTTTACCTTCTGTTACGATCGTGTGCCCGGCATTGCTGCCACCCTGAAAACGAACCACATAATCTGCCGGTCCGGCCAGATAATCCACAATTTTTGCCTTGGCTTCGTCTCCCCACATGCATCCCAGCACTAATAAGCTTGCCATATTTTTCTCCAGTTAAGATTAAAATACAACAGTAGCTTTAAAACCTATTCTGTCAATGGAAATCTTGCCCCACCGCTTATTTCAGTCCTCCCCTCCGGCAAGAGTAGCACAGATACCTGCCGGGCCTTGACAACCCATGATAAAGTCTATACCCTAAACGATCCTTGTAGGGGCGAATTGCGTACGCCCTGAATGGAAAGTGCTAATTATAAAGTATCACCCAAAGCTGCAAATGGGTCTCACCTGTCAAAGTGTCCCTAACTGCTTATGGGATTGTGGGATGAATAGGGCTGAGTTTAGACTGTGTCAAAGTGCTCTTTAAACTTTTTTGGACGTTTCGGGATCAGATTTTCTGCAAATCTCAGCTCATTTTAGCTTAGTTTCAGATCAGGGAGATTATGCAAAGCTATGTACGGTCTGAACACTGTACGCCCTGCGTGACTTCAGACTTTCGGGCAAACGACAAGCGATCTGAAACGAGTCTAAACAATTAAGCAAAAAGTACAAAGCAAGAGGAAGCGAATTGCTTCCCTGTGAAAATTAAGCTTGACAAAAACTGCTGATTCAAACAGGGATAAATACGTACAGTCTTAAGGCTGACAAAAAATCTAACTATAGGAGGCAACAATGCGCAAAGCACTGTTTGCGGCTATGCTGAGCCTGCTCGGCAACGCCTGTTTCGCTCTGAGTTCCACTACGAACTCAGACCTTTTCACCCTTGACACCATTGATCCGGTCATCACCATTATCGCTCCCAACGGCGGGGAAGCATGGTATATCGGAGACAGCAATAACATTCTCTGGAATGCAACCGATACCAACATCACTCCTAATACCATCTATCTGTGGTACAGCCTGAATGGCGGTTCTGATTATCTCAGCCTGGCCGAAGCGATCGCCAATAGTGGCTCCTGGCCCTGGCAGATGCCGGACACCCAGACTTACAATGCCAGGGTGCGAATCCAGGCGCAGGATAACTTTGGTAATTTAACCCAAAAGAACTCCGCGGGAGCCTTTTCCATCACCTACGTTCCGCCTGCGGCTCCGGCCAACGTGAATGTGGATATCTCCAACACCGTCGATGCCGTGATCACCTGGGACCCTGTGACTCAGACGATCTATGGCACGCCCATCACCCCGGACGGCTATATAGTACTCTACAACGAAACGCCCTATGAAGATGCGGAGCACCTCTACTATTTCCTCTGGGATGTGACCTCCGGCACCAGCTTCACCCATCCCCGGGTAACTCTGCATCGCGACCAGTTTTACTACCGCGTGGTGGCCTACAAAGACTACGATGGCCGGATGGCGGATGTTTTGGCCGTAGCCAAAGCCAATCCGGTGATCAAACTCACTTTGGAGGACATTAAAGCCCTCCTGCTGTCCAGCTTGGGAGGTGACAAATGAGAAGGAAACAACCTACTTCCGCACATTGGGCTGCTACTGATTGGGCTGTCGACCTCCCGGTCGATAGAGGCAGCGGAGCTGCCTGTAATAGAGTCCTCCGGACTCTGTGGCGACGGGACGTCCCCACCCCCATATGCACCATCCCAATCCTCCTGACTGCTTTGCTACTTCTGCTCAGCATTTCCCTTTTCGCCGACCCCCTCGCCCTGCAGAGCTTTGAAAACGCTCCCACCGACACTTGGGCTTATACATCCAATCCTTCCGGCTTCGTCCCCTATTTCTGGGGACGTACCAATCAAACCCAGGGCGGTGCCAGCGCACAAAACGGCACCTGGTACTGGGCAAGTTGGCTGATGGAGGCCAATGAGGCAAGCATGACCTTCAGCAACCTTGCAATTACACCGGGCACTCAGCACAGCCTTAGCTTCTATTACTATAGCAAGAACCTGTCCGCTGCCACCGACCAGCTGAAGCTCTGCCTGGAATATGACAACGGGACTGAATGGAACAACTGGACTCAGCTTTTACTAAACACCCAGGCCTGGTCTCTGTTTTCAATAAATATCCCCCAGACGGCTTCTACAGTGCGGGTGAAAATCCTCACCCAATACAACAATCCCGGCATGAACAAATACGCGCATTGGGACAACTTCAGCGTCCAAGCCCAGGAGGCGGAATTCACCCCGCCTATTATCTACAATACTTTAGTTGCCCAGAGGATCGATGGCAGCAAGTTGGTGGACATCTCCTACGACCTCTTCGACGCCAACGGCGACCTCTGTGAGGTGGCTTTGAAGCTATCCTCCGACGGCGGTGCCAGCTTCGGTTACATTCCCGATCCCGCCAACCTGAGCGGCGACATCGGGGAAAACATCACCCCCGGCACAGGCAAAAGCATCGTCTGGGACGCCGGCGCGGAAGGGATCGACTTCGACGGCAGCCAGTACATGCTGCAGTTTTACGCGGATGATCCAACCCGGCCTATTCCCGAGAACTTTGTCTTTGTGCAGGGTGGCACGATCTACCCCACATCTGGGATCTACACCGGCGGACTCACAGTCTCTGATTTCTACATCGACAGATACGAACTCACCCACGCTGAATGGAACTTAGTGATGGGCACCGGCGGCGGGGATACCCACCCCCAGGCCTACGTGAGTTGGTTTGGCGCGATCGAATACTGCAACCGGCGCAGCCTGCAGGAAGGCTTGCCTCCCTGCTACAGCTACAGCACTTATGGCACCAATCCGGATAACTGGCCTTCCGGCTGGAATACCAATGATGCCAACGCGGCTAATGTAAGCTGTGACTGGAACGCCATCGGCTA
>DIXL01000127.1 GCA_002428685.1 Cloacimonetes bacterium UBA6081 | reverse complement strand
CGACAAAAGGGGATTGCTTTCTGAATATTCATATCTATTTTTCGGTTTCTAATTTAGATTTGCGCAATCTATCCAAAGCACTGTCCACTATCTCGGCTTTGATAGTAATGACCAGCTCTCTGTCCTTTTTTTCCAAGGTGTTGTAGCCTGTTAAATACCTTATCCCGAGAACCCACCAGGGAAGGTCTTTTAAAAACGGGATACCACTACGAACATGCGTTTCATCGGTATCAAACAGGCCGCCAATTACTGTCTCTTCGTTGTTATACAGCACCAGTTCGGTGATGGATTTGCTTTTGGTAATCACTGTGGAAACAGCATTGGGGACTCCACTGGAGCGTTCGATACTCAGCTTTAGATTAATCAGCTCTTCTCCATCCACTACAACAATAGTAGGCTGAACATCCAGAATTACTCCTGTGGCAAAAAAGGCATCGGTAGTATTACCTGCTTCATCCGCTGTTTTAATGGAAATATCCTGGCCAACCTGAATATAGCCCTGTTTCCCAGAAGTAACCAATAAATTGGGCTGGGCAATAATGTTGCCTTTTTGATTTGTTTCCATGGTTTTAATTAAAGTGTTTATATCCACTCTGTATTTTCCGACATCGGTGGATCCGCTACCGGAAAGGTTCATTAGCGATGATACTTGCGAGGCACCACTGAACCCTGCGTTTATTGTTACCTCTCCATTAAGCACAGTTGACCAATCCACACCCAGGGACTTCAGGTAGGAACGATCTGCCAGCATGGCCACAGCTTTTATCCTTACTTGTTTGGTTTTGGCCTGAATGATCTGTGGATCAATAGGTGGATCAGCATCCGGAGGTTTGGGAATATCTTCCACCGCAATGTAACCAACATGATCAGTGCGTGTCAGATTGTTTTGGAGCAGGATTAATTCCAATGCCCTCTCCCAAGGTAAATTATGAATAGGAATGTTGATGTAACCATTGTAACTGGAGAGATTAATCAATTTCTTTTTATAGTCTTTCATAGTATAAGATTCCAGAATCTGCATGGCTTCGTTGATATGTGTATTGGAACCTATACTAACAGGCTCACTCTTGATTTCATTAGTCTGGGCGAATAAGCCAGGAATGCAAAGCAGCATCAGCAACGGGACAAGAAATAGTGCGTATTTCATTATAAACCTCATTTGTTAGTTGTTAAGAAGAGAGTGAATTCTTCAGGAATACCATATTTGTTTATGACAAATGTAGCCTTCCCATTAGCTGCATCTATGGACTCAAGCTTGCCATAAGCTACTTTATCGCCAACGGTTAGGATTTTGATGATACTTTGGCTGTCGCGCAGAAAAATCCGATTTTCGGCTATCCCAATAAGATGACACTTATCTACCCTTAGTAAAGTAGGGTCTATATTATCTTCATCAACCCCTGTATCATATATTCTGGATTTAAAGAGCTGATAAAACGTAGTGGCAGGAGGCATCTTTTTGGGCTTGATTTCATCCAAATCCAGTCCACCCTCGCCAAAATGCGTGCGAACTACCATGGAAAACGACACTGTGTCGCTATGAGCCACTCCGTCGGAACCTATGGACAACTCTTCTATGGTCAAAACCGATCTCTGATACTCCAGATTGCGGGTAAATGCCACAACATCCCGATAATTTGACCGTCCTGATATTATATATTCATTCCAGGTAGTTTCTTTTTTACCCTTGTCCGACAGAGCAAAATCAAAGATGACATTACGCTTCATCCAGGTTAACATTCTAAGCAGATACTTATAGGTAATAGTGGGTGTATCTTCTTTAATTATCACCTTGCTTTGTTCTGCTACCATCGCTTTACGCATTTCATATTCCCATTTCAGCGAATCTATGTTGCTAATCTGGGCTTCCAACACGCTGATTTTCTTTTGTTTGGAGTCGTTCTCTGCTTTCAAAGTCTGTGCTTTACCGTTCAGGTTTCGGAACATGCTAATGCTACTACCCAGAAGGATTACTAAAAGAGCAGACAGCACTATGGTATTACGGCGAGTATTAGTCATGGCTGTCTCCTTTTTCAATCAGTTGCAAATCGGCATTTACCTGAGTCATTATAGTATGGCGTCCATAATCGATTTTTAAGAGATTATAGTATTCTTTATAGCGTGAACTGCCTAAGGCATAATCGACACGCGCCTTTAACAGTATGGCATAGGGCAGATAACGGTCGGATTGGTTCAGCATCGGCTCTATAAATTGAGAAGCCAGCATGTATTCTTTATCCAAATATAGACGGTAACTCATCCACCAACGCACAGCCGGAAGTAAATCACTCCCTTTATGCCGATTTATAAATCTGGTTCCCATATCTCGATATTCCCAAATGTTACCACGATTGGCTGAGGCTACAAACTTGAAATAGTCTTTCACATCTTCACCCTCTCCGGTGGTTAGTTCATCTCTGGGAACTGGACAGCTGCTTTGTGGCAGCACCGGCAAGATTACTCTGCCGCGTTTATCCACTGTTTTTGCGCTAAGGATTTTTACGGGAGAGAGTGGTTTTACGGGGCCGGTATCTACTTTTGCAATTTCGCCGGTTTCATTGGCCTGGCGTTCTTCTCCATAACTCAGCTTCAGTTTCACCAATTCTTCCACGTCTTTTTCTATCAACTCCATCCAATCAACCGTTGGCAGCAAACTAACAATTTCAAATTCCCAAACATTATGGCCTCGGATTACATTATTCTTAACCTTGCGTATCTTGCTATCAGAAAAAGCATTGGCAAATTCTAATACTGCAGCCCGACGTGTAGTGAATCCCGATAAATACAAGTTCCCTTTGTCCAATTTCAGGTTGTTCAGCCAGCTTTGTGGTTGCCCTGCAAAAACGCGGTTACCAATGGCTAACACTTCTGTCCAGGGATTTTTGTTTTCCAGCAGGTTTTTCAAAATTTCCAGATTTTTTTCCTGAGCATCCAGATCATCTCGAATCTTTTGAATTTCCGCGGCTTCTTTACGCCTTTTTTCCAGGGTGAAATCCAGTTCACGCTTTAGGACTGTTTCGTTTCGCAGGGATTGATTTGCCCTTAGAATCATATTGGTGGCAATAACGGTGGTTACAAAAATCAGAACGAGAACCAGTATTCCATGCCAGGCAACCTTGAAAACCTTCTGCCCTTCAATTACTTTGGAAGGCAAAAAATTGCTGGGATTATAGTCGCCTTCATCGGCAAACAAAGCTTTGTATGCCAAAGCTATGGGGATCGTATGCAAAGTGAGGCGTTGCGGATCAAAAGTTTCGGTGTTTTCTGCAGCCATAGACAAATCATGGAAACTCAGTAGTTCAATTTGCTCGGATGGGAACTGGGTTTTCATGTTTTCAACCAGTTCATCATTGGCCAAATCTCCGCATAAAACAATCACTTCCGGTTCAGTGATCTGCGCACTGTCCAAAGCTAAAGCTAACTTAGAACTGATAACCTCCGGCTCAGGTAAAATTTGGGTAATCTGCAATTTTAGCGTATCTACCCATTCTCTGTTTTTGAATACGAATGCCTTACGATACTCCTGACCTAAATATACCAAGAGAGTATCTTTATCCAGAGATTCACGATAACTGTTTCTAAAATAATCTGTTAGGGCCAAATCATTGGCATCGGCAAGCTGGAAGAAAAGAGGGGTATGGTTATTTTTCTGAAATTCTCTCAACAAATCCAGCAAGCGGTTTTTCCCATAGTGTAACCAATGTTGTTTTTGACCTCCGATGGTAACAATCGCAGATTGCCAATCCCCATGCCGGTATTGTTTGGATGGAACTTTGCTTTTTACAAACTGCTCCATATCCTTCTTGGAAACTGCCCCAAAATTGTCCTTAAAAATATTTTCGTCATATACGTTCAAGGCGATAACGCCATACTTCAAATCGAAGGATGCCAGCATTCTTTCACTTGGCTGAAGCTGGAAATTGGTTACATAATCGTTATCAAATTCATCAATATCTATGTCACTTTTAGCCGGTGATCTGTCTTCCTTGGTTTTGGAATCAACCATAGAAACAGAGGGATCGTCAATAATCTTATACCAGTATCTGTCCAACTCGGTGTGATCTGCGGCTTGCAAATAGACATCTGAGCCATCACGCACCAAATGGACAATACGAACCACCAAACCATCGTGAAAGATACCGAATGCTTGTTTGGGGTGTTTTTTCATAAAGGCTTCCTTTTTTTATCCTTAAGACCCAGAAAACAACTGCTGCATACGCTTTTTATTATTGGAATAATTCAGGGCAGTTTGCTGTGTAATTATCCCTTTTCGCTGCAGTTCACGCAAGTCCTGCTCCATAGTGCACATGCCGAAACGTTTCCCTTCCACCATCATCTGATAAATCTCTCCGATGTTTTTGTTGCGGATAGCAGCCTGAACGCTGGAATCTACTGCCAGAATTTCTTTGGCCATCACCAATTTACCATCCACCGTTGGCACCAGTTTTTGGCTCATGGTTACCGAAAGCACATCTGCCAAACGGTTGCGGATACGCTCTTGTTCTTCGGGTGGAAATTCTGCCACAATACGATGCAGACTATCTAAAGCCGAACTTGTGTGTAAAGTTGTGAAGGCTTTATGCCCGCTATCAGTAATTTCAAGAACAGTGGCGATGGTTTGAGGATCGCGCATTTCTCCCACCACAATGATATCCGGATCCTGGCGCAGAGCCTCTACAGCTCCACTGCCAAAGCTAACCACGTCCACTCCAACTTCACGATGCCGTACCAAACTCAGCTTTGAATGATGAACATACTCTATTGGGTGACCAATGATAACAATATGTGCTGCATTTTCACGATTGTTCATATCAATAATCGCATCCATGGTCGTAGATTTACCACTTCCCGTGATTCCGGTTACCAACACCAACCCAGCTTTTTCGTATTTGAGATTCATCCGCTCTGCCACAGGACCGGGAATACCCAATCCATCCATGGTGTATAGCTTATCGTTTATTTTTCTAAAGTTGGTCCCTAAAAATCCATTATCAAAATAGGTGGAACCTCTAAAACGGGCTTCGCGATCATCAATTTGGAAAGATAAAGAGTAATCGACACTTTTATAAGAAATAAGCCGTTGAATATGAGAAGGACTTAACCAACTGAGCACAATTGCGGCTGTTTCCACATGGTTAAATTCTCCAAGTTCCGGCATGGGTTTCTTGGTGCCATAAATTCTCAGCCAAACCTTGCCGCTGCATCCGGGACCACCAAAATCTATATCTGAAGCGTTTTTTTCTCTGGTTTTTATCAGCCAGCCTTTTAAAATCTCGCGACATTCTACCTGTGCGTCGGGGTGGCTATTCAACCATTTGCTAATCAATTCGCATTTTTCCACACCCTGATAATTATCGGGGATAGCTTTTTCAATCTCTCGGGCAAAACTTAAAGACATTAATACCTCGCTCAGGGAGCTGCTTTATCTGTGTTAAATCCACTATAGAGTCCGATCCGGAATATTGACCGGCGCCATTTCATATACATACACTGAATCAGATTAATCATATATCGCTTAGTAAGAGTTTCGTCATTGTAAGTAAAGAATTCCATGATTTTCTTGCGCTTGAAATGGCGTAACTGCACATCATTTTTGGCCACCAGAGTTGTAAAAATGGAATTGGGATTCATAAAAGATTCCTCGCCCCAAACGTCACCGGTTTTCAATGTTTCTACCATGGTGCCGTTGTACATCACATTCAACCAGCCTTCCTCCATGATAATCATAGATCCGGTTCCTTCGTCCAAGGGAATTGTATCTCCTTGCAGATAGGTGGTGATTACTCCCAGATTTTTAAATTCATGCACCTGCTCGGGAGTAAAGCCTCTTAGCAGCAGTAAATCGGTTTGTTTTTCAGGGGTTGCTGCATGAGGCTCGGGGCCACCTGTGGCTGCTTCGGACAAATCGCTGGCATGAGCCAATCCGGATTCTACCACCTTTAGTAATTCTTCTGCCTGGATGGGCTTAGTTAAATAATGATAAGCTCCTGTGCGGATAGCTTTGATTGCCACATCTATACTGGAGTAGCCTGTGGTAACAATTATCACCGCCAGGGGCTGAATCTCTTTTAGCTTGGTAATCAATTCCAACCCACCCAAACGAGGCATATAAACGTCTATAATGTATAGTTCATACTGCTGTAGTGCTACCTTGTCCAAGGCATCTATACCATCTACGGCAACAGATACCTCATAGCCCATTTCCTGCAGTAATTCGCAGATGATGTCCCTTATATTCTGTTCATCATCTACGACCATTATCCGGCGAGGATTCATTTATCCTCCTTGGGAGGTGATTCATTAATCGGTTTCACCACTTTAGTTTTTGAGTCATAAGGGCTTTTCACACTGCCAATCTGTTCATAAGAAGCAGGTAATGGCAAATTTTCGGCCTGCATTCGGACTCCGGAAGCTTTATATCCAAGCAAGGGATTCGCTTTCAGGGATTGTAACCTTGATAGAATCAAGGATATTTTATTAACTGCATCAGTAATCTCATTATTAGATTTTTCCAGCCCTTCATTTTGATATTCTTTGGCGTATCGTTTGATTCTGCCAAGTGATAAAGTGATTACGCACAAGGGAGTATTTATATCATGATCCATATGCGCTACGTCTTTTAAGACCGGAATAAAATTCTGGAACTGCTGGGTAAACTCTTCATACTCGTTTATTTTCTGTTTTGCAGCGTCCAAATCCTGCTGTAAAACCTTTTGCATGGCAAGCTGATCCGAAAGGTAATTGGCAATTAGTGCTACTCCGCAAAACAATCCCGTGTAGGAAAGAATGTAAACCGTGGAACCTGCAATATCCAATCCTGTTGTTTCGGTAGGAATAAGAACCCCGTTTTTATATAGCAGAACCAAAATAAGCAAAGAGAAACTACCCGTTACACCTGCTATCAATCCCCCATTTTGCGGAGTGGTTAATGCTGCCGTGATTACTCCAATCAAATAAGCCCAGACAAAGAAACTGTTTAATCCGCCGGTGATATGGACTATTAAGGTGGCGAACACTATATCCAACACTACCTGAAAGGCTACCACCCATTGTTTTCTGGCTCTGGCTTGCAATTGAAACAGCAGGTTTAGGGCTACTATCCCCGTAAACACCATAAAAAACATGATATTCTGCACCAGGGTATCTTTAAAGCTGATATGAAGCAGCCCGATAGAAAACAGCACTACAACCAAAAACCAGCGAATCATTGCCCACCAGGATAAAAGCTTTATTCTCTCGTTGTCCATTATCTCACCTCGGACTAATCTCTTATGTAGCTTACTGTAACAGGATTTATTACCTGTGCAACGTAGGCAGCTATTTCAGCATCGGTCAAGGTTCTGGGAACCATCGCAACCTGATCCATCATTCCATACATATAATGGAAAGCGTCTCCCGATTGGGGCGTGCCATAATATTCTCTGCCTAAATAGAAACCCTTATTTTGGATGGCAGAAGGCTTGTACAAAGGATACAGAGTATTTGATGCTGTTCCCACCAGGACACCATCGATGTATCCTTTCACCTGCCCTCTATTGTAGGTAAGTGCAAAATGGTGCCAGGGATCTTTGTTGTGCGGCCATTTTGCATCCGGTGTATGTGGAGCTGTTACTTCTACGGTAATTCCATCCACAGTAGTGCAGGTGAAATGAATCGTATTGTTTAGCAACCAGATAGCTCCGGTTGGTTTTCTGCGGATATTTCCCCAACCCAAATCTGCTATAGCCGGATCATCAGGATCAGGTGGCAGCCATTGTAAAGTAGCAGCAGTGCGTCCCTTATTAATCTTGGCAAAAGTCATTAAAGTGAAATTTGAAGCCACTACCATTGTTTCGTTGCCTTCATGCCAAATCACACCATCAATTGCTCCTCCGCTTGCCTCACCAAAACTTGCTGCTTTCCAGCCATCGACTCCAGTTCCATGCGGACGGGTATCCACGTTGCCAGAGAAATTTGCATTATTTTCATTATCAGAATTATCAATCACTGTATTCCATTGCCAACTTGGATTAAACTGGGGTTGGTTCATTTCCAGATAGATACAATAATCCAGATCCATGATGGCAATCGCAGGAAAGCTGAAGGCTATCTCTGCTCTGTAATAAATTGACTGACCCATCAAATTGCCACTTACATGGCTGATGGCACGGTAACTATTGTTTGTTCCGGATACAAATGTATAATTTATGCTGTCTATAGTGCAGTTCTGGATGTTGAAGTTGGTATAATATTCATTCCACTTGATAAGTGAAGCTTCACCAGCCTGCTGTCCATAGGCAATAGAATTTTGAACGGCATTTCTAAGCGCATAGTCCGAAACGCTCTCAGCCTGTTTGATTATCATATTGCGGGTAATAATATTGGGTACGGACAAGATGTTTCTATGCATGGTAGTCATTATCCCAGCATATATGGAACACATCAGAATCACCACTATTAACATAGCTCTTCCCATTTTATTCTCCTTATGCTCCTTGCATATAAGCGTTCATAAAGTAACACTTAAATTGCAGTTTGGTGATAATCGGTTTCCCACCGGTTCTGGGGGGATTTCTAAAAAAAGAAATCCGTACTTCCGCACTACGGACAGCGGAAACAGTGGTTGTAAGCGCATCATTCTTAGTATAATAACGAAACTGAAGTTCGTTTATCCAGAACAAATATCCCAGATCATTAAGCGGAACCCCATCTTGTCTGATCACTACTGCTGTTCCATAGGGGCTGGGCACGCTGGATAATTTTATGGACAAGGTCTTTGATGATCCTGTTATCGTATCGTTCTGAAAATCCCAAAAAGTATAAAATACCAGTGAATCCTGGGTAGCATATTTAACCGCCGTGGTCGGGGATAAGCCCACTCCGGCCAAGGCAATAACGCTGTTCAGCTTAGTTGCTGTCTGATCCATAACATCTATCATACTTATTGTGTATAATGCTCTGTCCACCGCTTCCTGCATCTGGAATTGGAAAGATATCAGCATGATAATTAAGGTTCCGCAGATAACCGCTGCGCCGATGAGATCAATTATTAAAGACATTATAAATTCAAATGGGTTTTTGTATAAACCCTTTGCATGGTTACAGGCACTTTAAGACCTTGAGTTGTAGCTGTTACCGTTATACGAACCCAAATGTTA
The DNA here is from genome assembly GCA_002428685.1 of Cloacimonetes bacterium UBA6081. Classification (GTDB taxonomy): domain Bacteria; phylum Cloacimonadota; class Cloacimonadia; order Cloacimonadales; family Cloacimonadaceae; genus Cloacimonas. The sequence goes on along the minus strand of DIXL01000127.1, from coordinate 4,543 downwards.
TTCACCTCAGGAATAGTAAGCGGAACCCCCAAAGAATCACAATCCACTGTTTGAATGTTCAGTTGATATGTGTCTCCGGGAAAATTAAGATTAATGGTTCGATTTACATTGGCATAAGTGGTTTTTACGCTGAAAAAAGAGATCATTTTAGCAAACAGCTTGGCATCCACCTCATCCAGCACAGTATGGCAAAGCTGCGTGGCTTGCACATATTGGGTGGCATTGATCAGATAATCGTTTTGATCCATCACCCTGCGGTTATACATAGAAGATGTTGCAGTAAAAAACACCACTGCAAATAAGGCCAGGACCATTTCCATCATGTTCATCTAATCCTCCGCAGATGCATACAGCACTTCAGTTAAATCGGTAAGACCTTCGCGCATGCGTTCAACACCGCTGCGACGCATCGAAAGCATTCCATGCTTTTCAGCGATGGCACGTATGCGCTCTTCATCAATATCATTAATCGATTTTACAATTTCGTTACGGACTTCCGGGTAAAAATACAAGGCTTCGGCAATATTAACTCTGCCCTTGTAGCCATTATGACATTTGGGGCAGCCAACCGGCTCGTAAATTGTTCCGCTTTCCAACTCTTCCTGGGTTAACCCAATTTGTAAAGCGGCAGGCCAATGCTCTTTGGAAAGGGGACGACGGCAATGCACACACAGTTTGCGCACCAAACGCTGAGCAATAATGATATTGATGGAATAAGCCAATAGGAAAGTTTCTATGCCCATTTTATAAAGACGGCTAACGGCAGAAGGGGCATCGTTTGTATGCAGGGTAGAAAAGGTTAAATGGCCGGTATTAGCAAGCTTAACCGCTATGTCCGCAGTTATCTTATCACGAATCTCACCCACCATTACCACATCGGGATCATGCCTTAGAATTGAGCGAATGGCCTGATCAAAGCTCATTTTGTGCCCAATTTTCAATTGCCTGGCTCCATGAATTACGTATTCCACCGGGTCTTCACAGGTAAGCACATTTATGGTTGGGTTAATTACATGGTGCAAGGCTGCCATAAGAGTGGTGGATTTACCGCTACCAGTTGGACCTGTAACAATTATAATACCCTTGGAGGTGGAGATAGACTTTATAAACTCCTGTTCTGCCTGAGCTTGAAAGCCCAGTTTGCGAAAATCGGTAATCACTTTGCGGTCGTCTATCACACGAATCACGATGCTTTCAAAGCGGCGGTCAAATTCCGAGGATACAATGGGGATGATTGAGATTCTAAAACGGATCAAATGCTCATCAATCAGCCTTTGGGCAAATCCATCCTGAGCGGTGTCGCGCTCAAATCTATCCACCCCGATGGAGCGGTCTTTCACCACGGCAGATAGTGCTTCGGGAGGAGTGCTTTCCTGGCGGTGCCAAAGCTGCAATTTGCCATCTATTCTAAACAGAACATCAATAGTGGTTCTTCCGGCAGGTATTATATGCACATCGCTGGCATCAGAATGCACAGCTTCAATTAGAGCACCTTCAAACAGGTTCACCAACAGGCTTTTATTTATCTCTTCATCCAAAGCCTGCTCATTCAAATCCATCCCGCTGCTGCCATCATCAATATCAGAAAGCACTTGCCCCGCTTCTTCCAAAAGCTGTAAAAACTCGTTCCTTTGTGGAGCAATTTTGGCAATCAGGTCTTCTATGGTTTTCAGATGTGCCCAATAGACTTCTATGCGTTTATAAGGGGTCTGTTCCGGTATTTCCTGGATAATTTTATCTGTGGGATCGGAAGCCAACACCAAGAGAGCATCACGGTCTTTGCTTTGCAGTGAGAAGGGGAATATCTTGCGATAAAACAGCTTTTTCTTCAGCTCGTCAGGCACTTTGCCCAATAGTTCTTTACAAGCCTCTATCTGCTGGTGAGTAAGCTCTTCCATAACAACATCAAACTGGGGAAATGCATAGTGCTTGGAAAGTGCTTCATACACAGTGTCATGAAGTGCGGCAAAATCGCTTTCCAACACACGCGCCAAAGCCCCGGCAGAGCTTTCACCATATTCCATCATTTTGCGCGTGGCATTTTCCACCATCTCTCTTGCAAAGTAGTTTTTGTCGATCAGATAGCGGGCAAACTTACTTAAAATCATGGCGTTTGTTTAGGCAGTGGGAGGCGAAATTGTGGCAATCTCTGCCGATACCACAGTTAAGAAAGTTATAGCTATGGAAATAAACAATCCCACAATGGTTTGAATATACTCTATCATGTTGTTCATTTTATAAGTGGTTTCGGCTTCATAGTATGTGGCTATTTGCTGCGCAGACTGAAGAATATTACCTGTTTCCTGTCCGGTGCGCAACCTTGTAAGCGATGTTCTGGTAAAAACTCCGGCAGCCTCCATAGCAGGGACAAAGGCTTCACCTTCCTGCAACATCAGGGGGATGGTTACCCGCTTAATTCTGTCTTCCATCCAGGCATTACGGCAAGCTTCTGCGGCCGTGCGAATAGTTTCAATATTGTCTCCAGCACCGGCATAAATGGTGCCAAACACCCGGAAATATATCTCTATGGAAGACTTGTGAATTAAATGACCGATCATGGGCATTTTAATTAGGTGCGAGTCTCTCCAAATCTTGCCTTTGGGCGTAGCCCACCAACGCCAGATAGCTACTATGGGAACTGCCACAATGAGTGCTATCGCCCACCAATATATTGCCAGCCAGTCACTTAGTGCCAGGGTTCCCTTGGTTAAAGGAGGTAGCGGCATATTGTATTTTAAAAACATTTCTGCGGTTGCGGGAAAGATTTCTATAACATAATACATCACCGCACCAATGGTGGCTAACACGGCAAACATGGGAGAGATCAACGCTTTCTTGATGTTCTTTTTAATCTCCATGTCGCGCTCTATGAATTTGCTGGTGGCTTCAAAAACTTCTGCCATATTACCGCTACGGGTGGCCAAACCAAGCATGAATGCCGGAAACTTTCCAAACACATGCGCATAGCGGTTAAACACCTCTCTGCCTTCTGCTCCGCCTTTTAGCTGGCTTTCTATTTGCAGCAGTGCTTCTTTGAAGCCGCGGTTTTCCTGCTCTTCGGCTAACATTTCCAAGATCTTGCCAAAGCTCATTCTATCACGCAGCATGGTGGTGGATAGCTTGATAAACATCATCACATCACCAAGACCTACCCTGGTTGGTAAATCAAACAGCACAGGATTGATGGTGAACTTACTATAGCCCATTTTCCGTAGGGCTACTTCCACCTCTTTTTTGCTATAGGCAGATTGACGACCGGCAAATGGTTTCTTTTTTCCGGGAGTATAGACTTTATAAAGCCAGTCCTTTTTCACTTCAAAAGTGGAAATGCGCAAATGGTATTTATTTACCAACCGCGCCAAGTTCCCTTTGGCAATCTTGGAGCTTTCTGCCATAAAGGTTCCCTGAACCAATTTACCCTGAGGCCCAAAGCCTTTAAACCGGTATTCTTTTGTCATGGGCACTCCCTTTTGAATTTATCTAAACTTTTTCTGCCTGTCGTTCCCGCTTTTTCCTTGTCGTTCCCGCGGAGGCGGGAATCCAGCCCCCTAATAAAACCCCCAGTCCAATCTGTCTCTAACTATAAATAAAAAAACAATCTTAGCCTCTCTACCCCAGCTCTGCTCACATGCCACAACTTAATAAACCTTCACCTCCCGTGCAATTTGTCCCTCATGCCAAGATTGGTCAAGATAAATCTTGACCAATCTTGTAAAAGTGAGCAGTTTGTGTATTGCTCAAACGCGACTAATTATACCGAGCCTACTGGTTCGTCAGAAGCTACAGCAGTAACTGTATCAGTGGCAAGAGTAATTGTGGTAATGATCTGGGGATTCATGTCGTTACGATTGGCTTTGCCCAAACCGGTTAACACAACTGTGGTTCCGTCAGCGGAAGTAACAGTATAGGTACCATTTTCGTTGGTGTTATTGGGGGAAGTTAAGCCAAGATAGGCAGTAACAGCAGTTGTGGTCATGTTAGCTGCAACGCCACCGGCTCCACCCTGGGATTCTGGGGTTTTCCAGTATTGTAAAACCTGGGCTGCATAGGCTTGTGCGTCAGACGCAATTGCGGTCTTGTTGGCATTGTAAGCCTGGCTGTTGAACATGCTGATACCGACAGCGATTGCTACGCCGACGATGATAACGCTCAGTACGATTAAAAGAATTTGTTGTGTTCCCATTGTAATCTCCTTTTTGGGGTTATTTCTTTTTTGGGGTATCACTCTATAAGTTTGCATCCCTGTGGGACACAATTACTATAAATGCAATAGCCGTGCCAAACGTGCCAAAAGCCCAAATTATTATTTCTCACTCCATTTAAGGCTCTATTTATCAACGACTTTCAGGCCGAGAATTTGTTAAATTACCTCATATCTCCCTCCTTATTTATCGCCATGCCTGTCCTTTTTACACCACAAATCCATTTTATCTGCCCCATTTACAAGACAGATTTAAAGTAGTAATTTATATTTTAGCCAAGGAGTCATCTTAAGCCAAGGAGTCATTCTCACCGTCTCCCATTCTACACTTATCTCCCAATT
>DIXL01000014.1 GCA_002428685.1 Cloacimonetes bacterium UBA6081 | reverse complement strand
TCCCGCTGGGACTCGAGGTAGTTTTTTTGTGTGCGTATACTATCTGAAATGTCGTCCCGCTGGGACTCAGGATGCCGCTCAGGAGTTTTTTCACACAGTCTCCTCAGCGGGAACGACAAACTATTATCTCTGAGAGCAACGCTCTTAGCAAGTAAACCTTGACAATTTTCCAAGGTAAATAGTATGGTTATGCAATGATTTATAGTTAGTGCTTTCTTCATACGCATAAACATGTTATCAAGGCGGGATTGTCCCTCGACAGGCAATTCCTCACAGTGGGTTATTGAACTAAATAAAGACTATATATTTTGGAGTAATTATGAAACATCTCGTTGATATCAAGTTTCTGGTGGCTTTTCTAAGCTTGGTATGTTTGTTATTGCCACTAAAGTCTGCATACTTCACCAGTATGCCTGCATCTGTCTCTCAGCCAGATGGAAGCGTGTTAGAGTGTTTCGTTTCCGGAGACGAATATCACAACTGGCTGCATGACAAAGATGGCTACACCATTATCCAGTCACCCACCACCGGCTATTACACGTTTGCCGTGCGCAGCGGTGCGTCTGTGGTGGCGGGTGATTTAATTGCCGGAAGAGACAATCCTGCCATGCGTGGGCTTACTCCCAATATCAATATCAGCCAGGAAGCATACAAAGAGCTGCGCAGGACAAAGTTTCAGGTTCCCGAAACCCGCGATGCCCCCACCATAGGCACCATCAACAATCTTGTAGTATATATCCGGTTTAGCGGAGAAGCCGAATTTGGCCAAACTATTTCCACCTATGACGGTTGGTTCAACAGCAGCACCAATTCGCAAAAGAACTACTTCCTGGAGGCATCCTACAACCAGCTAACCGTGAATACAACCTTTTATCCCGCAGCTTCCGGTGGAAATGTGGTTTCCTGGCAGGATAGCCACACCCGCGGATATTTTCAGCCTTATAGTGCCACCAATACAATTGGTTATCAAAACGACAGTCAAAGGCAAGACCGTGAGTTTACGCTCTTGGGGGCTGCCATTGCAGGTGTTGCTTCCGCGGTTCCGGCAGATTTGGTAATAGATTCCGATAATGACGGTCGTGTAGATAACGTGGTTTTTATAGTCAGCGGATCTGCGGGAGCCTGGAGTAGCCTTTTATGGCCTCACCGTTGGGCTATTTACGACCGCACTGTAACCCTCCGCGGAAAGAGAGTTTGGGACTTTAATTTGCAATTGCAGAACTTTCTAACCAGTTCCAGTGTCGGTGTTTTATGTCACGAGTTTTTCCATACCCTGGGTGCTCCGGATTTATACCATTATAACGAGGAAGTATTTACACCTGTGGGTAGCTGGGACCTGATGGAATCCACCACCAACCCCCCTCAGCACATGGGTGCATTTATGAAATGGAAGTATGGAGACTGGCTGCCTGCTCCCACGGTGATATCTACGGATGGCAGCTATACTTTAAATCCTGTTACCTCCTCCACAGGTTGCTTTTATAGAATAAACTCTCCCTATTCCTCCACGGAATATTTCATTGTGGAATACCGCAGAAAAACAGGCACGTTCGAGAACTCTATCCCTGGCTCCGGATTATTAGTTTATAGGATAAACACCAATGTAGCTGAGGGAAATGCCGATGGCCCTCCAGATGAAGTTTATATCTACCGTCCCGGAGGAACTACCACTGCAAATGGGACCATCAGCAGTGCACATTTCAGCTCGAATGTTGGCAGAACAGCCATTAACGCCAGCACCAACCCCAGTCCGTTTCTTACCAGTGGAGCAGCAGGCGGCTTATCGCTATCCAACATAGGTTCCGCAGGCACCACAATCAGTTTTAACAATGGTGTAGTGGCACCTGCTAACATCACCTGGATACCAACATCCATAACCAAGTCTTTAGCTCCCAATGCCACAACCAGTCAGAGCCTTGGCATTGGCAATACCGGTGGCATGACCCTGGACTATACGTGTTCGCTGCCTACCACCACGACTACAGTGTTGGACGAGACCTTTGCTACTACCAGCCTACCGACCAATTGGACGCAAACCTACGTAAGTGGGACAAATGTGCCGTGGGCTTTTACAACGGGGGGATATAGTGGCCATCCCAGTGCCGCTTACGATGGCAGCTATAACGCAAGACTGTTTACTGCATCATACGCTGCGAGTGTAACAAAACTGATTACACCCTCGCTAAACCTCTCAAGTTCATCTTCTGCATCCCTATCATTTTGGCACACACAAGAGCTGTGGTATAGCGATCAGGATGAACTAAGAGTATATTACCGAACCAGCTCCACCGGAGCCTGGAACCTGCTGGCATCATACACCAACAGCATTGCCAGCTGGACGCAGGAAACCATAGCCTTGCCGAATTTGAGCAGCACCTATTACATAGCTTTCGAAGGCACAGCCAAATATGGCTATGGTGTTTGTCTGGATAAAGTGGTGGTAACCAAACAAAGCGGTTCACCCACACCCTGGGTTAGCCTGAATGGGGGCACAACCGTTAGCGGCAGCATTGTAAGCGGAGGAGCAACTCAATCGATTACAGTTGGCTTCAACAGCAGCGGATTGACGGCTGGCACATACAATTCCTCTATTACCATTATCAGTAACAGCAGTGCTAATTCCACCGTTAGTATTCCGGTTACTCTTAATGTTATAGAACCGCAGATAGCAGTGAGTGTAACCAGTCTGGCTTATGGAACTGTGCAAATCAACACTTCTCAAAACCAAACCTTCCAAATTTCCAATGCCGGGAGTGCAACCCTTAGCGGTAACATAACTACTCCTGCTGGATATGCTGTTGTCCTTGGCCGTGGCGAAGCAGAGAATCAGCCAGCCAAAGCTTTATGGGGCAGCCAGAACGCAAGTGAAGATCGCAACACCCTGGCCTATTCTGTAGTAGCCGGAGGGACAAACACTTACACAATTTCCTTTGCTCCCACCGCAGTGCAGGCTTACAATGGCAGCACCACCATTACCCACAATGCCACCGGCTCCAGCAAAACCATCTCCCTTACCGGACAAGGCGGTAAACCCACTTTAGGGCTTAGTGCCACAGCATTTAGTTCCACCCGGGCTCCGGGACAAACCGAAAACCAAAGCTTAACCGTTTCCAACAGCGGCAATATGCTGCTAAATTACTCACTTACCCTTTCTGGCTCTCCATCCTGGCTAAGGCTAAATGGTGGCACCACGGTAAGCAGCAGCATCGGCAGTGGGGCAGCCGCTCATAGCGTTTCGCTAAGTTTTAATGCCGCAGGCCTAAGTCCTGGAGATTACACTGCTACAATAAACGGAACCTCAAATGACCCCTCCAATCCTGCGTTCAATCTCAGCGCAGCCTTAACGGTTATCAGCCCGATTGGCATCTCTACTCCAGCGGGTGGAGAGCAGTGGCCTGACGGTTCTGAACAAGCTGTTCAATTCAATTATGCAGGTGCCGGTTCCACAGTTGCCTTTCACTATTCTACCAATGGAGGTATTACCTGGAATAGTGAGGGCACCAAAAACGTGGTGCAAGGCGCAAACAGCTTTAATTGGACAGTTCCCTCCTCCGGTTCCGCCAATTGCCTGATAAGGCTTACCGATAGCGTTTCTCCCTTCCATCAGGTGCTTAGCAATGTGTTTTCCATTGTCCTTGTTCCCCCTTCCACTCCACCAAGCATCTCAGCTGGGCACAATCCTGTTTCCGGAGAAATAATCGTTACCTGGAGCCCATCTTCCGGCTCACCCTCAGCTTATGATATCCAGTTTTGTGAAGACCCCGGTTTTAATTCGGGAGTTAGTGTGCTGGCAACTGTGGCATCCACGCAAACCTCTTATACCGATACTTTGGCCTTAACCAGACCCAAGGGCTTTTACCGGGTAATAGCCATCAGAAATTAAGCCAAAACAATCAGCAGCAAGGCCGAAATCAGCTTCTGTATTTATTCCTTGCTGCTCTTTGGTTTCGGCATTGTAACTATTAGTATTTGAACACTGGGGCATTAGTATAGCAATACTATGGTTAAGAGTAATGCCATAGTAATGCCATAGTTATGCCATAGCAATGCCCATAACCTTTGGGGAAGCGAGAGTTGTGGGGAGAATGCAGGGGTTACCTGGAATAATTTGGTTTGGTGGTTCTATTTGTTTTGGGCTATGAACTGCTGCAATGCCTGTCCGTTATCCAGGGGAAGGGTGATTTGCATGCCGCTTTGTAAATCCTTCAGGTTTAGCTGTTTGGCCTCAATTTCGCTGTCTCCCACAATTAGCGCGTATCTGGCACCCACGGTGTCGGCAGTTTTGAATTGCGCTTTTAGCGAGCTTTTGTCAGGATCAAAATCTATGGCTATGCCCCAAAGGCGGAGGCTGTTCAAATAAGGCAAAATGGCAGTTCGGGCGGTTTCGCCCAGGCAGATGAGGTAAACCTGTGGCTTGGGGCAAGTTGCAAAATCTATATGCTCGTTCTCCAAGGCTAATAACAGGCGTTCGAAGCCTCCGGCAAAGCCAATGGCAGGGATGGATTTTCCGCCAATCTGCTCTATCAGGCCGTTGTAGCGTCCACCTCCAGCCAGGGAGTTTTGGGCTCCGAGGCCTTCGTAAATAAATTCAAAGGCGGTGTGGGAGTAATAATCCAAGCCCCGCACGATTCCGGGATTGAGGGTAAAAGGAATATTCATGGCTTGCAGATGAGCCTGCACCTGGGCAAAATGCTCGGCGCATGGCTGATCGAGATAATCTAATTGTGAAGGAGCTCCCTGGCGGAGTGCCTTGCAAGAGGCCACCTTGCAATCCAGCAAGCGGCGTGGCTTTTGCTCAAAGCGTTTTTGGCAATCGGGACATAGCTGTGGTAGCTGTGGCCGGTAAAAATCCCTGAGAGCCTCATCATAAGCGGCAGAACAGGTGGGGCAACCCACGCTGTTTAGTTCCAGCCTGATGTTTTGCAGTCCCAGACTATTTAACCACAGCATTTCCAAGGCTATAACTTCTGCATCATAATAGGGATTATTGCTGCCGATTGCTTCGATGCCGTATTGGTAAAACTGGCGAAAACGTCCGGCCTGAGGGCGGTCGTAGCGAAACATGGGGCCAATATAAAACAGCTTTGTGCGCGAGGATAGAACATCCAGATGGTTTTCCACATAGCTGCGCACCACCGGTGCTGTGCCTTCCGGGCGCAGGGCAAATTCACGGCCTTTGCGATCGGTGAAACGATACATTTCTTTTTGCACCACGTCAGAGCTTTCGCCGCTGCTGCGTTCAAACAGGTCTGCACTTTCAAAGATGGGGGTGGTGATTTCTTTATAGCCAAAGCTGGCGGCAATTTTGCGGAAGCTATCCATCACAAATTGCCATTTATAGCTGGTTTGGGGTAGGATGTCAAAGGTTCCGCGGGGGATATTATATTTCATGTTCACCTCGTATTGGCTCATCAATTTCCGGACGGTAAGATTCGTCAAGCATCTTTGCAGGATATTTCACGTCCACCAAATACAATCCGGAAGCCGGAGCAGTTGTAACCAGATTTTGCCGGGGACAGCTTTCGGATAAAATGGCTTCAATAATATAGGGAGACAAATTGAAATGAGCCACATTTGCCAAAGTGCCCACAATGCGTCGCACCATGTTGTGCAAAAAGCGGTCTGCACTGATGGAAAACTCAAAAGTCTCGGCTGTTTCGGTAATATTTAGCAGCTTTACCTCACAGATGCGGTTGGGAATTTCCGGATTGGCACGCCCAAAGGACGAAAAATCATGGCTACCGAGCAAATATTGTGCTGCTGCCTGCATTGGCGGCAAAGCCAGACGGACATGGGGCATAAAGCCGGTGAAGTTTCGGTTGAAGGGGGTTCGTTGTTTGGCCAGAATATAGCGATAGGAACGTTCATAAGCCTGGTAACGCGCACTTAAATAGGGGCTAACGCGCATAATCTCCAGCACTTTAATGTCATAAGGCAGATGACGCCTAAAAGCCAAAACCATTTGCCGGGGCTGCATGCTGCCCTCATAATCAAAATGGGCAAACTGAGCCAAAGCATGCACTCCGGTGTCGGTGCGTCCTGCAGCTATAAGGGAGACATCTTTCCCGGCCCAGACCTTTGCCGCCCCTTCCAGCACTTCCTGGATAGCCAGACCATTCTGCTGCTTTTGCCAGCCGTGATATCCTGTGCCATCATAAGCGAATTTCATTAAGTAACGTGCCATGCCGCAATTCCTTAGATGCCGTGTATCACTACCAGCAAAGCCAAAAAGATAAAGGCAGAAAAATTGGCAAAGCGAAAGGGATAATGCGGTTTTGAGGTGTGGGCAAGAACCTGCCGGACATGGATTTGTACCTTGCCTGTATCAGAGAAAACCAAGTGGACAACATCTACAACCTGAGTAAGCAGAGGAGACCTTGAAGCTGCGCTTTTTAGGCAGTTGTAGTGCTTTATAAAGCTATTCATATACGAAAATGTGGCCACGAAGTAATAGAACAAAGCATTCAGCGGTTTAAAGCGGCGAATTCCGGCACTATCGGTGGCAAGCTGAGCCATTGGGACATTGCCCATTGCTACAACTGTAACCATAATCATATAAATAACTTGCATGGTAAACAGCACAGAGCTGATGAAGGGTTGGCTTAAACAAGTGGCAAACAGCCAATAACCGGACATAAACAGAAGAATCTTGCGCAAAGCCTTTAGCAGCAATAAATAAAGCTTGGGCTCGAGCAACAGATAGACAAGGAATAGCAGCAACTGATAGAGCAATTGACGCAGCGAGGAATCCAGACCGGTTACAATACCGGTGATAAAGATGGCAAACTTAAGATAGAGATTGGAGCCGGAGATGGCCGCTGCTGCCCATTTCATTCAAGCGGAGCTTCCTCTTTTTTCTCCAGATCTGGGGGCGGGGATGCCGGGATTTCGCTGGGGATTTGGTCTATGGAGCTTGGTTCTGAGTCCGGAACTTGTGGGGGTGCGATGCTGTTGCTTAATGAGTCTATCAAGGGAGGAATGGTTTGATACATACTCAGGCTGTCTGGCAGGTTTGTCCAGATTTCGGCAGAGCCAGGGAAAACCAGTCCCTTTGAACTGGGAGCTACCATGGTGGAGTCTATTACGCTTGAATCTACCGTCGGGATTTCGAAAAGCAGGAATTTGGTTCCGTTGTAAAACCTGCGAGTTATGGAAGTATATTCTTCTGCGGCAGTGTTTTCCAGCACTTCATCAAGATATGGCTTGGCTGCCAGGGTGTCCACCGCTTCAAAACTGTAATACCAGCCCAAACGGTAATTCGCCGCCAGTTTAACAGCCGGATAGATTGATGAGGTTAATGCTTCAAGCCCCACAACGGCTGAATCGGGTTGAGCCTCAATCTGCCCAAAAAGCTCATCCAGCCGCTTTTCCTGTCTTTCTTCCAGGGGGTCTATCAAACGCACCGGTTGGCCGCTTTGCAAAGCACTCAAAGCTCTGGCGTATTTATTTTCGGGGTATTCGCTTTGCATCCTGGATAATATTGCTTCGTTCTCAGGGTCATCCGAAGCATAATCTTGCAGAATACTGCCAATGGCGAAAAGACAGAAGGGAATAATCTCCGCATCAAACTTTAAAAGGTTCTCTCCCTGCTTGGTGATGCGGGTTTCCAGGTCTGTAAGCTCGGTTTGAAGCCGCTGAATTTGAGCTTGTAATGCTACCTGAGGATTCAAGCTATCCGGCACGGAATGAGTGCTATCGCTAATGGCAACCTTAAAGCTATCGGGCACTGCAAACGTGCTATCGCTAATGGCAACCTTCAAGCTGTCATTTCCTCCATCAATGGCAACTAAAGTATCCGGCAAAATGGGATTATCAGCCACAATGGGAAGAGCTTTCAGACTATCTAAAACAGCTTTGGTTTCATTCAGCTTCAGGTTTAGCGAATCAATCCTGGTAATGGTAACAGACTTTTCGGCAATCACGGTTTTATATGTTGCCAGGGCAGAATCCGGAAGAGCCAAAGCTCCCAGGAAACTTTCTGCCGCTTGATAATAATAATCCAGCCAGGTGCTTAGGTTGGTTTCGCTGCTCAAATTTGCCGGAGCGATCAATTTGCCCAAGGCGGTTGCTTTGGCTTGACCCTTGCTGGATAGGGGAGAAGTGGAAAACTCGGTGCGAACCCTATTGTAATTTGCCACTGCTTTGGCGATATCACCGGTCTTATAATATTGGTATTCTGCCAAATAGTAATAGGCGGCAGCACTGCTTTCGGTGCGTGGGTAATTTTTGTTGATATAATCAATCTCGCTCGTAGCGGCAGTGGTGTCATTCAAGGCAAATTGAATTCTGGCCTTCAACAAACGAACTGCGGAGATTTTTTCGGGGCGGGTTTCGTTTTTTACCAGGGATTTAGTAGTGCGCAAAGCTCGGTCAAAATTGCCCAGCTCCAATTCGTTCAATCCGATGTAATAGCTGCCGTCCATTTTTAGGGTTTTGTCTATGCCGCGGGCATTTTGCATTTTTTGGAATGCTTCCAGCGATTTTGGGTAGTCGTTTTGCTCGTAGTAGTTTTTGCCAAACAAGAAATAAGCTTCACGGTATTCTTTGGTTTTGGGGTAGTCGTTGATAATGCGTTCCAGATAATACTGAGCGCGGGTGTAATTCTTGTCTTTTATGGCAAAATCTGCCATCAGAAACAAAGCTTTGGGGTGATGTTTCTTATATTTTGGATTGAGGATAAATTCGTCTAACTTCTTTTCAGCTTCCCGGGGTTGATTTATTTCTCGGAGAATGCGGGCAATAAAGATTTTAGAATCCGGCACCAAAGGGCTGTTGGGATAGCGGTTGATGAGGTTTTCAAACTGGTCTTTGGCTTGAAAAGCGCTGTTACCCTTGAAATACAAAGCTCTGGACATTAAATAGTAGGCTTCGTCCAGCTTTGCATTCTTGCGGCTTTCGGAGATAATTATGCCGCATTTCTTGATGGCTTTGGTGTATTCATCAATGGCTTGGGCATTGGGTCTGCCCATATTGTTCAAAGGCCTTTCCTGGGCAGATTTGAAGTAATTCCGGGCATTATACATAGTATTCACCTCGCAGGCAACCAGGCCGGCAAGGCAGATCAGGCAAAGGATGATGGGTTTAAACTTCATGAGTGGATAGCTGCGGGGCATCATTATTCTGTCAATCTAATTTTCCAGCTAATAGATCTATTCTATCACTACGCACCAAAGCAATAGCACTGTTGAGATCAGGATACAAAACCCTGTCCCCTTGCATGGGAGGAACAGTTTCTCTAAGAGCTTGTTTCACTTGCTCAATTAGGGGAGAACTTGGCATGCTACGCTCGTCCAAGGCAGCACAAGCAATCAGCAATTCTATGCCCAGGGCAGATGCTACATTGGTAATCACTTGCAACAGCTTGATGGCCGAAACTGAACCCATGGACACATGGTCTTCCTGATTTGCAGAAGTGGGGATGGAATCCACGCAAGCAGGATGTGCCAGCACTTTGTTCTCGCTAACCAATGAAGCAGCAGTAAGCTGCGCAATCATAAAACCGGAATCTATGCCGGGGCGATTGGCCAAAAATGGAGATAAACCTCGGGACAAGGCAGGATTTAGCATTTGTTCAATGCGCCGTTCGCTGATGGAAGCAAGCTCGCTGATTGCCATGGAAAGGGTATCCAGGGCAATGGCCAAAGGTTCACCGTGGAAATTGCCACCAGAGATCACTTTTTCCTCATCTGCGAAGATCAGGGGATTGTCCGTGGCAGAATTGATCTCAATTTGCAAAACTCCTCTCACATAGGAAAGCGCATCACGCACAGCACCATGCACTTGAGGCGAACAACGCAGGCTGTAGGCATCTTGCACGTTGCCACAATTGAGGTGAGATTGTCGTAGGGGACTGCTTTCCAGCAAATCACAGATGTTTTTTGCAGATTTTAGCTGTCCGGGGTGAGGACGCAGCTTATGAATAAGCTCATCAAAAGCACGGGGAGTTCCCATTAAGGCATCAATACTCATTGCTGCAATTATGTCGGCATAGCGGGTTAAACGTTCCGCTTCCAAAAGGCTCAGAACTCCCAGGGCAGCCATCACTTGCGTGCCGTTATTTAGTGCCAGGCCTTCTTTTGCCGCCAATTTCACAGGTGCTATGCCCGCCTGTTGCATGGCTTCCTTACCGCTTAGGTGAACGCCTTTGTAAATTGCTTCACCTTCTCCAATTAAAACCAGGGCCAAATGAGATAATGGTGATAAATCGCCACTGGCACCCACAGAGCCACGCATGGGAATGATTGGATGAACCTGCTTGTTCAGCATTTCTACCAAAGTTTGCAAGGTTTGCAGCCTGATGCCGCTGTGTCCCTTTGCCAAAACCGCAATTCTAAGCAACATGATGGCACGGGTTTGCTGCATGCTATATGGTTCGCCGATGCTGGTGGCATGGCTGCGGATAAGGTTCAATTGCAGATCGGCAATGTTCTCTTTGGGAACGCTGACCGTGCTAAATTTGCCAAAACCGGTAGTTAGGCCATAAACCACATCGCCATTTGCGATTATCTTGTCCACATAAGCGCGGCATTTGGTAACTTTTTCAATGCTATTTTGGGATAGCCGGATGGGACGAAATTCACAGGCTACCTGTTGCACCATTTCCAAGCTAAGGCTGTTACCATCAATGATTATTTCTTGCATTACAAATCCTCTTTGCAGATCTTCTGGAGAAGTAAAAAAACATAAAAACCAATTGTTTAAGCACCAATCTGATAAATAGGTAATTTTGTCAACTTCAAACTGGTATCTGGTATTGCTTGTGAATATTTAGCACCAGATTTCGCAGATTAATGGTTACACGGAATGGACAGATTAACACGGATTTTTATTAAGTTCTCACAGATTACACAGATTACACAGATGAAATATTAGCAGGCACACGGATTGGATGGATTTAACGGAGTAACACAGATAAAACGAATTAATTAACCACAGAGTAAACCGAAAACATCGAAAAAACCGATGAAATGTAATATTTGAATCTGCGTAATCTGTGTAATCTGTGAGCCACTTAATAAAAAAAAATCCGTGTAAACTGTTTAATCTGTCCAATCCGTGTAACTATTAGTCAGTGCTTTAGGTGGTAAAAACCAAAAAATATCTTGCCAAGATCCCTGCTCCCAAAATCATGGCTTACTTAGTCTAAATACAAGGAAATAAATATGGCTACAATGGCTGATGTCCGTAACGGCATGATAATCGAATACAAAGAAGGCTTGTATGAAGTAGTGGATTTCTTGCACGTAAAACCAGGCAAGGGTCCCGCCTTTATGCGCACAAAGCTGAAGAACATAAGAACTGGAAAGGTTTTGGACAATACTTTCCGCGATAGCGATACCTTTAACGAGGTTCGGATTGAACGCACCAAAAAAGAATACCTTTACCGCGAAGGTGAGTTTTTGGTGTTGATGGATAGTGAAAACTACGAACAAATGCATGTGGAATCCTCCATTTTGGGTGATAAGGAAAAGCTGATCACCGAAAATATGGAAGTGATAGTGGTAATGACGCCCACCGGAGAAGTTTTGGGTTTGGATTTGCCCACCACAGTTGTGCAGTTAATTGCGGAATGTGAACCAAATGTAAAAGGCAATACTGCTTCCGGCAGCGGAAAGGTGGCCTTTACCGAATCCGGCCTCAGAATTATGGTTCCCTTCTTTGTGGAAGCCGGAGAAAAGATTAGAATCGACACCCGTACGGGTGAATACATTGAAAGAGCAAATTAAACTAAGAGGATAAAATGGGAAAAGTAAAGAGCTTTACTGCCAAACTCGCGCACGAAACTTCCAACGAAGGCAAAGTGATTTGCCCGGTTTGTAATACCGAAATTAAGCGTATCAAACTAATCACCAACAAAAAGAAATCTGGTGGCTGGACTCCCCAAAACGAATATGCCAGAATCTGCAAATGCAACGAAGCAGATATTTTGGCTGGGAAGAATCTGTAAAAAAAAGAACTTTTAGCCTGAGCTGAGAAACTTGGCTAACTTTATTGCCCGCTTAAGAAGTAGCATATCTGGCTTAGGCGGGTTTTTTTTATTGACGCACTAAGCCATGTATAAATAGTTGCAATACTGGAGCTCTTGGTGGCAAGCGTCGAGATCCGCTGGCTACATTATTTGTCTTATTTACAAAATCACTGAAAAGGTGGGTTACATGCCCCGATATATCCTAAAAGTGTTGATCTTGCTGTTGTTGGTGCTGCTTGTCCAAGTTGGCCAAGCTCTGGTTCCGCCGCATCCTCTTTATGAGGCAATTCCTGCGGCTTATGGTGCCACAAAAATTGAGAGCAATGTGTTTTCAAGCCAAGCCACGCGCCAGATACCCAATAATATGCTGGTGCTAAGGGTTCAGTTCAGCGATGTCAGCTTTCGTGCTCAGGCCGCTTATCCAGATAACTATGTGCATGACGAGGTGTTTTTTAACCGCTGGATGATCCATTTGAAAGATTTCTTTCTGGAAGCCAGTCACGACCTGTATAATCTGGAGTATCAGCTTTATCCCCAAGTGCTTACCATGCCAAACCCGATGGCCTATTATGGGGGAGACACAGACGAAAAGATTGATGCTAACTTGGCGCAAATGCTGCCTCACATTATGAATCAGATTGATGCGACGGTCGATTTTACCAGCTATGGCGGAGTGATTATTTTCCATGCGGGAGCAGGCCAGGAATCGGATGTGGAGTCAATTCGCCAAAACCAAATTTGGAGCACCTTTCTTACCCGCAAGAATTTACAAGCTTATTTTGATCCGGAAAACGACAATTATCCAGGCTTTACCACCAATGATGGCGCAATACTAACCAATATTGTGGTGGTTCCCGAAGACGAATTTCAGGATTACTTTCCTGCAGAGGGAGAAGAAAACGCCTCGGCCTACCTCTTTAGCATCTATGGTGTGTTGGCGCATCAATTTGGACACGTTCTTGGCCTCCCAACTTTGTTTGATAATGATAGCAGCAATGGAGCCAGCCAGGGCATTGGAAATTGGGGTTTGATGGGAACAGGCGTTTGGAATGGTAATGGCTATGTTCCAGCGCAGCCGGATGCCTGGTGCCGATACTTATTGGGTTGGGAAACTCCCGTTGTAATTTCTCAAGATAGTGCTATTAATTCTATAGATTACTTTTTAAACCATTCTGCCTCAGCCATCAGAGTGTATAAAATTCCTATCACGGCAACAGAGTATTTCCTAATCGAAAACAGGCAGCAAAATCCCGATGGCAGCCTGGATCCCTATACCAATCAGTATAGTTACAGCTTTAAGCTTTTGCCCGAAGGAGAGCAGGATTATTACGAAAACTACCCG
Organism: Cloacimonetes bacterium UBA6081; assembly: GCA_002428685.1. Lineage (GTDB taxonomy): Bacteria > Cloacimonadota > Cloacimonadia > Cloacimonadales > Cloacimonadaceae > Cloacimonas. The sequence continues at coordinate 12,959 of DIXL01000014.1, read as the reverse complement.
CTGTTACCATATTTTAACTTCATGGAAAACAGCTATTTGGGCAGTGAGTGGGATTTCTTTTTGCCAGGACTGGGAGGGCCAATTCCCAACAACAGCTCTGAGCCGCAAGATGGTTCGGGGCTGCTGATCTGGCATATTGACGAGCAAGTTATTGACGAGCTTTTTACCGCCAATTTTGACAATAACCGGGTAAACTCCAATGCAGCCCACAAAGGCGTGGATTTGGAAGAAGCGGATGGCACTCAAAATTTGGATACAGCAGTATATGATATTTATAAATGGGGTAGTCCCTTCGATAGTTTTCGAGCTGACAATAACGACTATTTTGGCAATCAAAACCACAATGGCATGCTTTCTTTGCCCGTAGCAGACAGCTATTATGGTGGAGTTCCTCTGGAGATATATAATATCTCAGCCAGCGGCGCACAGATGACTTTTTCGGTAGAATTTGGCTGGCGCAGGACTACTTCCTATTCCCAGGAAAACCCAATAAATGCCGCTGCCATAGATTTTGATAATGATGGGGATACGGAACTGTTTTACCCTATGCCAAACGGACAGATTTATATGTGGGACAACGAAGCATTGATGGCAGATTATCCGCTTTTCCGGATGCCTGTGGTGGCTCCCTACACCTGGGACGGTCAAGCACTTTACATCCCCATGCAACAGGAAAACTTATGCCGGTTGTATCGTTTGAGCAGTTCACAGCGCAACTATGTGTTTACCAAAATGCAATCCAATTGGGCAAGCCATCCGGTGGATTTGGGTGATAAAATTGCCTTGCCTTTTAATGACCCTACCACTGGTTCGTCTGTTATACTCTATGACAAAACCAGTGGATTGAGCGAGGAAATTGCCGGTTTCGAGGGTAAAATTGTGGCCAACCTGATACATGGCAATGTGGATGAATTATCGCTGATCATCCAGGATATTGATGGGACATATAGGCTAAAAGACATCAGGTTATTAGACTCTGATGTTTGCTCGGCAACTCTGCCAATTCCAGCAGATTCGGTTATTGTGGCTGCCTTTAAAGTTCGCTTGCCGATCAAGAGTGAATTGGTGGTTCAATGCGCAAATAGTGTGTATCTGCTTGATTTTGGTATGCGAATATCAGATGGATTCCCCTTTGTTCACAACATGACTGCCAAGTCGGATAGTTCTTTCATAGCCCCGCTATCTTTTGCCGATGTAGATGGTAATGGCAGCATAGATATTTTGGTTAGTGGCGAGAATGGCATGGCAGTAATAGATTATTCAGGTGAATTGATGAGCCCCGAATCTCTGCTTTCAAATGTTGTGGCAGACACCTTGTCTGCTACCATTTCAGCCGGAGTTTATGCTTCCGATCTTGATGGCGATGGTAAGGCAGAGTTACTTGGCAATTTTAGCAACAACCGCCTTAGTGTTTGGGAGCACGATTTCCGCATGAAAGCAGGTTATCCGGTTGCCTTTGCCGAGCGTAGCAGAACCCTGCCTTTTATTGCCAAAGGTCTCGACGGCGGCTGGTATATATACACTGCCACAGATAAGGGCAGTATTTTTCGCAATGAACTGGATGCAATTCCCCAGGCTAATCCGGCCCTGGGTTGGACAACCGAATTTGGCGATTTAAAGCGGAGTGCAGCTTATAACTCAGCTAATCTGCCCAATCAGTTTGTAACAGATGATATCTTTGTGCCGGGGCAGGTTTATATTTATCCCAATCCTCTCAAATCCATATATAATCAGAAGTTAGTCCTGAATATAATGCCAAGCAGGAATACAGATGTAACCCTGAAAATATTCGATATCAGCGGTAGCTTGGTTTTTCAGCAAAAAGCTGCTGCCAAAGCTTATCTGAACAATCTGGAGATTTTTGACCTCCCTGCCAAAAAACTGAGTAGCGGAGTATATATTGCAGTGATATCCACACCCCAAACCACCAAACGCCTCAAATTTGCGGTGGAAAAGTAACAGGAGCCTTAGAATGAAGATATTTATCCTGACAATCTGCTTGATTTTGACCATTGGTTTTGCCATGGCCGAAATTGACGAAAACGCCGGTCAATACGGCTATAAATTCCTTAATGTTGCCTATGGCCCCATCAGCATAGGAATGGCCGGAAGGGGGGTTCACAGCCCTGCAAATGCCTATGCGTTTATTTTGCAACCTGCTGCGGCTTGCGAAAACGACATGCGTAGTATAGGCATTTCGCATAGTCCCTGGCTGGTGGATACATCTGCCAATGCGATCAGTTATTCTTTTGCGCGCAGAAGCAACCATTTTGGGATCGTTATCCGTAATCTGGATTATGGTGATATAGAAAACCGTGATGATACAGGATACTTGATAGGCCATTACAATCCCCTTGATGTGGATGTGATGGCAAATTACGCTCACCGGATTAATCCCAGCATCTATGTGGGGATGAATTTGGGAACTTTATATCAAAAGCTAAATACTGCCACCAGCCTTGGTTTGCACACAGATTTAGGGCTAAGTTTCATCCCTCCGGTAAGCGGTTCAAAAATGTCTTTAGCTGTCCGAAACTTGGGTATTTCCTCCAAAACCAATCACCAAACTGTGCGTTTCCCTACCACTATTGAAGCAGACGTTTCCAAGGAGATTAAATTTGGTGAGCAACGCCTTGATCTATGTGCCGGAGTTATTAAACCCATTGACGAAAACCTGAAGGGCAGTATTAGCGCAGAATTGACCTTGGCAAACATTCTGTCCCTACGCTCCGGATACAAACTAAACTATGCCGCCGAAAGCTTCAGTGCTGGTTTTGGCGTATTTTACCGCCGGATTACCCTGGATTATGGCTATGCAGCCTTTAACAGCGACTTAACAGACGTTCACAGCATTGGCCTGGGCTACCAGTTTTAATGAGTATCTTAATGGACTTCAAATATATTAAAACCGGATGCCTGATAATAATTTTACTACTCTATGGGGTTTTAGCTTGGAGTCTTTCTGCCCCCGGGCAGCTTATCTTTAAAACAACCCAGCCGATAATGGTAAAAGATGGTAAAACCGGTCTGAATGCTTTTGATACTTTCCTCAGCCAGAAAGGCGTGAAAAGCATTACAGCCATCAAAGGCATGCACCAGAATCAGTATTATCTGGCCAATGTTACCAATTTGCCAGAATCGCAACAGCTTGCAGCACTTAATTTCCCCGGCATTGCCTACATTCAGCAGAATTATCTGCGCAAAATGCATCTTAATCCCAACGATGCATATTACAATCAACTTGTGCACTATGTAAGCCAAATACCCAATGCCTGGAATTACTCCACGGGTAGCAGCCTGATCAAAGTGGGAATTGTAGATTCGGGAGTGCTGATTCATCATCCCGATCTACAGGCCAATATTTATATAAACCTAAATGAGATACCCAACAATGGCATTGACGATGATGGCAATGGCTACGTTGATGACTGGTGCGGCTGGGATTTTGCCGATGCTCCGGAAATGGCGGATACTGCCTTGGGAGATTACATTGGTCAGGATAATGATGTAGAGGATGAAAACTTTCATGGAACTCACGTTGCCGGCATAGTCGGAGCGGTGGGGAACAACAATATTGGGGTAGTGGGTGTTTGCTGGAATGTGGGAATTGTTCCCATCAGAGCAGGATTCCGAACAACCTCAGGTGCCGGATATCTGCAGGATGACGATGCTGCGGCGGCACTAATTTACGCAACGGACATGGGTTGCAACGTTATTAACATGAGCTGGGGTGATCCAAACTATTCACCCATTATAGCTGATGCTTGTGAATATGCCTACAGTAAAGGCGTTACGCTTATTGCTTCTGCCGGTAATGATGCTGGCCCGGGGCTTAGCTATCCAGCCAAGCTTACCTCCGTAATTTCTGTTGGTTCGGTAAACAAAGGTAAACAGCTATCCGGATTTTCCAGCTATGGCACCGATTTGGACCTTGTGGCAGTGGGAGAAAGGGTTCTATCAACCTACAAGCTAACCGGAAACGAAATGTATTTTATGCAGGATGGAACTTCTATGAGTGCCCCTTTTGTTACGGGAGCGGTGGCACTTCTATTATCTCTGCAGCCGGATTTAAGCCCGGCTGAGGTACGTTCACGTCTGTTAAATTCGTGCGAAGACATTAATGACCTTGGGTTTGATATAAAAACCGGTCATGGTCTGCTGAACGTTAAAAATCTGCTGGATAACATCAACCCTCCTTTTGTGGAGATCACCAGCCCTCTTGACCAGCTTGGCATCAGCGAGACCACCTCTATCATTGGGTCGGTTTATGGTGATGATTTTGCCCGTTATACGGTTTGCTATAAAAGCCTCAGCGATCCCAATGGCGGGGGATGGAAAGATGTAACCACCCACTATCCAGATCCAACTCCCCATACTGTGCAGGTTCATAATGGCGTTCTGGCCGAGTTCTATATCCCATATTATTTCCCCGAAGGCACCTATCTGATCCGCTTGCAATACGAAAAGTGCTTCAATAACGTCAATCGTTACAATTATTTCCGCACCATTATTGTCGATCGTAGTGCTCCGGAGCTAAAACCCCAATCCCTATCCGGTTTTAAGCGTTACGAAAAGCAAAATCTGCGATACTATGTAGCGGCCGTATTCGATGAGGTTGTGCGCAGCGAATTGCACGTTACAGCTTCAGATGGCAGTGTTTACCAAGTTTATTCTACTCTTCAGGATAGTGTGCAAACCTGGAGGCTTCCGGATGAAGTTCCGGAAGGCCCAATCAGCATCAGTATCAGCGCAGGCAATGCCGCAAACATCTGGGTTCATACCCAGGTCTTTAGCAATTTCATGAATATCGTGTATGAAAATGTCCCAATCTATGGTTTTCAAGCGGAAGTTATAGGTGCTCCCAGACGTCCTCTGCATCGGAAATACGATTTTAATGGGAATGGCAGTGCCGAATATATCGCCATGGAAATGCCTGCCAGCGGTTATGGAACAGTTAAGGCTTTTGAACCTTATCCGGATGTTCATGTGCAAACTCACAGTTTTGATGATGCCTTTTGGCCACTTGATTTTGGCAATACAAATCAATCGGGCATGGAACTATTGCTTTTGAAGGGTGAAACAGCCTATTTATGGGAAACAGGAACGGCGGATACTTACCCAAATCCCAGCTTGAATATCCAATTGGACGTTGGTATTTCCGGTGGCGTGATGGCAGATTATAACAATGATGGAATTCCGGATTTTTTAACGGTAAAAAACCTTCCTGCCGAAAAAGTGATTCAGGCTTATAGGCGCTATGCCAATGGGACTATCGATAGCCTAAATACGATCAGCAATCCCACCACAACTTTTGAGCGCAACAATTTTGTCCCGACCATTATTGTGGATAATCTGGATGGCGACAATATTCCCGATATCCTTAGTGCAGACACAGATGGCGATGTAATGGTGTTTGAGATTATCAATGCCAATCTCCACCACATGCGTTGGAGTACCAGGCTACCGGTTGGCAACGCATACACCTTAACCACAGGTGATTTTGACGGCGATGGCAGCAGAGACTTCTTTGTAGGAGGCTGGACAACTAATATCCTGAATCCGGACTTGAATTTTTGGTATTTTGAGGGCTTTAAAAAGCAAGCCAACGATCAATATACCAGTATGGGCAGCATTATGTTCAATGATGTTCAATCTCAAAATTCCATCACCAGTGCCGATTTGGACAGCGATGGCAAGGATGAGCTGATTCTGGCAATTGCCCCGAACCTCTATGTTCTAAAATTCCAAAATGGCAAGTTTATTCCAACTTTTCGTGGCGATAGCTATCGCAATTATCAGGTGAGCACTTGGTTCGGCACAGATGGAATACCACGAATTATGGCCAATGTGCGTGCCGAGGCAGATAGTGCTGTGGCAGTGCAGTGGTCGCCTCAGGTTCCTTTTACCGGTCCTGCCACGCCCGCCAATTTGACCGCCAAACCTTTGAATGAAAATTCGGTTAAGCTGAAATGGGTCAGCAGTGGAGCTCCGCAATATGCAGTCTATCGGAAAAATTCTGCAAATGAAGTAACTCTTTTGGCAACAGGGCTTTTCACCAGCTACACAGATACAGATTTAATCTCCGGACAAGTCTATAACTATGCCATTGCTGCTATTGATCCATCTTACACTCCTTCCACCAGCAACCTAAGTATGTGGATAGAAGCTACCCCTTTGCCGAAGCCTAAAGTGATAGATAGCCAGATGGTTGGCAGCCGTGAATTGCGTCTGTTTTTCGATCAGGCAATGCCATCAGGTTTCACCAATCCGGCTTGTTACATGCTTAACAATGGCATGGGCAATCCTCTGTCTGGCAATAGCATAGCAAATCAATTCGGAGTGCAGTTAAGATTTAGGGATACTTTTCCTGCCATAGATTCTTTGTTTGTAATAGAGCTGCGTGGCCTTAGCGGAATCAGCGGTGTGGATATCGAGGATAGCCTGTATAGCTTTGCTTACACTCCGGACGTGATTGCCCCGGAGATTATAGAGGTAATGGTGTTGCCTTCAAAGCAGGCGATTAGCATAAAATATAGCGAAGAGCTTAGTCCGGGAGCCACATCCTATTTACCAAATTATCTGCTTACCTGTCCGCAGAATGATGCTGATAATGCAGTTGTTTCAGCAAGCTTGGATGTAGATACCATCACCATTGGTTTTGCCCACCCCCTAAAGCACAGCAACTATGCTTACTTTTTGGAAACCAACAACTTATCTGATCTTGCCGGAAACCTTGTTTCGCCTCAGCACAATTTGGCAAGATTTAATATCCAAACCATTTCCAACCTGAAAAACCTTACCGTTTTCCCCAATCCGGTAACCCCCAAACATAATCCTGCGGCCACCTTTGTAAATTTCCCCGTTGATAAACCGGGTAAGATTGCAATCTACAACAGCGCGGGAAACCTGGTTTTTACCCAAAATATTGGCCCCTTTACCCTACAAAGCAACAATATCACCTGGACCTGGGACCTTAAAAATAATGATGGCCGTCCGGTTTCCTCAGGAGTCTATTTTTACGTGGTGGAGATGAATGATGAGTTTAAGCGGGGTAAACTGGCTGTTATTAGGTAACAGGGGACAGGGGACAGGGGACAGGGGGTTGTAAGTTGTGATGTTTATTAGGGTTATGTTCAATTCGCCGGTTTTTAGCCTGGTGCTAACCGCGTCCTTTATAGTTCTGAATATCCTGGATGGGCACTCCACCTATCTGGTTTTGAAGCCACATCATTATCACCGAGAAAAGAACCCAATAGCCCGCTGGATCTTCAAAAAGCTAAAACTGCCCCAGGGGATCATTATTTTTAAAACCATCCTGCTATCCGTAATCATTATTGCCATAGCCTATTACGCTGCCTGGGATCCTTTTACCATCAATATTGCCATGATGATTGCCAATCTGCTTTTTCTGCTTGTGGTGGGACACAACTACCGCATTTTCCGCAGAATGCATAAATACTAATAGGTTGCTGCACAGGCATAATAGGGACACTGAATATTATTTGACCACCGAGACAACCGAAGACACCGAAAAAGTAAATGACAATATATTTAAATCTGTGGAATCTGCGGACTCTGCGTGCCTCCAAAGTTTCATGTCAAGTTGCTTACATCGCAATATCATACTGTCGTTCCCGCGGAGGCGGGAATCCAGCCCTGGATAATCCCATGGGGATGACAACAAAATGTTGAGGCAAATACTATCCGATTTGCCGCTCTTCCAGAGCTGTTTTTGTGCTGGATACCCGCCTCCGCGGGAACGACAACGAACCGATGTGCTATTCATACACGTCAGAGCAGGTTTGACATGATACTATAAAATTCCCAACTCTCTTCCCTATTAGCAATGCCATATCATTCCCATATCATTCCCAATATTATTGAGAATGATATGGGAATGATATGGCATTGCAAGCATGTGAGAAGTCTGATACTATTCGGAAAGTGGGTTTGTATGTAGATAGAAGAAGGGGCACAGGATTTCTGTGCCCTTTCTCGATGAGGCTATGGGTTGTTTATTCGATGGTTATCTCTTGCAGGGGAGAAGGATCTTTTTTAGGGATATTCAGCTTCAAAACACCATCTTCCATCTTGGCGGAGATGTTTGCAACGTTTGCATTTTCGGGTAACAACAGATTGCGTCTAAAGCTGCCACTATAACGTTCGCAACGGTAAACAGTTCCCTGTGTTTCCTCTTTGTTAACCTTGCATATTGCTTCAATGGTCAACTGAGTATCATGGACGCTGATCTTGATATCATCTTTTTTAAATCCGGGCAGGTTTGCAATAATCTGGAATTCATTGTCATGTTCCACAATGTCCATTGCCATAGCCCGGAAGTTTTCATCCGAATTCTCATCTTCATACACACGGTTGAAGAAATCATCGAACAAACTGAGCATATTGCTCATTGGCCTCAATTCGTTGTTTCTGCGATAAGGGACGAGTTTCATTTTGAACCTCCTTGCTTTAGTTTTTACTTATCAATACACAATATAAAGCGGTACCCAAGAAAAGCAAGAAAAAAATTAGCAGCCTCGCAAAGAGACTGCTAATTTGCGGCTATCGTTTATTTAACTATTTTGCCAGCAGCATTTTACGTGTTTCAGAAAAATCTGCGCTGTCAATTCTATAGAGATAAATTCCGCTACTGACCGCTTTTCCCTGGTCGTCTTTAGCATCCCACACCAGGCTCATGGTGTTTGAGGTAGGCAGACCGCTGAACAAGTGGCGGACTTTTTGGCCTCTGGTGTTATAGATTGTCAGGTTCACGGGCAGGGCAGGATTTTTTACTGTGAAGCTAAGCGTGGTATGAGGGTTGAAAGGATTGGGGTAATTTGGCAATAAAGCATTAACCAAAACAGGGCTGTGGTTATCTTCGTTATCGCTGCCTGTTGTGGTGGTAAATCTGCGTGCCATGGAAAAATTACTGATTCCCGCTACATTTAAGGCAGCCACACGCCAATAGTATATGGTGCCGGCTTGTAAACCGGAATAGGTATAGCTGGTTTGAGCCAGATTTGCCGTATCTGCTACCAGGTTGGAAAAGAAGCTGTTTGTGGCAATTTGAATGCGGTATGAGGCTGCCAGATTTGAGCTTTGCCAGCTAAACAGCACATTCTGAGCAATATTTGTGGCATAATTGGCCGGAGAAACAAGCTCTGGAACGGCAGGAAGTTCGGTGGTTTCACCGGTGGTAAAGCTCATGGTAGTGCTAAAGGGACTGATTCCAATGTCACCCATTGCGGCAACACGCCAATAATAGGTAGTGAAGGGAATCAATTCCGAAGCAGCATAATAACTTGTGGGGTGATCCAGAACGTTAACTACGAAGCTATTAAACTGAGTGTTTGTGGAAAGCTGGAACTGATAGCTATTGGCACCGGGAACGCTTTGCCAGGTAATTTGGGGGTTCGTAGGAATATTGGTGGCCAAATTTGCAGGATAGGCACCTACAGGAGTGGCCATGGTGCTCAAAATCGTGAAGTTGTAGGTGCTGCTGTCCCATTGGCTGTTGCTAAGCATGGTTATGCGCACCTGGCACTGATTGGAATCCAGAGTGGGAAGATTATTCCAAAGAAAAGAGCCGTTATTGGGAGCACTGGCTGCAAGTTGAGTCCAGTTTTGGCCTGCATTGGTGGTGTATTCTATCATGACGTTGCCGGAGGAGGATTTAGCTTTCCAGGTGATGTTTTTATTACTGCCGGAAAACCACACCTCCACACCTTTGGGAGCGGTAAGCTGAATCTCGGAGATTTTTACTTTGAAAGAGATGGTGTCTCCCGCATAGCCAACTTCGTATAAATTCAAGCCACCGGGGCTGCCATTACTGGTAAAACCGCTGGGGATGGTTGTCTCATTCATCACGGTTCTTCCGGTATCTGCGCTGAAGGCAGCCATGGAAAGTGAACCGGGGGTTGTAGTAGTATTGGCATTGGGGCGATAGATGTAAAGCTCATCTGGTGGCCCGTCTGCATTGCCTTGATAGCGGTTATCCTGTCTGTAAACCAGCAGTCCGGTTCCGGGCAGATTATCGTCGTAATTGTAGCTGGGTTTGCGGTATTCCAGAACATAGTATTCGCTGGTTTTCCAGGATGCAATGCGGTAAAAATTATTGGTGGCCGAAGAAGCCACTGGGGATAGGGTATAGGTTCCGCTTTCGGTGATTAGCGGAGGCTCGGTAAGCCATTGGCCATAACGGTATTTCATCCAGGCACTCATGTGTTGGGGAGGATTTTGGTTATTGGCCATCAAATCCCAGCTACCTATTGGAGTAATGGAGGTGTCATTATAGCGGTAGAGGTCTGGAGCACCAAGGGAATGGAACATTTCATGCGCCAAAACGCTGGCACCATCGGAAGAAAGTGAAAACTCCAGTTGGAAGTTAAAATCCCACACTTGCGCTCCGTGAATGGTGGCAGTTGCGGCATAAAGCACCCATCTATGCGGCCAAAGAAGCTCTGCCCAGCCATTGGGAGCACCCTGGATTATAAAGCAGGTGTTATCCACTTTGCCATCATCATCGCCATCAATATCAATGCTTGTGGGAATCTGGGGACCAACGGCAGCCACAGCACGGGCTAACATTTGCTGCTCACGCTGAGTGCGTGCATTATCGTCGTTTGCATCGTAGCCGATGGGGTTGGTGGGGCTGTAAATCTGATAGTAACCCCGGGGATTGATATCCGTGTAAGAAAGCACGATATCGCCATTGGGAGCAGGATAAAAGGTGGTGTCCACATTCAACTGCTGATATGAAGCTGCGGTAAAATAGTTCTTCATGGAATTTGCATTGTTTTCCGTGGCATTAAACATATCGTCATACATGCCTATCTGAGCACTGAACTCCGGATCATCTGCAAACTTGATGAAGATCACGATGTTGTTAAATTGCCCGGTGTGAGGAGAGCGGCCATTGCTGTAATCTCGCATGGATTCCCAACGGGCATATTTTGCGGCTATGCGTTCTTTACTTAGGTTTATGCCGGGCTGTAAGTTACGCGGAGTGTCTATGCCTGCTATATAATCTGTGGGGGCAACACCCTCACCATCCTGACGGGCATACACATACCAGCCTTCGTCATTGACCACAATGCTATAGTTATTGGCGTCATGCAGCCAATTGTGAAATTCATCGCCAGAGGCGTAAATCTTTAAAGCACTGCCATCCGGCTGTAAAACGTCCAGGGGCAAATAGTGGTGTGGTGCTGCAAATAATACGCCGGTCAACAGCAAAAGCAGCAATATTAGAAACTTGTGTTTCATCTTTCCTCGATATTTAGTTTATCTTCATTATTTATCTTATGTTTGGGGCATTTGGCCGTGCAACCGCAGGCGAAGCTTTGTTTATAAGGCTTAATTACCAGCCTGGGAGCAAAGAAAAAGCTCTCCAGCTCTATTTTGAATCCACTATATTCAGCCAACAGGTTCTGAGGGACATACAGCACAAGGTCCCTGGCCAAAACCGCCACATCTTCCGGCTGAATCAGCTCAAAAACCAGACGAAACTCTGCTCCGTGGCAAGTTTTGGCCACTTCAATTATGCGGGGCTTGCGGTTTTTAAACCCGAAGAACGTCAGTTTTTTGCCAAGAAATAACTTGGCTGAGTCGCTGATCTCTATCTGCATGGTAACTATTTCCTCTATGCCCGATATGTTATTCAATTTACGTTCCAGAGCCAGAGATTTTTTCTCTTTACACATTTATGCCTGTGGTAAATTGTGCTCTAAGCATGACTTTATTCAGGGAGACAAAAATGCCGGTAAATCTTGCTAACGCACACTCACAGAATACTCACAGACTAAATGACATCAGGAAACTTGTAGCTGCTCAGGTATCCAAAGCCTTCGTGCATCAAGATATCGTGCGCGATATTGCCAACAGGGTGTTACTTAGCTACCTTAATGAAAATTGCGAAGTAGCTGACATTGATGGGTGGGTAAACACCAAAATAAGCCGTTTTACCGAGAGTTACATCAAGGAACTGTGGCAATATTCTTATCAATGTGCTTTGCAGGTTACCAGAAATGGTGATTTGTCCCAGGATTTGGCGCAAATCTCCATTATCTCGCTTTTGCAAACCAAAAAACCCGTCCAATTTGTAAAAGCCTGGTTGAAAGGCACTGTGCACAATCAAGCGGCTTTAACCAAAAAGGGCAATATCCGTGATGACAAGCTGTGTAAAGAGCTGACTAACAACAAATCCTGCCTGGAGCTCGCGCAATTGTGCCCCGAGGCAGATTTGGACAAGGCTATCTTGGATAGCGATATTCCCAAATTGCTAAGCCAAGCGGATTATAAGCTTTACATGGCTTTTAAACGGTATCCCACGTTAAAAGCTTATGCAAGTGCCAAAGGCATCAGCTATTCCACAGCCCGCGAAACCAAGCACCGGGTTATCACCAATCTGAAGGCCAGTTATCTTCGCAAACAAGGATGGATGGATTCACCTGCAATTCTGTCTTACCGATCTTTGGTAAATCTTAAGCGCTTTATGGACACCATGCTGGAGCGAGCCATAAGTAGTGATTTTTCCGGTTTATATCATTATGCCTCGCCCGAGCTGATCCCCTCTTTAAAAGAGTGTTTCACCGGATTTACAACTATCACCCGCTGGGGGATTCACCAAAATCCGGATGGCAGCTTCAGGCTGTTTTTGATGGATGTAAGCAAGCGCGGTAAACCCATAACCGTTTTTTTGATTATCACGCTGAACAAAGCCAATTATCTCCGGATTAAGGATTGCTATTTAGGCAAATTGATGGGCATAATCCCGGCTGCCAAGCTTGGCCCCCTGCCCGTGGAAAAAGGACGTTGCCTGCTGTCCATCGAACATATAAAAGCTTACCTCTAAACACGTTAGGGGTAATTGACCTCCTCTTTCCCCCAACTCCCAAACCTTCGGGACAACAAACTCCCCAATCTGGCAATGGAATTTAACCCAACTTTACCACCCCTCT
>DIXL01000077.1 GCA_002428685.1 Cloacimonetes bacterium UBA6081 | reverse complement strand
GTCTCTTAAATGAGTAACCTGTTTTCTGGAGAGCCGTATGCGGGAAAACCGCACGTACGGTTCGGAGGGAGGGGAGCCAGTAATGGATAACTCCCCTACCCCTATCAATACTATTTGCGACATACTAAGTTTGACACAACACAAGAGCCTATTGCGGTTTCAGGTTCTTATACTTTTAACCTAAATAAGGAACTAAGGATGAAAATTAAAAGTGTCGTAACAATCATACTGATGTGTGTGTTCAGTATGCTTTTTTCAGTGGCAGTGGAAAGTGATAAACCACTGCAGGTAGTGTCTCAAAATTCCAGGCAGATAAAACTGAGCTTAAACTGCCCTGCTCTGGAACTAAAAAGCTTTGATACCAATTTTTCCAGCTTGGAAATGGCAGGAAGCCAATTCACGGCTGAAACAGGCTATCCAGAATTGCCGATGTATTCTGCCTGGGTGGCAATTCCTGCCCAGGGAAACTTCTCTGTAAAAGTAAACCATTCTCTGCCCAACCTGAAAAGCAATGTAACCCCCAAACCGGTGTTTGCCACAGAAGAAATGGAAAAAGCAAACAGCTATAACCGGACTGCTTATGCCAGTTCTGCGCTCTATCCTGCCAATAGATATAGTTATAGCCAACCTCAGATCATGCGTGATTTTAGAGTAGTGCAAATAAATCTATTTCCGGTTCAGTGCAATGCTGCGACAGGAGAACTGGAAATTGTGAGCGATTTTGATGTCCAAATAGATATAACAGACACACCTGGTGAAAACGAATTGCCAGCTTACACCAGCTATTCATCGGCTTTTTCCAATCTCTATGAATCGATGATTGTCAATTTTACCTATTACCGTGATATAATGTTCGCCCCTCCCGGAGCCAGAATATTGCTTATATATGGCAACAACACAGATACGGTGTTCCAAACCAAACTGGCGGAGTTTGTGGCATGGAAACGTCAAAAGGGCTTTGAAGTAAATGTAGCCAACACTACTCAAACCGGTGGTGCATCTACCTCAGCTATCAAGAGTTATATTCAAACCCAATATAATAATCAGACCACTCGTCCCGATTTCATAATTCTGCTGGGTGATACATCCGGTAGCTTTACCATTCCTGCTTTTGTAGAAAACCTTTCCAGTTATGCAGGAGAAGGCGATTATCCCTATACTCATTTATCTGGTAGCGACCTCTTAGGCGATGCTTTCATCGGACGCTTATCTGCAGAAAACATCAGTCAGCTTGATGTTCTTTTGGCCAAGATCTATGCTGTGGAAAAGAACATCAATTTAACCGGGACTTCTGCAAGTTGGTTAAATAGAATCTTGCTTGTGGGTGATCCCAGTAGCAGCGGAATTTCGACAAGGTATATCAACAAGTTTATCAAAGAACTATCTCAAAAAACAAACCCCAACTATAGTTACTTAGAAACCTACTCCAGCGGTTATGCCACTGCCATCAACAGCGGACTTAATCAGGGTGTAGGATTTTTTAACTATCGCGGTTATATGTACATGAGCCAATGGGAACCATCCAATTCCATGGTAAACGGAACCAAGCTTCCTCACTCCACTATTTTAACCTGTGGGACAGGCGACTATATGGGTGATACAGCAACCACAGAATCATTTGTGCGTTGGGGAACTGCTGCTGCTCCCGCAGGAGCATTAACTGCCATTGGTATGTCCACAACAGGCACTCACACTATGTTCAATAACTGCCTGGTTGCCGGAATTTATGATGGCCTCTTTACCTACAATATGCGCACCATGGGTGAAGCCCTATTAAACGGCAGACTTTATATAAAACAGGTTTACGGCTCTACCTTGGATAATCAGGCCAATTATTTTGCACATTGGTGCAATCTGATGGGAGATCCCACAGTAGAAACCTTTGTAGGAATACCCAAAGAATTTACTCTGCTCGCTCCGGACGAATTGGCTTTGGGAAGCAACCTTGCAGATGTAAATATAACTGATGAGCTTGGCTTACCGGTAGAAGGTGCTTGCATAACTGCCTACAGCGTTACTCAAACTGCTGTGGTCGGTAAGGCTTACACCGATACCGAGGGTAATGCTACCTTGGTTATTTCCGGTGGGATTTTAAATAATCTACTACTAACTGTCTCAAAACATGATTTTAAACCATTACAGCACAGTCTGAACGTAAACAACTCCGGTTCATTGGTTTACCAAAGCCAGTTGATCCTTGATAGTGGTGAATCCGGCAGTATTGGCAACAGCGATGGCTATGTTAACGCCGGGGAAACTATTGCCGTGAATATAGAATTGAAAAACACTACGAGCAGCACCATAAACACTCTTACTGCGGTGCTTAGTTCCAACGACCCATATATCACTATTATAAATTTTCAAAACAGCTTTGACACGGTGAATAATGGTTCCACGGTTTTTGGCAATTCTTACTTCACTTTTAGCTTGTCAGCAAATCTTCCTGCTCAGCATGATATCCGATTTTCTATGCTACTCACAGACAGCGAAAGCAATACCTACAATATCGTTTTTCATGTAGCCTCTTACAACGCCAGTCTTTCAGTTCAGAATTATACGGTTACCGGTGGTGGAAACAATATTCTTGATCCTGCTGAGAATGGGTTTTTAACTCTTGGGATAAAGAATAATTCCATCTCTTCGATTAGTGATATATATGCTCAAATATACTCATTGAACGATTTACTGCTGGTTACAGATTCTCTGTCTTTTGTCGGTGTTATTCCTGCCGGATCAGTTGCCACTTCTGTAGATGGGTTTGAGGTTTTTGCAAGGGCACTCTTAATTCCTGGCATGCAAATGCCGATTCGGGTGCGGTTATATAATAGCAGCGGTTTTGAGCAAAATACCAATTTCAACATCTCCATTGGTCAGGCAAACCAGAATACACCTTTGGGACCTGATGCCTATGGCTATTTTATCTATGATATAACCGACACCAACTATAACGACTGCCCCGTATATGAATGGATAGAGATAAATCCTGCCGATGGGGGATCAGGGACATTGATTCAAGGTTTCAACGATGCCGGAACTACCAACGACGAGGGTGATCAAAACGGTGCTGTTGCTTTACAAACTGTAAACCTACCATTTGCCTTCCCATTTTATGGGCTCAGCTACAACCAGATTACGGTCTGCGTAAATGGCTTTATCGCAATGGGTGTTACAGAAAACGGTGAATTTAGAAACTACCATGTGCCAGGTGGTTATGGCCCCTCCCCTATGATTGCAGCTTTTTGGGACGACTTGATTATAATTGATGATGCGGGAATTTATAAGTATTACGACTCTGCCAATCACAAGTTCATCATCCAATATCACAAAATGCGTAATGGTTACAACCGCAGCAGCTTGGAGACATTTCAAGTCATCTTTTACGATCCCCTGTTTTACCCCACCTCGATGGGTGATGGGATGATTAAGATTCAATACAAGGACTTTAACAATGTGGATGTTGGTGCAGGTGGATACACACCATATCATGGTAATTATAGCACCATTGGGATCAAAGATCACACCAATGCAATTGGTTTGGAATACAGCTACAACAACCAATATCCCTATGCAGCAGCTCCGCTTTCCAGCCAAAAAGCCCTGCTGATAACAACTGCACCTGTTCTGCATGAAAATGCCTTCCTGGTGTTGGATAACGTGATAATAAACGACACCAATAGCAATAGTCTGGTAGAACCAGGTGAAACTATTGAGCTTGGCCTAAAATTGATGAATCTGGGAATAAACACCGCTCAAAACGTCCAGATATCCTGCTCCACCACAAGTGAGCAAGCCAACCTTACAATCTCTAACAGCTTGTATAGCAACATTCCTGGAGACACATCTGCCATAAACAACACTGCCATAACCTTGCAGATTGATTTGGATTGTCCCGCTGAAACGGTAATTTCAATTAATTGCCTGGTTACCATTTCTGGAAACTCATGGCAATATCCCATCTCTGTAACAGTAAAAAAGCCGGCAATATGTGTCAGTGGTCTCTATATGAACGATGCTGGCGGTAATGGTAATGGGCTGATAGACCCGGGTGAAAGCATAAAATTGATTATTAACTATACCAATAATAGCCCTCTGGAAGCAAAAAACATAACCAGCAATATTATGTGCTTATCGGAGTTTGTAAATATTGTCAATCCCTCTCAGTTACTGCCGGGAGTGCCTTCGGGTGGTATCTGTCAGGCAATATATGATGTGGACATATCAACCAATGTAATTGTAGGAAACAACATCACCTTTTATCTTACTTATTTGGGAGATTTAATTGATCCGCACAACGAGCAATTGGTTCTTTCCATCGGCACTACCGGTATGAACGAGGATTTTGAAGCGGACAATGGAGGCTTTGTTTCCAATCCTGCAAATAATGCCTGGCAATGGGGAGTTTCGTCGGTTGCAGGAGCAAATTCCGGAACAAAGGTTTGGGGAACCAGACTGAATGAAAATTACCCTTCCAATGTTACCTGGACTCTTACAACCCCCAGCGTGTTTATTGGAACAAACTTCATGCTGGAATTTTGGCATCGTTTCAACACCGAAGCAACCTACGATGGTGGTAATGTAAAGATCACCACAAACGACGGTAATTCCTGGATTGTCCTGGCCCCTGAAGGCGGTTACACTTCTACCAACTTAACAATTCTGAATGGCCCAGGCTACGATGGCGATAGCGGCGGTTGGATTCCTGCTCGTTTTAATTTGGGATCCTATGCAAATCAAAATGTAAAATTCCGTTTCACCTTTGCCAGTGATGGTCTTTATGAGGATAGCGGCTGGTTTATTGATGATGTCCGCACTACAGGATTCGTAGAGTTCGCAGGACTGGTAACAGGCACAATCAGCAGTTCCAATCCGGTCATAGATTTCAGCCAGGTAGCTGTGCACAATATGCCAAACTGGGCTGCTCATCCTGCAACGGATGGAACTTATTCCCTGTATCTGCCTGTGGGAACGCATCAGATTGCAGCTACTGCAGCCGGGTATTATTCGCTTCCCCCTGTGGGCCTAAACCTGTCTTTGACCAATCCCCTATCAGTTCAAGATTTTTATCTGGGGTATTATGCCCCTGCCTCACCTTTAAGCTATGGAATTAGTGATGGGGTTATAACCCTCAATTGGGCTGCACCACTTGAACCGGAATATACTGTTACCGGTTATGATGTATATCGTAAACTTAATGCTGGTGCTTTTGAACAGGTTGCGCATGTGGCCGAGCCAGTGTATAGTGAAACTCTGGGTGATTTTGGCACCACCTATGTATTTTATGTAGTTTGCATATATGCTACTGGAAACAGCCTGCCCACAGAGCAATTACACTATACTCACAGCGTGGATGGCGAAGATGAGCATAATCCTGTTTTGGTAAGCAAATTGATGCAAAACTATCCCAATCCCTTTAATCCTACCACCACAATCCGCTTTAGCATAAAACAAGGTACCCAAACTGAATTGAACATATTCAATCTAAAGGGACAATTGGTAAAAACCCTGGTCAATGAACCTTTGCCCGCGGGATTGCATAACGTGCTTTGGAACGGAAAGGACAATAACAATCGTAATGTCGCCAGTGGTATGTATTTCTACCGTCTGGAAAGTGGCAGCTATAAATCTGTAAAGAAAATGCTGCTGTTAAAATAGGATCAAATGACTATATGATGCCAGAATTATGTCTATCTAAGAGATGATTTGAGGCATTGCAAAATAAGAGTAAGGGCACAGATAAGCTGTGCCCTTACTGCTATCTGAAGATTAACCCAAAAAGAGCGAATTGTTACCATAAAATGAGCAAGAAACCCTTGAAAAGATCTTTGCAGTAGCCAATCAGGTACTATCGCTTTTTTAGGTCAAACAGGTTGTTTCTTGCTTGCATTCCCATATCATTCCCATATCAATCTCAATAATATTGGGAATGATATGGGAATGATATGGGAATGTTTATAAGGGAAAGATGCGGAACATGTTGCAGGGGTATTAGATTACGGATTCTTGGTCTCCTAATATTCCAACTTTCCAACCTCATTAAAAAACATATATGCAGGGCAATATGTAGATTATTACTACTAAAGGACAGTAGCTGGAAATCAGTAAAAAATCTCTGCTTGACAGAAATAGGGATGTAAAGAACTTAGCCAATGTTCTTAGGCAAGGTGTTGTTTATTATCTTTACAGAAAAATGAGAATTGAGCAGGGGTTATGCTGAATACAATAATGCAATCATCCGCTATGGTAGTGGATATAGGCAACACAAATATCGTTTGTGCCGTTTACAAATCGGGACAAGCAGTCTGGTCTGTGCGCCTTACCAGCAACCGGATGAAAACCTCGGACGAATACTTCGCCATGCTGAACAGCATGATGAGGAATTATCATAATTCATTGATAGGCAATGGACAAGAGAATTCTAACAATTTTTCCACAGACGAAATCCAGTATGTAGCTTTGGGAAGTGTGGTTCCCGAGCTTACCAGAGTATGGAGACACCTGTTTCGCAAATACTTCTCAGCTACAGTATATGAAATAGATGGCCTTAGCCCCCTTGGCTTGCAATACAAGATTAAAGACCCCTCTTTTATAGGTGCCGACTTAGTGGCAAATGCTTTTGCAGCCTGGAAGAAATACAAAAGTAGCGCAATTGTGATAGACTTGGGAACCGCTACAACTATTCAAGAAGTCAGCTCCAAGGGTGTATTTGAAGGTGCAATCATTGCCCCGGGGCTAAAAACCGGTGCAGCAAACCTGTTCTCCATGGCAGCCCAACTGAATGAGCTGGAATTAGTTAGCCCCAAAGTGCTTTTAGGTAACAACACAAGCGATGCCGTGCTTTCGGGAATCGTGTATGGCCATGCTTTTATGTTGGAGAATTTTATCACAAAGCTAAAACTGCAATACTTTGACCACAAACCCATTACTACAATCCTCTGCGGTGGAATGGCCGAACTAATTAAGCCACTGCTCCCCAGTGCAGATATTGTGGATAAAAGCCTTACCCTGGATGGTTTTTATCTGGGTCTTCAGGTTCTTCTTCAAGGATAGCATTCTCTAAGATATGCGAAAATACCTGCTTTTATGCACAATACTGGTTTTGAGCAGCCTTGTTTGGGCTGCCCCACCTCCTAAGCCGGCAATAGACCCTGCCAAAGAGCTGGAACGGGAAAAAGCCTTTTACCCCCGGCTTTACATAAATGGTTACAACCCGATAATTTACAACCAGATAGAGCTTTACAAACTGGATAAGGGACTTTACCGCCACAAAGCCAAGCCTTGGGAAATACCGGCCTTTGCTCCCGAAAACAAAGAACAGGTGGATTATGCAAATCAGAAGGTAATTCTTAGCTTGAAAGTAGGAGACTATGAAATTGCCCAAAAAATCCCGCTTAGTTTTGACAGCTATATTGCCAATCTGCAAAAGAAAAACTATCACAAATCACTGATTGCCAACGTAAAAGCCCAAACTCAAGCTGCACAAGCAACAAGTAGCGGATTAATTAAAGACATTCCTCTGCTTCCGGATATTGCCATTCCCAAAGCGGTGCAAAGGGTGATTGGCTCTACAGCAGGCAGGCTAAATCTGGATGGAACTCAAAAGGTTAGCCTTTCGGCAAGCAATACTAAAAGAA
This sequence comes from Cloacimonetes bacterium UBA6081, assembly GCA_002428685.1. Lineage (GTDB taxonomy): Bacteria > Cloacimonadota > Cloacimonadia > Cloacimonadales > Cloacimonadaceae > Cloacimonas. The sequence goes on along the minus strand of DIXL01000077.1, from coordinate 32,200 downwards.
AACAAGTTCCCATCTATGAAACCGGCGGTAACAACACATTTGATTTGAAGATGGAACAGGAAAGCAATTTAAGACTATCCGGAACTATAGGTGAAAAGATTGCAATCAACTTTAAATATAATTCCAAACAAGACGAGCAAATTTTTGATGTTAACAATGTGAACGTTAAATATACAGGCACAGAAGACGAATTCATCAAAAGCATTGAGGGGGGGAACATCTCCCTTTCCCTGTCCGGATCACGTTATGTAAGCTATTCGGCCAGCTCGCAGGGATTATTCGGCATCACTACTAAGTTTAAATATGGCAATCTGGATTTGAGCTTTATAGCCAGTAAAGAAGAAAGCCAAAAAAACACGCAAAGCTATGTGGGAAAAAGCCAGGCAGATTCATCTTCGGTAACAAGCTGGAAATATGCCAAACGCACCATGTATTTTCTGGCAGACCCCTATCAACTATATAGGCTTATAACCGGTGGAAGCGTCCCTCCCGGCTGGATAAATAACGCAATTGAAACAAACCCCGATGGAACCTGGCAAATTAACAATGGAAACTTGCTTCCAGCCAATGGAACTGTGCAGGTATATCTGGATAATCCCAATTACAATATAGATCCCACAAGCCAACAGGGTGTGGAAGTTTATTATCCCGACAGTGCTGAGCACTATACTCCCTATTATATACTACTGACCGAAGGAACCGATTACGTTACGGATTACAAATCGGGCATAGTATATATTCTGCGTCAGGTAGATAGAAATTCCAGCGTGGGAGTGCGCTTTACTGATAAATTGGACAATCCGGTTCCAACTCCGCAGCCTGGAGATGCAACCAGTGGTCTGTTGCGCGTAAAACTGCTGCGCAAGCGTAATCAGGAATATGAGCCCTATGTGTTTGGTGAAAATGACTCCCTAAAAACCTGGCATTATCAGATGCGTAACGTTTATGATATGAACAAAACCAATATCCGCAGTGATGGTTTTAACCTTCAGGTATATACAGTTAACGTAGATTTGACCCGTAACTACAATTTACCGGATGATATTGCTCAAACAGCCCAAGGCTTACTTACATATAACGACTATTTGCGTCTGGACAGTAATGGCGATGGCTTGATTAACGGTGATGACTCTACTGTGAACCTGAGTAGCGGGTGGATTACCATGCCCTTTATAGAACCCATGAAACCTCTTGGCGACAGAATTATCTACCAGGTGGATAATGATTATGAATACAGCTATCAGGATTCCACCAAACTCTTCATTGCGATCAAAGGTAAAATAGGCCGTGACGCCATAGAACTATCTGCTGCAGGCATCCTGAAAGGCAGCGTTAAAGTAAAAGTGAACGGCAATGAACAACGCGAAAACGTAGATTACATAGTAGATTATGATTTTGGTCGCCTAACCTTTTTAACTGCTGCGGGCAAAGACCCCGATGCCAGAATTGAGATAGAATATGAAAGCCGGACACTTTTCAGTGTTGCCCAAAAGAATCTGGCAGGGGTTAGAGCCGATTATAAACTGTCTGACACAGCCAAGCTTGGTGGCACCCTTATTTACCGTAGTGAAAATGTGGCCGATAAGCGACCCCGAATCGGAAACGAAAATATTGAAATGATCATGGGTAACGTGGATGGAGAACTTAGCTTCAAACCAGGCTTTGTAACCAAATGGCTTGATGCGACACCTTTTATATCCACTACCACTCCCTCTTCCTTTTCTCTGTCTGGAGAGCTGGCTTTTACCCTGCCCAACATTTACGGAAATCCGGATGGGAAAAAGAAAGAAGCTTATATTGACGATATGGAATCAATCATGGATTCTTATCCGCTGGGCGTAACGTATTCTACCTGGGTTTTGGGCAGTAAGCCCTATGCCACTTCTTATGCCAAAGGACGCATCAACTGGTTCAATGCCAAGGATATCAAACGCAGGGAACTGGAAGATATTGACACCTTAACCGAGCGCGAACGCGACGAATATGCTTCAATTATGACTATGATTCTTACTCCCAGCCCCATCCAAATCCCCGGTTCCCATACCCGCAGTTGGGCTGGAATTATGAAATATCTGGGGAATCAACTGGATTTTTCTCAAAAGAAATACCTGGAAGTATATGTAAAAATTGATTCCATTGAGGGTGTAAGCAATGCCAATCCCAGTGTAACCATGCATGTGGATTTGGGCGATATAAACGAAGATTTTTATACTGAGTATGGAGGTTTTGAATTTCTAAACTCCGAAGATACAAATAAAGACGGTGTGTTAACCCTAAGCGAAGACCTTGGACTGGATGGCATCGCCACCGGGCAGCCTGGAAATGATACCAATGATTTAGCCGATTCCCCTACCGGAAGCAGCTATCAGCATTATGCAAAAGTGAACGGCACAGAAGGGAACAGGATATTGGATACGGAAGACCTGGATGGCAATGGAACCCTAAACAGCCTGGATAGATACATCAGCTATTCCATACCTTTGAATGATCCTAGTCCAGATATATTGGTAGATTCGCGCGGGAAGTGGAAACTAATCCGCATCCCATTGAATGATCCTACCTATTACACATTGGTTAACAGTGCTGGAAACAACATCCAGGCAAGTTTGAACAAAATTTCTTATGCCCGAATTTGGTATGATACAGATTCCACAGAGCCTGTAATGCTTCGCCTTGCAGATGTGTCTGCAATAGGTAATAAATGGCAGGATAATGGAATCAGGCAGTTCAAGTTTGGCCCTGCCCCTTCTCCATCATATGTGCAAAACTATAATCCCGTGATAGACCCAGCAATTTTAACTCAGTATAGTACAAGCTACATCAGTGGAATAGTTAGTAATCAGAAGAATGGTGGACATTACACTTCACCCAAAGGTTCGGTTTTTATTGAAGAAAAGCGCGAAACCACTGAATCTGCTCTGTCCTTGGAAATAACAAATCTGCACAGAGACCACATGGGCATGCTACGTCAGCGCTTGATAGACCCCTACAACTTGCTGTCTTACGATAAAATCCGTTTTTGGGTGTATCCGGAAGCCCGCCGTGATCCTGTTTATACCGAAGCTAATCCACATCTCGATTCACTTTACATCATCTTCAGGATTGGTGCGGATTCGCTGAACTATTACCAGGTGCGTCAAAGGGTTCCAGTCCGTGCCTACCAGGATAAAATGCTTGAAGATCACTGGTTGGAATTGGAATATGACCTTCAGGAGCTTATTTCTTTAAAAGAGCAAAATCCCAGTGCTGAGGTGGACTCTTTGGTTCATTTTATATCCGGTGATGAAGAACAAAGAGCTTATTATTACAGGGGAAAGCCAACCCTTACGAACATCAGAGATATGTATCTGGGGGTTTACATTCCAGGGACACACTTCTACGATGCAGAACCGGCGATAGATAGATTTAGCGGGACAGTGTATTTTAATGATGTTCGTGTAGCTGATCCCTATGAAGAACTGGGTGTGGCCAAGCGTTTGAGTTTAAGCAGCACTTTTGCAGATTTTGCCACATTGAATATTGATTTGGAAGACAAAAGTGAGAACTTTAATACCGTTATCCAGCGAGGCAGGCAAAACACCTTTACCAGCACAAGATCGCTAAATATTACCAACAAATACTTCATAAACAAGTTCTTCCCAAATTCCTGGAGTTTGGATATACCTATCTCTATGGCACGAAATTATTCCCTGGGAACTCCAAGATTCAAGGCAAATTCTGACCTCTTGCGCGAGAATATTGTAAAAGACGAATTCCGCAAGCTGGAACAAACCGAACGCCTGGCCTACAGTGCTGATTTTGGTTTCAGCCAAAAAACTGCTCCCAAGAATAAGATTCTACAATACACACTATACAGACTTTCCTTAAGCGGGAGAATTGAAAAGAGTTTTAACTATACTTCTACTGCTGTGGATACTCTTTTGGCATACCGTGGAACCCTAAATTACAATCTGAATATTCCTGCTGATAAAACCAGCTTTAAGCTATTTAAAAACTACCGTTTTGCTTATTTTCCCAATACTTTTAGCAATAGCTTCACTTTTAGTGCTAACGAACCCAAAAGCTGGGATAGGGTTACTACCGTTGATAGCCTGGTGTGGAATAAACGCACTCAAACCACCGATACCAGAGGGATTACCACCGACAATAACATATCCTGGAATCTCTTGAGTGATATCACTTTAACCGCCAGATTGAATACTAAGCGGGATTTGAAACAAAGGGATTCGCTGTTTGTATTCAATATTGGTAAGATGAACGAGTATGTTCAGGACTTGGGAATAACCTATAATCCGGTGTATTTCCCCAGTATTTATAATTTTACCTCCTCAGCTTCAGCACGTTACTCCGACATGCAAAGAAAATACTATCAAAATGTTGATGGTCAGCAGGTTGAAGTATTTCAGCGTGATGGAAATTCCAACCGTTCTATCAGGATGAATCTAACTTTGTTAAATTCTACCATTCTCAGTGCTTGGGCACTTAAATTGAAAAGCAAAATACCCTCTGATGCAGACAAGACCCAGACCAGCGAACCTAAAGACAAAGACCCTAAGGCCGGTTACCAACCACCGAAAGATAAAGACCCCGAGCAGCAAAAGATTGATGATGAACAAAAGAGGATGGAGCAACAAAAGCTGGATGAAGAACAGAAAAGGATCGAACAGCAATATCTGGATGAAGAACAGAAAAAACTGGAACTTCTGAAGCTGGAAGAACAAGATAAACTTGCTTTAGAGGAAGAAAAAGAACCGGAAGAGGATTTCACAAAAGCAGAGGATGGTGCTTTTGCAGAAGTTAGCATTGATGAAGAGGAAAATGTTCCTCAGGATTCCACAGGAACTATTACTCCACCCAAAGAACCAAAAGTAAAAAAACCACCCTTAAACCCCTTGGCTGGAATTGTAGGCATGCTTGCCAAAGTAAAGAATATCAATGCCGCTTACCAAAACAGCTACACCATGAATTATGCTCGCAAAGAGAATCCCCTGCCCTTTGCCTTCCAAATTGGTTTGCCCGTCTTCAGCGTGATTGATGATTCGCTGGAAGCAATATCTAACGACAATACCCTAACCTTGGGGAGTGGATTGACTATCTCGCGCAAAATTGATAGCGTAATAAATTTTTCCTATTCTGACAACCGCAGAGATGCCAGCGCAAGCAGCCAAACCAAGGCGATAACTTTCCCTGATATCACTGTGTCGCTAATGGATTTTGAAACTTTGGTTGGTTTGGGTAAATACATAACCGGCTCAAGACTAAACACCGGTTTTCAATATACAGTGCGTCAAAATGGTAATTTGTATTTCACTAAGCCCAAACAAGAGACCATTACTACAGCATTAAATCCTGTAATAGGTTTTACGGGTAATGTGCTTAAGGTAGTAACCACCAATCTCAGTTACTCTGTTAGCCACGCTATCAATACAACAGATATGGAAACCTTTAGCATAGAAAAAACCCAGGATACTCAAGTCATAAATGGGAGTGTTTCTTACAGCTTCCGGTATGGAAAGGGCTTCACGATCCCCCTCACTAAAAAGAAGATACATATCAAAAATGAGCTAACATCATCTTTGGGCTTAAGTTACGAAAACAATTATGATGTTACCAAAGGCAACACTACCACAGTTGTGGATAGAAACACCAGCAGATTTAGCATTACTCCCCAAGCCAGTTATCAATTTGACAGCAACATTCGCGGGGGGCTGACCAGCAGCTTTGAAATTAACTCCGACAAGAAACGTGAGGACGGCACGTCTATCTTTAGCTTAGGTTTGTGGGTGGAAGTTACCCTATAAGGATTCTATTCAAATCCCAGTTCTTTTAAAGCCGTTCCTTTCTTGCGCCAATTGGGGTTTATCTTTACAAAAAGATGCACTTGCACGGGTGTTTGCATAAAGTTGCTCAATTCACGTTCCGCGTATTCACGAATCCTTTTTAGGTTAGCTCCGCCTACCCCAATCAATATAGGCTTTTGGCTTTGTCTTTCCAGCCAGATTACTGCATCTATCACTATTTTATCGGCTCCTTCGGTAAAGCGTTCTATCAGCACAGCAGACGCATAGGGAATTTCCTGTTCAAACTGATGAAAGATTGCCTCACGGATGGTTTCACGGGCAAAGAACCTCATGGGTAAGTCCGATAGCTGGTCTTCGTCATAATAGGGATCATGATACGGTATATAGCGTTTAATGGTCTCAATCAGCTTGGGTATATTCTCACCTGTTTTGGCAGAAACCATAATGCTCTCGGTTATGGAAGCTGGCAAATGCGCTTGCAGATCCTCCAGCTTGGCAACCGGGCACAAATCCAGCTTGTTAAATACTGCCAGTTGAGGGTTTTTCAGGTTTCTAAGCTGGTGCAGCACTTCTGTATCAAACTCGCTGGGAAAACCCAGAATCTGCGCCATAAAGATTACTAAATCCACATCCCGAAAAGCATCATTGATAATGCGCAGCATTTTTTCCTGCATCTCATAGCGGGGTTTCAGGTAGCCGGGTGTATCTATAAACACAATCTGGTGATCGGGGCTGTTCCAAATTCCCTTAATTGCATAGCGGGTGGTTTGAGGCTTGGGCGAGGTGATAGATATCTTCTCCCCCAAAATCAGATTCATCAAAGTGGATTTACCCGTATTGGGTTTGCCGATTATGGCTGCAAACCCGCTTTTAAAGCTTGCGGAAACGCTCATATTATCCTTCTAAAACAAGGGGTGGAAAGCCCCACCCCGAAGTTACATATCTTTGGTTCAACAGCTTTACAGCTCGTTGAATACATCTTTTATAATCTTCACACATTCGTCCAACTGCTCTTTGGTAATCACCAAGGGTGGAGCAAGGCGAATAATATGACGGTGCGTGGGTTTGCACAAAATACCCTTTTCTTTCAGCTTCAGGCATACATCCCAGGCTTCAAAACCATTCTTTGGTTCTACTACAATGGCGTTTAAAAGACCCTTGCCGCGCACCAGTTTCAGCATGGAGTGATCCAACTTACGCAGTTCGTTACGGAAGTATTTACCCAAGGTATAGGCACGTTCCGCCAGGTTTTCTTCTTTAATCACTTCCAAAGAAGCTTTTGCCACAGCGCAAGCCAGCGGGAATCCACCATAGGTGGAACCGTGCTGACCGGGTTTAATCTGCATCATAATGTCCTTATCGGCCAAAACCGCAGAGACAGGTAACACACCTCCAGCCAAAGCTTTACCCAGTATCAGCATATCGGGGCGGACGTTTTCATAATCACAGGCCAGCAGTTTACCCGTTCTGGCCAGTCCGGTTTGAATTTCATCGGCCACAAACAGCACATTATGCTCTTTACACAGGTCAAAACAGTCCTTCAGATAGCCATCATCAGGCACAAACACACCGGCTTCACCCTGAATCGGTTCCACAATAAAAGCAGCTACGTTCTTGCCATGCTTTTCCAGATAGGCTTTCAGGGCATTGGCATCGTTGTAAGCCACGCGCACTATTCCAGGTGCAAAAGGACCAAAGCCCTCGTAGCAGTCCGGATCGGAAGAGGCCGATATTATGGCAATGGTGCGGCCATGGAAGTTGTTTTCCGCAAAGATAATGATAGCCCCATTAAGCTCCACACCTTTTACGTTGTAAGCCCATTTACGGGCAAGCTTCATGGCTGTTTCCACAGCTTCTGCGCCGGAATTCATGGGTAAAACCATATCATAGCCGAAATACTCGGTTATATACTTTTCGTATTCGCCCAGCTTGTTATTGAAAAAAGCACGCGAGGTAAGGGTTAGTTCCTTGGCCTGATCCATTAGTGCCTGGATAATTTTGGGATGACAATGCCCCTGATTAACCGCAGAATAGGCAGAAAGGAAATCGTAATAGCGGTTTCCTTCCGGATCCCATAAGAAAACACCCTCGCCTTTGGCCAAAACCACTGGCAACGGATGATAGTTATGAGCGCCATATTTTTCTTCCAGCTCGATTGATTCACGGGAGCTGATACTACCGTATTTCAGAGTGACGGACATGTTTCCTCCATGTTCTTTTTTTTGTTATTCTAATGCCCTAAGCTCTTATTAAAAAGGGGGTTTTTGTGTCAAGTGAAGTTTTTTAGCCTCCGCGTAATGGCATATACAAAACAGAATGACGTTAAAGTAGTAAGCGCATCGGCAAGGGGCAAAGCAAACACCAAACCCTCAAAAGCGAAAAGCTTGTTCAGAATCAAAATGGCTGGAATATACACAATTCCCTGACGTGAAAGAGCAACCACAAACGCAGGAAAAGCTTTTCCCATGGCTTGTAAACTGGCCATCAGAATCATACCAACTCCAGCAAAGGGAATTGCAAAAACATAAGCTCCCAAAATCACCACTCCGATTTCAATTATCTTTGGGTCCTTGATAAAAGCTGCCATCAGAGCCCGAGGGAACAGCGCAAACAACAGGGTAAATAACACCGCCAAACCAGAGCTGACCTGTATTGAAGTCCTGATAGCCTTTTTCATCCGGTTATAATTCTTGGCACCATAATTGAAGCCAATTAAGGCTTGCACCCCCACAGAGATTCCGATAAACACAAAGATTGGGATGGAAAACACCCGATGCGCTACGCCCAATGCGGCAATTGCATGATCTCCATAAGTTGAGGCCAGCTTAAACGATATCGTGCTGCCAATGCCCATCATTACTTGCGAAAGCGAAGATGGAATGCCGATTAGGAATATTTGTTTATAGCATTCCCATCTGAAATGCAAAAAATGACGGGATGGAACTGCCAGGCTTTTTTTACCAAGGTAATAGCTGATAAAATATAGCAATCCAAGCCCTTGACCCAAAACCGTGGCTATGGCAGCACCCAAAATTCCCATATTAAAGACGAAAATGAACAAAGGATCCAAAACTATATTGGCAATTGTGCCAATTATCAAGCCCAGCATGGCAGCTTTGGCGGCACCTTCTGCCCGCAATAACTGTACCAAGGTGAGATTCAGCAAGGTTATCGGACTTCCTAACATGATGATCAGCATGTATTTTTGGGCATAGAAAGCTGTGGTTCCACCAGCTCCAAGAATACCTAAGAACCTGGGAATGAACAGGACGCCAACCACTCCCAGGAGCACAGAGACTATTGCAGAAGTAAAGATAGCTGTGGTGGTGGTTTCTCTGGCCATGACATAATCTTTTTTGCCAAGTAAGCGCGAAAGATAGCTGCCTCCCCCATTTCCAAAAATACCTGCAATGGCCATTTGAAAGGCAAACAAAGGAAAGGCAAGCGACACCGCCGCCACCTGATAGGGATCATTTAGCTTGCCGATAAAGAAAGTATCGGTTAGATTGTATAATATATTTACCACCATGCTTAGCACGCTGGGAAGCGCAAGCTGCAGGATGGAATATGGTATGGGAGCTTTCTCCAGAATGTCTATTTTACTATGTTTTGCCATTAGTTTTCCTTATGGCACTATGATTTTCGCTCTGGACTTTGTGTCAAGATGGGAAGTGCATAGTTATTATATATCCGTGGTTTTGAAACGCTTCTGCCTAACCATCCGGTAGCTTGACTTTTTTAAAGAGCTTGACTTGAAACATGGAGCTGAAAAACAATGCAATTTATAGTTTTGTCTCCCAGAGATTGTAAGTAACGAAAGCTGCAAAATGCTCTCTTAAGAAACTTAGGATTCATTAGCTGGACAAAAGGGGACTTAACAATCAAGGCGAGAATATGAAATCTAAATTGCAAGTTAATGCATTGCTCCGAATTGTTCCTTACTTATGTTTGGCATTTCTTTGGGGATGCTCCAATATTATGAATAACCATCCTCACAACGCAGTGCCATTGGAAGCTGGTAAGAGACAAATACTTTTTGGTTTTACCACTTCAAGCAAAGTGTATCAACTGCACGATTATGCACCAGCAGCGGCAGACAGTGCTGTGAAACGTCAAGAAAAGCTTAGGTTGAACGGCCATATGCCTCTGGGGGGTGCAATTGGTCTGGGAAAAGGGTTTGCGATTAGCGGGCAACTGGCCAATTTTGTTGGTCCCGGCTTCAGGGTAAAAACTACCTATGGGTATATGAGCGATGTGCCGAGCCTGAATAATTATGAAGCTGTAGGATTTTATAGCAAAGCAAGCCTGCATAAGTCTCTTCCTCTGGGGCATGATGTGTTTTTGGCAGCATTCCCTGCTTATGGAATCGGTAAGGGAGTGGAAAGATTAGGCCAATACGCCCGGCTCCGCTTTAATTATAAATCTGTGGAACTGCCTTTAACCCTAAGTAAGCAGATTAAGTTCTCAAATGGGATGCAAGTAGTCCTCAGCGGAACGGGTAGGACTGCCTGTGATTGGATAAACAGTGATCTGCTAATCATAACCCCCCTTGACATGCATTTTGAACCTACCTTTTACTATAATCAACCAGACATACAGGCCTTCCGTAATGCAATTATGGGACATCTGGATTTTCGTTCTAAAAAACATTTCTTCAGCATTCAGCTTGGAAATGAACATGTTAAGCTGAAATCGGCTGAAAGTTGGGAACCAATTGTTTATGTGGGATGGGGTATTTACTTTGAATAGCGTAATAGAGTGTTTCTTCTATGGCATAGCGCAATCAATTCCCTTAAATTCTAATAACTTTAGGAAGCTCCAGATGTTACATAGCAACCATTGAGTCAATTAGGCATAGACCTTTATCTGTTACAAGAATGTTGTCCCAAACTATGGGCTCTCGGCAATTTTATGAAACGACTGTCCCGATTTGACATTTCTGGTATCACTTCATAGCAATCGGATAATGCCTTGATTATTTAATCTATAGCTATGCCATATCTGTCAATTCCGGCTGTTAAGCTTCAATACCTTGCCGGTGCGCACCTTATTGCCTGCTTTCGCTTGCCAGATATATACACCTGCGGGAAGCTTTGTCAAGCCCTGAGCAGAAAGATCTATGCATGCCTCCTCACCGGCAGAGACATCCCAGGTAGCAAGTATCTGACCACGTAGATTAAACAGCCGCAGTTTGGTGTCGTTTTTAGTTTCCAGTCCGGAAAAGCTAAGCTTGTCTGAAAAAGGATTTGGGTACACTCGGATTGAGTTTACCGAAGGTGCGAGCTCTGGGTCTTCCGAGCCCATTGCTTCATGGTCGAATACGGTAACGCCATTGTAAATATTACAGATCCATAGCCTATCACCGGGCTCTATCATAAGCGTTTTGGGATAGTTGTCTTGCAATCCTGAGTTATTGGATGTCCAGATAGTCCAAAAGCTCCCATCATAATGTGCGAGCCCACCGGCAGCGGTAGAACAAAACATATGTCCGTTGCTATCGAAGGCGATGTATCTCACCCTGTTATTTAGCAAGCCTGTGTTTGCAGTAGTCCAAAGTTCCCAGTTTGCACCGTCGAAACGCGCTAAACCTCCTTCGGTGGAGATCCAGACTATTCCGTTGTGTGTTGTGATAGCATTGATCCTCAGGTTGTTCAAAACCGAGTTTGAGGAATCGTAAATCGTCCAGATGCCGTTGTCGAGCACTGCCAGAGCTCCTGGGCCAATAGGATCTTGCCAAAATCCCGCCCACACCCTACCTGAGGCATCAAGATATAGAGCACTGACCAAGTTTGTAGGAAAGGGAGCGTTACCCGTGTTATAGTTTGTCCAGGTGTTGTTATCCAGACAGCTTACGCCTCCTCCAGAGCTTATCCATATTCTGTCTTGCGCGTCGATATCAATATGCTCAAGGTAGTTAGTCACAATATCGGAATTGTCTATATTCCAACTTGTAAAAGCCCCATTGGCATAGCAGAGAAGACCTTCGTTGACCGAGGCAATCCAGAGCCGCCCCTGAGAATCGAAGGCTATATCAGCGATATTGTCGTTCGAGCCTGGTAGATCAACGTGACCCCAGTTAATTCCATCAAACCAGTCCAGACCATAATAGGTTGCAAACCAGATGGTGCCAATATTATCTCGAGCGGTTTTCTTTACGTAGGATGATGAGAGTCCACTATTGGAGGTAGGAAAAATCTGAACTTGTCCATTTGTATAGCGTTTGAGATTGCCCCCGCCAAACCAGAGAACGTCTTCCTGGTCGATATAAAGTGTGGGGACTAGTGAGTAGTAACCATCTAGTTCGGGATAGTCTTGCCAGTTGACACCGTCAAAACGGCAGAAACCTGAAGCTTGCCACACCCAGAGATTATCCTGCGAGTCGAAGTAGATATCAAAAATGTATTCGCCAGATAAGCCACTATTGGCGTAGGTGTAATTAGTCCATGTGGTGCCGTCGTAATGCCAGAGCCATCCATAATACGTGGCATACCAGAGGGTGTTATTAGAATCAAATCTGATGGAATATTTGCCATAGGAGGTATCCGGCGGATTGTATTGAGTAAAGGTGGTTCCATCATAACAATAGACGCTGCTACTTGAACCAGCATAGTCGTTAGATGCCTGAAACCAGAGCCTGCCAAGCTTGTCCACCGCCAGAGACGATGCCCCGGAGCACGGAATGGCCTGAAATTCGGTGTGCTGGGTAAAGGTGCTTCCATCAAAATGATATAGTCCTTCCGTAACTGTTCCCATCCAGATGTCATCAGGCGCACAGACAGCAAATGAAACAATCTGGCTCGTGCCGGGAACTGTGAAGTGAGTCCAGTTGCTACCATCGAACCTGGACAAACCTCGATAAGGGTAAGCGCACCAGATATTCCCCAAGGAATCGGCAGCTAAGAAATATACATCGTTATAGGGAATACCAGAATTGGCATGGGTGTAAAACGTTGGTTCCATGCTATCCCGGTCGTATCTTACCAAACCTCCATTGCAGCCCACCCAGATATCGGTGTCGGTTCCGCATATTGAGTATGAACCTTCACTGTTGATATAATTAGTCCAACCCGGATACTGAGCTGCCAGAGAAAGGCAGCCTAATACAAATACCAGACAAAATAAAGCACGACTCATGAGATACCTCCTGTAGTCCAAGAACTTTGTACTCAGTATTGATAGCAAGAATCGTTCCGTAGTTGCAATGATTTGACATATTAGTGCCCCATCCTGTCAGATAGCTTATGTTGTCGGACATTTCATGTTTAACTATTTTAGTTGCAAAACCCCACTATCAAACCACATTTATTCAACTCAATCTGTGGTTTAACTGCGGAATGCCTCCGGTTTTCATGATTGGAAGGAAGAATGACCCAATCTGATACAAAAAGGAAAAGGTATTACTCTATAGTTAGCAGAGAATTAGGCAGTGCCTTCTGCATTTTTTTGCACTTTCTGCTTGACATATGTCAACTCTTTTTACAGTTGACCTGTAAACTAAATCTCCAGGTATGGGGGATACATGCCAGAAAACATGACTCGTCAGATGAATAGTTATATAACAGGCAGGATAGCACTATCTAAAATCACCGGATTTTTAAATGACAACAGCAGCAGTCATCTTATGGAGATAACTGGTAAATCCGGCTCGGGAAAAAGCTATTTTGTCCAGCCCCTTATGGAAAGTGCCACAGAATTGTATGAAACCAGAGTATTTTTTTCTCCTCACCCCCTCAATTTAAACCATTTTACCGAGATCATACAAATTCTCACCGCGGTAAGCGAAGAAGACTTGTATGGTTTTTATGCAGAATTTCGCGAGAATATAAAATCCAGTAACAAATTTGATTTCTTTTACTACATCACAGAACGCTTGAATGGAATGGAACTGTTTCATCAGATGCTTTTGGTGATAGACGATTGCGATGTTCTGGATAAATACACGCGTGATTACCTGCAATATGTAGTATCCTTTTTACCGGACGTGGGGATTCAGATTGTTGCTTTCACGCAGGAACGGCTGTTTCCCTTTTCGGTAGCAGACCACATTCCGGAATTAGGAGTGGAGGATTGCCAGAAGTTATTGCAGCTTACCTTCCCCGATGCAGATTTTGGTTATGTAACCGAAGGCGAGATTTTTCGCAGAATTACGGGCGGAAACCTGATGATTATTGAGCGTGTGTTCAGAGAAATACTTGCTCAAAAACCCAAAGGGAAGTTTGATCTAAGTCCGTATCTGGAAAAGACTTTTGATGCCAAAGATATCTATCACCAATCTCTGGAATCGCTCACTCCCGCCCAAAAGGATATTCTGGTGGCTATGTTTGTGCTGGATGGAGCTTCCACTGACGAACTATTGATGGCTCTGGAAAAGCCCAAGACCTTTAAGGCAGACCAGAAAGTGCTGTTGGAGCTTGGCCTTATCTCCAGCCCCAACAATCATAGCATAATTCAAAAGAAAAGTGCTTTTACGCAGTGGCTAAAGACCAGCTCCGCCAATTTCAGTCCTACTCTTTATACGAAGTTAAACGAATTTTTATCCAAACACAGCAAATTTAACCAAGCCCAGGTGCGCATGATGATGCTGGCAAACAAATACGACGCCACCAGGTTTGCCACCCTGATAAGTGATTTGAGTTTGATAAATGATAACGAGGGTTTGTTAGTTTTGGAAGATTACGTTCTGGTGCATACTAAAAACCCCAAAGGGAAATTGGAAAGCACTCAGAAAATTGCCAAAGCCTACAGCGATATGAACCAAAAGGAAAAGTCGGTGGATTACTACCGTCAGGCCTTGCATATCTGCACCGAAAACAACTTTCCGGCAGAGCAAATAGTATATCAGCTTGCTTCCGATTTGTATGCCGTAAATTCTTCCGCCTTTGCTTTGGAGATTATAAAAAAATACTCGCCTGCCACTATAGACCCCTATTGGAAAGCCAAGATACTGCTATTGAAAGCAGAAGTACTAACCGAAAGCGAAGCCTTTAACGATGCCTTTACCGCTTTGGATAACGCTGGGCATTCCACCAGCAGCATCACAGACCAACAACAACGCCACAGCATTCAGGCAGAAGTGCGCAAAATACGCGGCAAAATTCATTACTACATAAATGAATGGGAACAAGCTGAAGAGGTGTTTAACGAAGCTGAAACCATGTATTCGCTGGCACATGACCATAACGGCTTGGCAGCTATCTACAACAATCTGGGCGTGCTGTATATGTTTCAGGGAGATTGGGAAAAAAGCGAAGTTTACTTTCTGAAAAGCCTTACCCTGGAAAAGCAATACTATAACCTGAATGGCATCTCGGTTTGTTACAATAATCTGGGCGGATTAATGGATGACAAGGGTGATCCCGTGAAGGCTATTTATTATCTGGAAGAAGCTTTAAAGATACAAAAACTACTTATAGAGCCCTACAATATCACCAATATCTACAATAACATCGGCGTTACTCTGATGGATCATGGAGATTTTGCCCGTGCAGAAGCTGCGCTAAATAAATCCCTGGAAACGGCTATAGAATTTTCCTTTTACCGTAATACCATAGCATCGTATAATAATCTGGGGTGTTTATCCACCAAGAAAGGTAATTGGACGGAATCCATAGAATACTATGAGAAAGCTATTAAGAAGTCGCAGGAATGCGATTTTAATGAAGGATTGCTCCGCAGTTTCAATAACTTGGGTGAGGTTTATGAAAAGCAGAATGAGCTAAATCTGGCCTTTGATATTTATATGAATGGCAAAGAATTGATTCCATCGGTTTCTGATGATTTCCTAAAAGCTGAGCTGTATGGTAATCTTGGCAGTGTTCTTACCAAGCTGCATAACTTTAAAGAAGCCTACCCCTATCTGGTGGAAAGCCTGGATTTCTTTAAGGGACTGGCTACTCGCGCTAAAATTATAGAAGGCTATCAAAAACAAGCTTACTACTTTATTTTAACTAGAAACGTAGAAAGCGCGGATTACTATATTACCGAATCCCAAAAACTGGCCACAGAGCAAAACCTGCAGTTCGAAGTCGGCCGGTCTCATTACCTGCGTGCCCTGTTGGAACGCAAGAATCTGGTAGCTGCCAAAGAATATCTGAATGAAGCCATCAAGCAGTTTGTGGCTGCTGGAAGTAACTATGAGCTATCGCTGGCAAATTATGAACTGGCAGGAGTTCTGCTGGATTTGGAAGAATGGGAACAAGCCCTGCAGATTCTGAAGAATAACAAGAAAATCATCCAACAATATGGTTCGATAAAGCTGTTGGAACAGAACGACATTTTACTTCAGAAGATCACGCGTGAATACGCCTCGCAAATGGAAGAGGTGAAGTTTGAAGAAAACCTGCTGAATCAATTCTACGAGATTACTCAGAAGCTAAACACTATTACCGATTTGGATGTTCTGATAGAACAATCTCTATCCAGTTTGATAGAAATCTCGGAAGCTGATGGTGGATTGCTCTTGCTGCATGCCAATCCAAATTTGCCCGATGCCTGGGAATATAAGATTTACAAAAAATTCTCTCACGATGATAAGTATTATGACCAGTTCCAGAATCTGTGCACAGAGGTGTATCAGAATAACAAGATTGAAAACTACAAGCAGCCACACTTTGCCCCTAAATACAATAATATCCTGGTGCTGCCCCTATCCATCCGAAAAAACACTTTGGGCGTGGTTTTGCTCTTCTGCGAAAGCGGGTCGCACTATTTCTCCGAACGCATCATAAATCTGCTATCAGCACTATCCAACCAGATTATCGTGATCTTTGAAAACATCCGCAATGCCAATCTGGAAAAGTCTCATGCCACAATTCGCGAACAGCTTAATACCAACAACCTTTACGCCAACATAATCGGTAAAAGCCCCGAGATGATAAAGATCTTTGAAATCATCGAAAAGGTGAAAGACACCCCTACTACGGTACTGCTGGAAGGACCCAGCGGAACAGGTAAAGAACTGATAGCCCGTGCCTTGCATTACAGTAGCGACAGACGCAACAAAGCCTTTATTGCGCAATATTGTGGTGCCCTTCCGGAAACCTTGCTGGAAAGCGAATTATTTGGACACGTAAAAGGTTCATTTACAGGTGCTGCCTATGATAAGAAAGGACTATTCGAAGTAGCCGACGGTGGAACCTTCTTTCTGGATGAAATTGCCGATATCAGCCAATCTACCCAGGCCAAGCTTTTAAGGTTCTTGCAAGAGGGCGAAGTTAAAAGGGTTGGTGCCACAAAAACAGAGAAGGTAAATGTGCGTGTGGTCTGCGCCACAAACGTTTCGCTGATAGACAAAGTAAAAAGCGGTGATTTCCGCTTGGATTTATACTACCGTTTGAATGTGATCCGCATTGATGTCCCACCCTTGAAAACCAGAGTTGGCGATGTTCCGCTTTTGGCAATCCACTTTTTGGACAAATATACCAAACGCATGAATAAAAACGTGCCCGGGTTCTCTGTCGAAGCTATGAAGAATCTGGAGCAATACGACTGGCCGGGAAATGTACGCCAATTGGAAAACGAAATTGAACGAGCCGTTACTCTGGCTGAACCGGATACATTTATCAAGCCAAATGACTTTAGCGAAGAGGTTTTTCGCTATCATGAACATAGCCAGACTATTGACATGCTTTCCACCAAGAAAACCTTGAAAGACGCCATTGAAGAACTGGAACGCCGCATGATTACCCAGAGCATGGAAAAATTTAACTGGAATCAAACTCAATCTGCCAGAGAACTTGGGCTATCCAGACAGGGATTAATTAAAAAGCTGCAAAGGTTTAACCTGTATAAGGAAGAAGAATAGTGCTGGGGTTATGCAGTTATGGAGTTATGGGATGCCTGTGTCTTCTAATGTAACTAATATCTCAAAAAAACCTGTCGTTCCCGCGGAGGCGGGAATCCAGCCCCTAAAAAACTCTTTCAATTTTTGCACATCTTTCTTTTTTCGTAACAGCGGGTTATCTGTGTTTCTTTTTGAACTAAAACTAACTGGATTCCCGCCTCCGCGGGAACGACAAAATTTTAATCGGCTTGAAGGGGAGTCCATTATTTATGCTTAATCCACCCGTTCCAGAAAATAAAACAAATATCAGCTCAGCCTCACAGTTAGAATTCATCGCCATAGATATAGAAACCACCGGATTAAGCAGCGAGCGGGATGAAATAATTGAAATTGCAGCCATCCGCTTTAAAGGTAATGAGATTACAGGTCGTTTTGAAAGCTTGGTGAAGCCCAAAAGCAAAATCCCCAAGTTTATTGAATATCTAACCCACATATCCCCGTCTGAAATCAAAACTGCTCCGACTGTAAAAGAGGTTCTAAAAGAATTCTGTGCATTTATCGGAAATAGCATTTTAGTTGGCCACAACGTAACTTTTGATCTTGGTTTTATAAACCATTATCTGGTTCAGGGAGGTGGATTTCCGCTCTTGAACCGGTATTGGGATACGGCTGAAATTTCAAGGGTTTATCTCCCCTCCACCTCCGATCACAAGCTTTCAACCTTGGTAGATTACTTTCAAATTAGTTTGGAGAATGCACATCGAGCCGATGCAGATGCCGAAGCGACAGGAAAGTTACTTAATGCCTTAACCCAATATAGTTTGGATCACTTCAGCTTTATCACCAATGCCCGGATCATGGATTTGTGTGTGCAGGCCAAGCTGGAAAGTGCCATGGCAGACTTCATAAAGCAAATTGTTCAGATTCAGCGCAGTTCCGCCCTTTCCGGTAAGCATCCTACCTTACCCAAAAGCAAACTATTCAACGTAATAGAACATCAGGTGAATGGAACCATAGATAGCATCCCCGAAGTCTTTTCAGATCATGGCATCTTTGCCGAACGCTTTCCAAATTTTGAATTCCGCGCCGGGCAAATGAGCATGGCAGAACAGGTTTCCGATGCTTTTACCAAAGAAGAACATCTGGTAGTGGAAGCGGGAACGGGGGTGGGAAAATCCTTTGCCTATCTGGTTCCGGCCATAGAATTCAGCCGCAAAAACAAAACCCGCGTTGTGGTATCTACAAATACGAAAAACCTTCAGGAACAGCTTTTTTACAAAGACCTGCCGCAATTGCGCAATATGTTGCCATTGCCTTTTAAGGCGGTATTGATTAAGGGTCGGGAAAATTATATCTGCGAAAGGCGTTGGGAAGAGCTTTTGCACGAACAAACCCGCGGGCTTAGCACTTATGATGCGCAGGGATTGCTTTATCTGTTTATCTGGAAGCAGCTTACAAATACCGGTGATGTGTCTGAAAACTCATCTTTCGACCGCAAACGCTTTAGCATAGTGTGGCGGAAAATCTGTTCCGACCGCTTTTTGTGCGGAGGACGCAAGTGCCCCAATTTCGTGAAGTGCCATGTGATGAAACTGCGAAAGGACATAGAATCTGCCTCCATCGTCGTGGCAAATCATTCCTTGCTCCTTGCCGATGCCCAAATGGGAAACACCTCTTTGGGAGAATACCAATATCTGGTAGTGGATGAAGCTCACAATTTGATGGCCTCAGCAGCAAAGCATTTGGGATTTGATCTTGGTTATGCCGATTTAAACAGCCTGTTCAACCAATTAGCCTATTCTACCCGCAAACAGAGCAGCGGATTTTTGCATCAGGTTCAGCAGTCAATCCAAAAAAGTCTGCTTACCGATGCCCAAAAACAGCAGGCAGAAACCCTGTGCAAAAAGCTGGCAACAGAGCTGGATGAACAGCGGAAACCGCTCACTCAATTATTTAATATGGCTGCTTCACGTTGCAGTGAAGCAGAAAGCTATGGTAAACTGCGAATAAAAGATGTCCAGGCTTTCAATGCTATCTTTGATGCCTTAGGTGATTTCATTTTTGCCTTCAAGAGCATCATGAAAGACCTTACTGCTCTTGATAACGTGCTTAGCACCTTCAGCAGTAAAACCGTGGCCAATCTTGATGCCCTGCGCGAAAGCCTTGATGCTTACAAACAGCGTTTTTCAGAAACCGAGGGAATTTTGCTGATCTTGCAAAATCCCGATCTGGATAATTATGCCCTGTGGATAGAAAATAGTGCCAGGCCAGATAGAAACATCCCTGCGTCCACGTTCTGCTATGCCCCTGTAGATGTGTCGGAGCATCTTAACCGCTTGCTATACAATCCTATACCATGTATTATTTTCACTTCGGCAACGCTGGCTTTGCGGGGTTCCTTCCGTTATTTTCTAAACCAATCAGGCTTGAATCTGGTTACCGATAAAACTGTGAATCAAAGCATCGTGGAATCCCCCTTTGATTATGATAAGCAGTCTGTTCTGATGATCGGTAGTTTTTTGCCTGAGCATAAGGATAAGTTCTTTCAGGCACAGGCTTTGGGCTGCATTGAGCAGGTTTTGCAAACCACCAATGTGGGGACAATGGCACTGTTTACTTCTTACAAAGACCTGGATGCGGTTTATGATCACATCGGAGATTCACTCTATCACTCTAAACGACCTTTTTTTGCTCAGGGAAAGGGAGGCAGCCGCAGTTCCATTTTGGATGATTTTAAAAAGCACAAAAACGCCGTTTTGCTTGGCACTTCTTCCTTTTGGGAAGGTGTGGATATTCAGGGTGAATCCTTATCGCTGCTGATTCTATACAAAATACCTTTCCAGGTTCCTTCCGAGCCATTAGTGGAAGCACTTATTGATAAGCTGGAACGGGAAAACAAAGATTCCTTCATGCATTTTATGTTGCCCAATGCCCTGCTTCGCATCCGTCAGGGATTTGGCCGTCTGATCAGGAGTAAAACAGACCGCGGGGTAGTGTTGATAATGGATTCGCGTGTTTCAAAAAAGCGGTATGGTGAGTATTTTAAACAGATATTGCCCGGTAAATGCATAGAATTGCAAAACGAACAACAGCTTGTTTCTGAAATCGGCAGGTTCTTTAATAAAATATGAAAACGCAAGTAGATAAGCAGGAGTCATTTCAGCCATTAAGTGTGGAGTCGTTTCAGCCTTCCCCAATCTCGAACTTATCTCCAATTTTCAAGGCTGAAAGGACTACACACGTCAACAAACACAACTGCACATCTGGAGTCCATGTTGCTTGTAAAATATGAGGTAGCTTGAGAATGAGAGAGCGCAACATCGACTCCAGACTAAAGGCAGGTTCTTTAATAAAATATGAAAACGCAAGTAGATAAGCAGGAGTCGTTTCAGCCATTAAGTGTGGAGTCGTTTCAGCCTTCCCCAATCTCGAACTTATCTCCAATTTTCAAGGCTGAAAGGACTACACACGTCCACAAACACAACTGCACATCTGTAGTCCATGTTGCTTGTAAAATATGAGGTAGCTTGAGAATGAGAGAGCGCAACATCGACTCCAGACTAAACTGGACTAATAATATGAACTACACAAACCTAATAAAAACCTCTCTTCCCCACCTAATTGATAATGGCACAATCTCTTTCTCCGTCCCTTTAAGCCGGCACAGCAGCTTCAAAATAGGCGGTCCGGCCGAAATTTACTGCACACCGACTAACCAGGCACAATTGATAGAATTATTAGTTTTCTGCCTACGTAAAAACATCCCATATTTCATTCTGGGGCGTGGCTCTAATCTGCTAATTAGCGATAAAGGCTTGCCCGGCATGGTGATAAACACAAATGCGTACACCAAAATAACCAAAGACGACAACTATCTCTCTGCCTTTTGTGGAGTTAGCCTCAATGATCTCTGCGATTTCGCCTGCGAACATGGATTAGCCGGGCTGGAATTTGCCAGTGGAATTCCGGGCAGCGTGGGCGGAGCGGTGTATATGAATGCTGGGGCTTATGAGGGAGAAATCAAGGACGTTTTGTATTGCAGCAAATGCCTCTCCCCTACGCTGGAAAGCCTTACCAGTAAGAACCCCATCATTCATCTGAAAGCGGCGGAGCATGAGTTTGCCTATCGCTATAGTGCGTTACAGAGCAAAAATTTGATTCATCTGTCCTCAGTTTTTAAGCTTTTCCCGGATAGCCCCGAAAGCATCAGAAAGCGCATGGATGCCCTGAACAAACAGCGTTGGGATAAACAGCCAATGGATTTACCAAGTGCGGGTTCTGTGTTCAAGCGACCTGAGGGGCATTTTACCGGAAAACTGGTGAACGATTGCGGCTTGCGGGGTTTCAGGATCGGTGATGCGGCTGTATCGGACAAGCATTGTGGTTTCATTGTAAATTTGGGCAAGGCAACTGCAGACGAAGTCCTGCTGGTGATCCGCCATGTGCAACGGACTGTGTCCGAACGGTTTGGAGTAAAGCTGCAAACCGAGATTCGTATGCTTGGAGACATAAGTGTGGACAATTTCGATGTTTCACATCCAGTTAGTGTGGAGTCGTTGCAGCATTCCCCAGGTTCAAATTTATCTACCAATTTTAAGGCTGCAAGGACTACACACGGCATCCCGCAGCCCCAAACACCCAGGCCATCGACGTTTGTAGTCCATTCCGCCGAAAAACAAGAGACTCATTTAAAACCAAATATGGCGGAATCGACTCCAAACTTACAGACTCATTTAAAACCAAATATGGCGGAATCGACTCCAAGCTTGCACCCACAACCGAAGCGGAATTCGGTTTCGCCCAAAAAGCAATCCAATCATGAAACTTAAGCCTATCTTATTACCTCTCAGCTTTTTACTTTTGCTTATAGCTCTGTGGCAATACATCAGCAGGGCTGGCATAATTGCCTTTTGGTTAGTGCCTTCACCCTTGCAGGTTATCCAGGTATTCACCCAAAACTCAGAGCTTATCTGGCATCATTTAAAGCCTACTATGTTAGCTTCAGTGAGTGGCTTACTACTCAGCGTTTTTTTAGGCAGCCTCACCGCTATTGCCATGAACAGTTCCAGGCTAGTAAAACAGATTATCTATCCCTATCTAATTATCTCACAAACAATTCCCATCATTGCCATCGCCCCACTCCTCATCATTTGGTTTGGCTATGGCATCAGCTCAAAAATCTTTGCGGTAGTGCTGATGTGCTTCTTTCCCATTGCCTTAGGCCTATACGATGGCTTTCGCAGCGTAAATATAGAGCAAATACGTTTGTTGACCTCCATGGGAGCAAGCCCCTACAAAATATTCAGGCTACTAAAACTTCCCGCTGCCCTACCCAATTTTTTCACCGGCCTCAAACTTGCTGCCACCTATAGCGTTATGGGTGCCGTAATTGGTGAATGGCTGGGAGGAAGCTCCGGTTTGGGTATCTATATGACCCGCGCTACCAAAAGCTATCAAACCGCCCATGTTTTTGCCGTGATTTTGGTGATTATTGCTCTCAGTATGTCCTTGTTCGGCATTGTTGCGCTGCTGGACAGGCTACTACTAAGCTGGAAATACTACGGCGAAGAGCAATACCTGGAGCCTTAGTTCTTCCTTGTTTGAATTAAGGAATTAATACGGAATCATTTCGGATGAAGTCCTTAATGATTCCGTGATGATACTATAATTGGAATAGGGAAACCGAAAGGCAGAGGGCTGCAAAGCTTTTCTAGAAAAGGGCTAAGCCTATTGTTAAGAAAGTTTTACACAAAATCTGCCCTTTTATCTTGCATAAAAACTCACTCTCCAACAGATGGAACCATAGATGAGGTGTAATGATGAACACAAAAATCTTTATCGTGGAAGACGAAAAT
This sequence comes from Cloacimonetes bacterium UBA6081, assembly GCA_002428685.1. Taxonomy (GTDB): domain Bacteria; phylum Cloacimonadota; class Cloacimonadia; order Cloacimonadales; family Cloacimonadaceae; genus Cloacimonas. Next base: position 8,762 of record DIXL01000077.1, on the reverse strand, counting down.
GACATCCTGGAACTGCTAAAACTAAAGCTGGAGAGCGCGGGTTTTAAAGTTACGGGTTTCGAGCGAGCACTACCGATGTTCACAATGCTGAATACCATGCATCCAGACTTGATTTTGCTTGATCTGATGCTGCCGGATCTGGATGGAATGGAAGTTTGCAGAAAGCTGAAAAGCAACCTTGCAACGGATAAGATTCCGGTGATTATGCTAACCGCCAGGACAGACCTGGAAGACAAGGTGAAGGGTTTGGAATATGGAGCTGATGATTACATCACCAAGCCATTTGATTCCAAAGAACTTGTAGCCCGCATCAATGCTGTGCTGAGGCGAAGCAGCTGGGAAAGCAGCAAGAATGTGCTGTCCATCACGCCGGAATTTGTGATTGATTTTAACCGTTATGAAGTGAGCATCAAAGGCAAGCGGGCTGACATAACCCTGACTGAATTTAAAATATTACAGTTACTTACCAAACGCCCGGGGTGGGTTTACAACCGCAGCCAGATTTTAGATTACCTGTGGGGCAATGACAAAGTGGTGATTGAACGCACCGTGGACGTTCATATCCGCAACTTGCGTGAAAAGCTGGGTGATTTTGCAGCTATGATCCGCAATATACGCGGAGTAGGCTATCAATTTAGCACAAAAGGTGAGGAAGAGCTTGGATAAAAAAAGCTTAACCCGCTCTCTGATCCTCTCGCATGGGCTGATGCTGCTTATCTTGACGGTTTTGGTGTTTTTACACACCCCCATCTGGATACTGCTTGCGATAATGGTTTTGGTAACAGGGATCATCATCTGGAGAATTAGCCACAGTTTGCATAAGCAGTATGAACTTATCTCGAAAGTTGCCATACAAATAGCCCAAGGAGATCATAGCATTCGGATCCCCGATCTTGAGAGCGACGAAATAAATGTTGTGGGTAAAGACCTGAACAAAATGCTGATCAAGCTGGATAAAACGATTCATCATCTGGCTGTGCACCGCGAAGAATTGCGTCTGGTGCTTAGCTCTATAGAAGACGTCCTGTGGTCGCAGAATCTGGATGGCAAGCTGGAATGGGCTAATAGTGCTTTTAAGGAACTTTTCACTGCCTACGATCCCCATCAAAAACAGTTTTACTGGGATGTTATTCGCGAACCCCTTTTGATAGAGCAGATAAAGGACAGTGCCCATAGCAGCGATAAACTGATGCGGGAATTGCAATTGGGAGAGCACAGCTTTCTGCTGTCAGGGACCCATAACGTACATGCCCGCAGAAGGGTGTTTATCTTGCAGAATATTGATGACATCCGCGCTGCAGAGCAGATGAAAAAGGACTTTGTGGTGAATCTCGCCCATGAATTGCGGACGCCCTTAACGGCTATTAAAGGCTTCACCGAAGTTATGCAGGAAAAACCACGGCAAGATAATTCACGCTATTTGAAGATAATCCACAATCACTCCAACCGGCTTATCCATTTAATAGCCGATCTGGAGCAGCTAATTCGTTTGGAACGTATAGCTGATATCGAAACCACCGAAATTGAACTAAGAGCTTTCTTTGAGAATATAAAGCTGATTATCAGCCCATTTGTAGAGGAAAAAGGCTTGCAGTTATTGGTTGAACTTGATCCATGTTTACCACATCTTGCCTGTGATCCGTTTAAGTTTGAACAGGTGTTTATCAATCTGGTGCAAAACTCTCTGCGCTATACAGATAAGGGAGTAATCACCATTAGAAGCACTGCTTTGAACAAAGAAGCACTATTTGAAGTGAGCGATACTGGCAAGGGTATAGAGGCTAAACACTTACCCCGCATTTTTGAGCGGTTTTATGTGGCTGATCCTGCCCGTAACAAAAGCAACAGCGGAACCGGTCTTGGCCTCGCTATAGTAAAACACATCGTTTTGCTGCATCATGGCAAAATATCTGTGTCAAGTGAATTGGGCAAGGGCACCACCTTCCAGATCAGGATTCCGAATTTACTACCTATCGTTACTTGGTGATATGCAACCCCTTAGTATGGATGAAGTATTAGCTAAATACAGTGCTCTTGCCTATAGTATTGCCAAAAATTACCGTAACAAGGGCCTGCCTTGGGAAGATTTGAAACAGGAGAGCTTAATCGGTTTGATAAAAGCCTACGAGCATTATGATCCCGGGAAAGAAACTCTATTCTCCACCTATGCTACTTACTGGATTCGCAAGCAAGTGATAGAGGCGGTTAAACAAGAAGGTAACCACAATACTGTGCAGCTTACGGAAAGCATGTTCCTGAATAAGCAATTTGCAACAGACTTCTCCACTCCAGCATCTGCCGTTCAATCTGCTGGAAATGAACTTGCGGAATTTACTAAGCATCCAACTAAATCTGCTGCAAACGCGGACGTCTGCAACAGCCTTAATCTACCTGACGATATGCCAAGGCTGGAAAAGAATATCATGATTCTTTCATTTGTTCAGCAGAAGAGCTTGAAAGAAATATCACAATACCTGAACTTAAGCGTGGAAAAAATCAAGCAGCATAAAAAGAAAGCCCTCAGAAGATTGAGGGCTTTGAGTTTTCACTAAACCAATCAGCAGCAGACGAGACGTCCGCAGCTACTGTTGTGTCATAATTGACTTGTCGCATTTAACATTGGGGTGGCAATCTCCCGATTGCCACAAGCCGATCGGGAGATTGGCTTCCCTATGCTTGACATGAGACACTACTTTGTTTTAGATAGTTCTTGCTCTTCGCTGTGATGCTTTATAACCTTGCCTTCAGAAGAGTATATGGTGTTTTCTGCAATGTTTGTGGATAAATCTCCAATTCGCTCCAGGTTTTTTGCAATGCGCAAGATATGCAGATACAAATCCACCTGTTGTGGATTGGTGCGCATTAGTTGCACCAAATGCATATATATCTTTCTGTTTAAGTCATCTACAATATTATCATCGTTACAAACGTTACGAGCAGTGGGGACATCCTCTTTTGCAAAAGCATCCAAGCTATCCTTCAACATTTTCAGGGCAGCCACTTTCATGTCCATAAGCTCTGGAATGGATTTAACTACCGGATTACCCACCAGTTGGGCTGCGCTTTCCGCAATGTTAACCGCTTGATCACCAAGACGTTCCAGATCGTTGTTTATTTTGTAAATCATCAGAATTTCTCGTAAGTCTTTGGCTTCTGGCTGGAATAGAGCAATCAGAGATGCACATTTGCCATCCAGTTCCACTTCAATCTGGTTTACCCGTTTTTCAAAGGTTAGCACCTCTTCCAAAAAAGCACTGCCGAAATTATACAAACCATCCATAGCCATAGAAACCATCTTTTCCACTAAGGTCGCCTCGGCCATCAGGAGCTGTTTTAGTTCTTGCTTTTTTATGTTGATCATTATATCTCCAATGTTTTAGTAGCAGCAACAGTTTGCTGGTCTGCATGTTTTTGTATATCTAAATAATACATCGTCTTAACCGAATACACCAGTTAAATATTCTTCAGTACGTTTATCGTTTGGCACGGTAAAAACCTGATCGGTTTTTCCGAACTCCACCATTTGACCCAAATACATGAATGCCGTGTAATCGGAAATCCTGCCTGCCTGAGCGATATTATGAGTAACGATTAGGATAGATACACTTTTCTTCAGTTCCAAACACAATTCCTCTATCTTGGCTGTAGATTGAGGATCAAGCGCAGAGGTAGGTTCGTCCAAAAGTAACACTTCAGGGCTATTGGCCAAGGCACGTGCAATACAAAGCCTTTGCTGTTGCCCTCCGGAAAGCGACATTGCAGAGCTATGCAAACGGTCTTTCACCTCGTCCCACAGCCAGGCAGCCTTTAAACTTTCTTCCACCCTGCCATGAAGATCGCATTTACTGTATTTACCCTGAATCACCAAACCATAAGCTACATTATTGAAAATGCTTTTAGGGAAGGGATTGGGCTTTTGAAATACCATACCAACTTTCGCACGGATTCTGGTTACATCGGCTTTGGGAGCGTAGATATCCTGCTCACCAAGCATTATGGTTCCCTCAATCCTCGTTTCGGGAATCAGATCGTTCATCCGGTTAAAACACCTTAGTAAAGTGGATTTACCGCAACCGGAAGGACCAATCATAGCCGTTACTTTCTTTTCGTGGACACTAAGATTCACGTCTTGTAGAACGTGATTTTTGCCAAACCAGAGGTTTAGTCCGCTGGTGGATATACGTGTATTTACCATTTTCTGTTTCTCCTGATATTAAAGCGGATAAAAACTGCCACACCACTGATGGAAAGAACCATCAATAGCAATATCAAAGCCGTTCCATAGGCTATTGGCACTTGCGAAGCGGAATGCGTTCCCTCCGTCATAAGTGCATAGATGTGATACGGTAATGCCATCACTTCGTCGGAAAGGCTTTCCGGTAAGCGACGTGAATAAAAAGTGGCAGCAGTGAACATAATGGGGGCTGTTTCTCCGGCAATGCGTCCTATACTGATTATGGTGCCAGTTAAGATGTTTGGCAAAGCTGTGGGAATCATCACCCGTAAAATTGTCTGCCGTTTCGTAGCTCCCAAAGCCAAAGAAGCTTCGCTGAAATCGGATGGAACTCCCCGCAAGGCTTCTTCCGTGGCATTGATAATCATCGGTAAAGCTAATATGGCAAGGGTTAAAGCCCCGGAAATCAGCGATATATTTAGTCTCATCAAGTTTACAAATATCGCCATGCCAAACAAACCAAAGATGATAGAAGGCGTTCCCGCCAAAGTATTTATGGCTATTTTTACTAATCGCACAAACCACATAGGTCTGCCATAGCTGGTTAGATAAACTGCAGTAAGCACACCCATAGGCGTTGCCACCAGAATCGCCAAAGTTGTAAGCCAGAAAGTTCCCACCACCGCGGGAAATATGCCTCCTTCCGTCATGGCATTACGCGGATTGGTAGTAACGAATTCCAGGCTCAGAACGCTGGATCCCATATAGAACATCCGCACCAGAAAGATAATCAGAAAAGCAAAAGTGATGAATAAGAATAGCCCCAATACACCTAAACCAAGATAGTTCTGCAGTTTGCGCCGGTTCATCTGAAACTCCTTTTCAGAAACACCAGTTCAGTAATCAGATTGGTAACAAAGGTAATTATGAACAGCACCATCGCCAGTGCAAACAGAGATTGATAATGCAGATCACCCATTACGGTCTCCCCCATTTCTGCCGCTATGGTAGAGGTCATGGGACGTACCGAGGAAAAGATTCCTTTGGGAATTTGAGCACTTCCACCTGCCACCATCAAAACAACCATCGTCTCGCCAATGGCTCTGCCAAAGCCAAGCAGGATGCTACCGATGATTCCGCTCTTAGCTGAAGGGATCACCGCTCTGAAGATACATTCCACCTTGGTAGAACCCAAGGCCAGTGCCGCTTCCCTGATGCTTTTGGGAACATTGGAAAGCGCGTCTTCACTCATACTGGCAATGATGGGAACAATCATCACACCCAAAATCACAGAGGCAGAAAAGACATTCAAACCTGTGTTTAAATTGAACCATTGCCTGATCAGCGGAGCCAGAAATGCCATACCAAACAAACCGTAAACCACGGAAGGGATGCCTGCCAATAATTCGATTACCGGTTTGGCGATTTCCTTAAGTTTGGGGCTTGCCACCTCTGAAACAAAAATAGCAGAGCCCAACCCTAAGGGGACACCTATGAGCAAGGCTCCCAAGGTTACATAAAAAGACCCTGCAATCAATGCCCAAGCTCCAAACTCTGGCTCGCTGTGAGTTGGATACCAGTTTTGGGTAAAGAGGAATTCCTTAACCGAAACCGTTTTAAACAACGGCAGCCCCTCTCTGAACAGGCTGTAGATAATCCCCATTAGAATCACAATGGTGAACAGCGAAGTGATATAGGTTATGCTCTGAAAGCTTTTTTCTTTAAATGACTTCATATTTATTCCTATACTTGAGTTGGAAGGTTAAAAAGGTTGGAAGGAGATGAAGGTCTTTTACCAGCCTTCCAATCCTTCCAACCGTATAGATAATTAGTTCTTCAAGCTCAATTCAGGCTAATGAATCCCTGTTTCTTCACTATTTCCTGTCCGGCGTTTGATTGGATAAAGCTGATATACCTGGCTACGTCGCCGCTGGCTTTGCCGTTTGTGTACATATACAGCTTGCGCGATAAGGGATAGCTACTATCCTTTACGGTAACTTCATTAGGCATGATTCCGTTTACAGTAACAACTCTAACGCTTTCGTTCACATAGCCAAGTCCGGCGTATCCTATGGCTCCGGGAGTGGTGCTTACTGAAGATACAACTGCGTTATTGGAGGCCAGAAGTTGAGCACTGGGATCTACCTTGGCTCCTGATAGAGCTTTCTCATTAAAAACCTCGTAAGTGCCGGAGGCAACATCGCGAGAAATAACCACGATAGGCATATTAGCTCCGCCGAGGTCTTTCCAGTTCTTTACTTTGCCGGTATAGATGTCGCGAATCTGGGCTACGCTGAGATTCTTTATGCCATTATTCTTGTGCACAACCATTGAGATGCCGTCATTTGCGATGGAATAGGCAGTGGGGTTGATACCCTTGGATTTGCACTGAGAGATTTCTTTAGATTTCATAGGACGGCTGGAATTGGCAATATCCACGGTTTTGTTCTGTAGGGCTGCCACACCCACTCCGCTGCCTCCGCCTCTAACCGAGATATTAATTTCAGGATTGGCATCCATAAAGGCTTCTGCAGTTGCCTGGGCTACTGGAAGCACTGTAGTGGATCCGGAACAGGTTATTTGTTTTCCCTTGGCAAATACTGCCACAGAGCTAAGGATCAGGATCAGGCATAAGCTTAGTTTTATAATTCTATTATTCATTTTGTGTCTCCTATGGTTTGTTTAGTTGGCTATCACGCTGGAAAAGCGCCATTTGAGCTGAAGGTTGATTTGTGAAGTATCTTTCTTCCCATCAGCAAAGTCGCTATGAGATTTGGCTTCGTCATACTTTTTTGTGGTATAATTCAGTTGCAATTGCATATTGGGATTGGCAGCTTCATCATGCAGGAAATTGTAATTGGCTCCCATCGTAATAGCAGATAAAGAGCTTCTGGATTTATCCGCTGCTATTCTATCCGATTCATCCCAGGTGTCATAGCGTCCAACCAATTGGATATCATAGGGAAGAAACTCTTTTAAAGAGATAATCGGGAATATAGATAAACCGGTAGCAGTGTATTCTTTGGTTTTGCTGCTTGAGGTTTCGTTGGGGTATTTAACTGCCTTGCTGATATATTCGCCCCACACATCGACAGGACCGTATGCCAAACGCACAACGCCATCCATCAGGTTCTGTTCTTCGTAAGATGCATTTTTCACACCGCCATCCAGGGCTTCGCTGCGGCCAACGGTATTCATCATATAAGAGCCACCAACGGTTATTCCAGGAATTGGGGTTAAACGCAGATTTGCCAAATATGCGAAATCGGTGTTTTCCTTCAAGCTGGAAGCCACTTTCTTATAGCCTTCGCCATTGTAAACACCCAGCGCATATTCGCCATAGCCCTGGGGCAGGAAACCGTTCAGGGTTACACCCAAATCGGCGGAGTTGGCAACCTTGTATTCATCGGTGGGGGCTTTACCAATCAAGGTATAGTTCCAATCGTATATTGTGCCAAAATATACCTTTTGCATACCTGCCGACAGCACCATATCCGGCACAGGAATCAGCTTGCCAAAATCCACATAAGCATATTTGATCTTTAGCCCTGCGCCATCCAGACTGCCTGTTTTTGTGGTTGTAGTAAGGGTAGCCGGTTCGATTGGCAGCGTGGTTTGAGTGCTGTCATTAATGGTGCTTGCCTGATATTCGTGAGTTTTGTCCGTAGTAAAGATATCGATGGTAAAACGGGCTTTGGTGCTTTCGCTAAACTTGGTTTCCAAGCCAAAGTATCCTCTTTCCAGAGAGAGATAGTTGCTGATCACTTTGTCTGTGTAGGCACCGCTGGCATCTTTCTTTTGGGCAGTTTCGTTAATCCAGCGTCCCCAAAATTCTCCGCTGAGCTTGGTTTCCAAGGCAGAGCTAAGTATGGGAAGCAGTAACATACCCACACAAATAGTCAGAGTAAGTAACGATTTTGAAGTCATGATTTTCTCCTTTCGGTTTTTTGTTTCTGCTTGTATTATACGCTGCTTGTGTTAAGATTTTATAATCTCCAGGTTAAGATGTGTTAACGAATATAGCATTTTGCACATCCATTTTCATTTACAACGAGGATCAGATTAGTTATTGTATTGCTTTTTAAAAAAATTAGTTACGATGAAACAGCATGCTTATTTATTAGTCGTTATGTGTGTTTTGTTGCGTGTTACTGCTTTACTGCAGTGCTCTGGAAGCAGGGAAAATATCGCTGGGGATAGAACTCCTGAGGAGGGCGTGGGTGTGTAAGGATACACCCCAGCGACGGCAAATGGAAAGAGCAAGGTTCTGCCACTCTGAATGGCAACTATTACGAAGGTTATGTAAGCCATTTTCCTACGGGAATTTCGACCATCCGGTAACCATCAACGATCAAGCCACAATAACAGGCAGGATTGTGTTAGACGATGGCTCGAACACCCCCGTAGCTGGAGCACAGGTTGTGGCCACCGGCATAAACTACACCGGCTACACAACGGCCACTACAAACTCCCAGGGCTTGTTTGATGTTTCGGGAAAAGCTCTTTCCCAAGCCAAATTACAGGCATTTTCAGGCGTTAACAACTCCCCGTTCACCGAAACCATCTATACTCCGGCCGAAGGTGTTAT
>DIXL01000074.1 GCA_002428685.1 Cloacimonetes bacterium UBA6081 | reverse complement strand
TTAAAGTGGTAAAGTCGGGTTAACCACCGAGACCACCGGAAGCATCGAGAAAATAGGATAAAGATTACATTGTAATATGATAGAAGTGGTTGTCGTTCCCGCGGAGGAGGGAATCCAGCTCTTGAAAATCCCAGAGGGATGACACATAATGTTGAGGCAAATACTGCTCTATCTGTCGCTCTTCCAGAGCTTTTCTGGGCTGGATTCCCGCCTCCGCGGGAACGACACCTTGGCAGGCTTGACATTACACTTTTTATGTCTCAAGACAAAAAAAGCCTCAAACATAAGCTTGGGGCTTTCATTATATATTAGTTTTTGTTAACTCATTAACAAGCTAACCCATTAACCAGCTAACCCATTAACCAGCTAACCCATTAACCAGCTAACCCATTAACCAGCTAACCCATTAACCAGCTAACCCATTAACCAGCTATCTCATTAACCAGCTAACCCATTAACTATTTCATTAACAGCATTTTCTTGGTGGAGCGGAAATTGCCGCTTTCCAAACGATACAGATACATGCCTGAAGCCACGCTGCGATTGTTGCCATCTTTACCATTCCACACCACGCTATGCGACCCGGCATTTAACTGGCCGGTTATCAGGCGATTTACCAATTGCCCTTTCAGATTGTAGATAGCCAGGCTGGTAGAGCCGGACTTTGCCAAACTGAAAGAAATGGTTGTGGTAGGATTGAACGGATTGGGGAAGTTATTGGCCAAATTGTTTACCAAGCCGGGAGTAACTTCACCATCAGGATTTGCAACCCAGGGGAAGGGGAAGTCGATAATTTCACTGGGGCTGCCATCCACGCTGAGATACTTCACAGTGATGTAGTAACTATAACGTCCCTGCAGGATTAAGGTTTCGGTATAAACCGGCTCTGCAAGCTCTGCCATCATTTCATACTGGCCAGAATCGAATTTGCGGAAAACCTTGTAACCTGTTACCGGCAACACGGTATCTTGCGGAATCTGCCAGTTCATAATCAGGGCACCGGTGTCGTTATTAACTGTATATGAGATTCCCAAAGGATGCGGTAGGTCTATAAGGGTAAACTCGGTGTAATGAACTGGAGTGGTAGGATTTATAATCAGCGAATTCAAGGTGGAAGACTGATGGTGATCCATGCTGGCGGTTACAGAATGATTGCCATTGGGCAAAAACAGCATGAAGTTACCTTCATTATCCGGATGAGTGGTAAAGCGCTGATTGGAAGTTACTCTTGCCGCGGAGGGATTCATTCCGGAGCTGGGATAAACCATCCCATGCAAATATCCGGTTTTCTGGTTTACGGCACTAAGCTGGAAATCATCAATAAACCAGCCATTGCCGCCAGTTGCTCCATCAGAGCCAAAGCGGAAACGGAACATTACGTTCTGACCTGCATAAGTGGAAAGATTGAAGCTGGGAGTTTGCCAGCCACTGGAATTTCCTGTCCAGCCAGGTTCTCCGGCCAGACCATTTAGGCTGGCAGCATTGTATCCAGATGTGGGGGTGATGATTGTCCAGGTGTTTCCACCATTGGTAGAGATGGAAACATTGGCACCATCGTAACCCGATTCACAGCCATAATTGTGTTTGAAACTTAAAACACTGCCTGTATTAAGCTGATACTGAGGTGTGTAAAGATGATATTGCACCAGGGTTGGATAGCTACCGGTTAAATTGGTAGCCCAAACTTTGGTTCCCGAAGCGGGAGTAACTTGAGTTGGAGTTCCCCAAGCCCATCCGGTTTCGGAGATGAAGTATCCACTATTAAGCTCGAAATCCAGAACAACATTAGGATTGTTATACAACAAGCTGAAGTTCGCAGTGGCTGAGGTGCCGTTTGAAGTACTGGCATTGAACTGCAAGGGGATTGTGGTAACGGATGCATCAACCGAGGAAGTATCCAAAGTGAATTTTACCTGAAGAATATCATTTGGAGCAATTTTTTCTATGGAGACAATCGGTTCGGAGATTACCAACTCAGATAGTGAACTGCTTAAGGTGGCTTGAATTGTTCTGGCATCCACAGCGGCATCGTTTTGCAGGTTTATAATCAGTTCGATAGTTTCGCCAGTGTTTATAACACCATCAAAATTGCTATTATGGTCATCCACCAGGTGCGAGTAGTATCTCAGGCTGGAAGCTGTAACCTGCAGGCTAAACTGACGGCTCCAGGTTTCCTCTCCGGACATGATATCCAAATTGAAATTCAGTACTTCGCCATTGGGGCAGTTATTTGCCACGGTAAAAGTGAAGTAAGTTTGGTTTACTCCGTTTGTTCCCGGATCCATTGGGTAATAGGTAGAAGTGTTATTGGTAATGGTAACATAAGGGTTGGTGGAACTAAGAGTGGCAGTGATGCCATTTGCGGTCAAATTGCCGGAGTTTTGGATTTGAACACCCAGGTCAATTGTTTCGCCAGGTTCGCACACGCTGTTACCATTGGTGTCTGTAACATAAGTGGCTTCTACCAGCAGATGTGCAGCAGAGTGATAAACAGGAACATTGGTGATAAATAATGCTTTTTGGTTTGCCAGGGTAACAGCTGCGGTAGGATAGGTATTATTAAAAGTATATTCCAAGCCTCTGGTACCGGTATGGTCTTCTATGCCAATGGAGCAGTAGTTGCCATGATTGCCGCCAGATTGGGAATCAACATTATTAAATGTGTTGTATTGGAATTTGATGGGGCCATCGCCAAAACTGGTTGGATAAGCAGCCTGATCATACAAGATGCATTGGAAGGTTTCTACAGAAGTTCCATTTTTACCATTACGCAGGTTGTTCCATTGAATAACAAAGGAATGGCTGTTGCGATCAAACCAGGTATATATGCCGCTTCCAGCCACAGTAGCCAGGTCATCCCAGAAAGGAGCAATCATGGGACTGGGTCCCATTGCGCCGGGGAGTCTGTAATTACGGAATTGAGCGACTTCGGTTACTCCCAGGGCAATAAAACCATTGGAGCAAACGGTAATCTGATCGTATAACACGCCATAGAACTGGAAGGGGAAGGGAAGGTTTACTATTTCCAGAGGATCGTTACCCACCTGGTCGCCTTCATCGCTGCTGGTATAACCATCAGTGATTGTGAGAGGCGTTCCCACTCCACCTTCTGAAGGTGAAATGCCATGCCAGTCGTAAACTGCTACATCAGCATAGGCAGTATCAGTCCAATCGTAAATCACATAGCCATAAGCATCAGGACCAAGGGGATCACTTGGAGTAACCACACCAATGGTTAAGGTGAAATCTACGAATTGTTCAAAACCATTATCGTTGTATAGCTTTAAGCGAAGAGGCATGAGCATGCCGGGTAAAACTTCCGGACGGGCAGTTAAGGAAAAACGCTCAGCTCCACAGGTAACTTGCAAGCCGGGGTTCAAATCACCAAAGTTGCCATCAGAATCTGTAACGCCGACTAAATCGTTCAGAGTATATAATTTGCCCAAAACACCAGAAGCTGGAACTGTGCCATTATTTACTACCGTTATAGTAAATTCTACCGTTTCGCCTGGATCCAGATGCTGGTTATTGGCATCAATTACAACGCTGGAGATATAGCTAATTGCGGCTGCTTCCACAGGGATAAATTCTGATACATGATATGCTGCGGCAGCAGAATCCGTAAGATTTAGGTGCAAGCGTAACATGGTTTGGTTTGGCGCATCTGGAGCAATCTCAATTACTACAGCAGCATTATTCATCCCGATTTGGCCACCGGGGATGTCAATATAAGTAACATTGGGATTTACAATTGTAATGTAAGGATTGGTGGAGGTAATTGTGCCGCTGATCCCGGTAATTGTGGATGAACCGGTGTTGGTTAGACCAAATAATACTTCCACGGTTTCTCCAGCTCCCGCAAGGCCATTACCATTGCCTATTGAAGGCGCAGTAGCATCGTCATCAATTACTATGGTTGCAGGGACAAGAGTTGCCGCTGCCTCTACCACAATACTGCTTTGCAGGGGTTTGAAGTTATGCTTGCTAACAGTTAAAGTGGCAGTTCCGGCAATCATTCCCGAGGGTAAAACCAAGATTGCATTGCCGTCTGCACCAGTATAGCTACGTGCTAAAATGGTGGTGCCCATGTTTAAGACCACGGCTGCACCTTCCACAGGACTGCCGGTGGCATCTACAACTGCGACATCATACAAGCTAAGACCAACTGGGATTGAAGCTTCCATAGTAGCAGCGAAATGATTTGGTATTCCTGTAAATATTTCCACCGTGGGGTCTCCCATCAGATTGCACCAATGGGTAAAACTTGTTACACTGCTGGGGGAAGAAACACCAAATATTTGATTCATATAAAGTTTGCCATGCAGCATGGCTTCACCAAAAGTGCGCATACCATGGGCAAAAATGCCATCAAAAATACCGCCATGCAACACATTATTAAATGTGGTGTGGGTGCTGGAAGTGCTCATCCCGATTGCCGTAACGGCTCCTTTGGGGGCAGCAACGGTTCCGTAGCGAAGCATCTGTTCTGTTTCTGCGGTGCCACCCATGTAGTTACCGGTAGCGCAGGTGATGGTTACAGCATGAAAGAGTTTGTAGCCATTGAACAGGGCTGCCTCTGTGGGAGGAACCCAATCTATGTAACCCCTGAAACTATAAAAACCTACGCCTTGGTTCAAAGCTGCATTTATTGGAGTGGCAGAAGGACTGTCGTTATATATTTCTGTGGCGGTGTAGAGAGGATTAACTCTTTTGGCCATTTCTTTGATGTATTTATTGATATACATGGTGGAAATGCCGGAAGGACTTGTATCGCCTACTAAGAGTAAACGGTTTAACCAGTCTGCGGTATCCAGATTTATGTCCCGCTCGTAAAGATAAACTTTATTAAGGACAACGGTAAGCTGTGAAAGGTTTTCCACCGAGATACGGCCGATAAAGCAATCACCCAGAATGTCTGTTCCGGCCAAGTGTGTGTAAGGATAATCTCCACCACCACTACTAACGGTGAAGGCAGGAATTGTATAACTGCCGCTGGTATCACCAATTAGAATTACATAATCCGGGCGGGTGGCAAGGTTGTTGTATCTTGCTTGAATATATGCTTTAATGGTGGTGGTGCTGCTTCCGGCTTCTGCCGAAGAAGTGCTTGCCATATCTACATCGGCACCCTTTTGTCTTTTCCACAGGGCATATTCATTAACTGCGGTAAGATAGGTAGGATCAGTGTTAGTGCCGTAAATTATCAGATATCTGGGAGGTGTGCGTGCAAATACGGCACTGCGGTAATCGGCATAATTGAGTATCATAGATTCATATAAACTGTCAAAGCTGGAGGAGATGGCAGTGGGCTCTGTAAGCAGTTCATTGATGCCAGTCTCGCTATTATAGTTCAGGCGAAATTCGATATTATCGTGGATGATTAGCTCACCAGTTTCAGCATTGTAAGAAAAGGGATTCATCTGCACCGTAATTATGCGGAAATCACGCAGAATGGTAGGATCACCGTATTTGATGGCTGCTTCGGGATAAGTTCCAAGGCCAGAATAAAAATCGTTATTAATCACAAAACTCTTGGGGCTCTCCAAATCGTTTCCCTGTTGCACCGGGTAGGGCAAAAAGTTACCAATCACTCTCTGCTGCGAAGATATAACTTCTATGGAAACCTGGCCACGAGCTGGAATTGCGATTGACGTGGAAACCGTGGGTAATTCCGGCATGCCTGGTTCCATTAAAGTTGCAGCCCCGGGGATATTTACCCGGGAATAATTTAATGCTCCCATAACTTCATCAGAAATGGTGAATTCTGGCAACGTAAAATTAACTTGCATGTAGTTTGGCGTCTTGGCACCAATCCTAAAGGCAGAGTTGTATGATTGAACTGTGGCTTCGTCAATACTGGCGAAGACCATTCCCGCAAGCAGGCTTACGAGTAAAAGAAAAATAACTCTTTTCATTTAGACTTCCTCAACTGAATTTGCTTTCATAATGTAAGTGCAATTATCGTTCCAAGTGCATCAAAGATTGTAGTATAGCATCATTTCGTGGGGGTGAGTTCTGCTGCCTACAGCCTCGTGTTCCTTTAGCTTCATGGCTATATGGCTTTCTATCAGCTCAATATTAAAAACTCCACCCTGTAACAAAAACTCATGATCGTCTTTCAAGGCTTGCATTGCTTCCGCCAAATTTGCCGGGATGGAAAGCAGAGTTGCCTTTTTTTCTTCACTCCAGCTAAACACGTTGTCATCAAAGGGACCCAGATTATCCTTGGCAGGGTCTATCTTATGCTTGATTCCATCCAAACCAGCCATCAAGATTGCGCTCATGGCAAAATAGGGATTGCAGGTGCCATCACCGGTGCGGAATTCAAAGCGTTTGGTCTCTGGAGTATTTGCATAGCGGGGAATGCGGATGGCAGCACTGCGGTTGGCAAGACCGTAAAATAGCTTTACAGGTGCCTCAAATCCGGGCAGCAAACGCTTAAAGCTATTTGTGCTGGGATTGGTGAAGGCTACAAGAGCACGGCCATGCTTCAGAATACCACCAATGAACCAGATGGCTTCTTTGCTGAGGTCTGCATAACCACCTTTTTTGTAAAACACATTCTTGCCCTTTTTGTGCAGCATAATGTGGAAATGCATCCCGTTTCCGGCATGATTGTAAACCGGTTTGGGCATAAAAGTGGCAGTGAGGCCATATTCCAAAGCAGTTCTGCGGATGATGTCCTTCATAATCATTACGTCGTCACAGATGCGGGGAAACTCCAGCAACTCTGTCTCAATTTCCTGTTGTGATGATATGCCTACTTCGTGGTGATGATAGCGAACTTTAATTTCCTGTTCTTCCATTAAGTTTACCATTTTCTGGCGCAATTCGTAGAACTGATCAAAAGGTGTATCCATGTGATACCCTTTCACACCTTGCAAGCTAAGGCCATCCAGGTCTTCGTTTTCTTCGGGAAGGCTATCTTTGCATTCGCTGGATGTGATGTTATAGCCTGCACTGAAGGGATCGGAATTGAACTGCACGGTGTCAAACAGATGAAATTCCAGCTCCGGAATCCAGGCGGAACTATCGGCTATACCGGATGACAGCAGATAATCATGAGCACGCAAAGCTACGCTGCGAGGGTCTTTTTTCACTCCGATGCGCGTATCTGCATCACAGATGGAGCAGATCATTCTAAGGGTGGGAGTTTCGTAAAACTGATCCAGGTGAGCAGTTTCAATGTCTGGCATTAAAACCATGTCACCACTTTCCACACTGCGCATTCCGGGGATGGATGAGCCATCGAAAGGAATGCCACGCTGAAGCACGCCTGCAATTCTGCGAGCCGGACATGTGATGTGATACCACTTACCGTCCATGCCGCAATACTTTAGATCTATGGCTTGCACTTCGTTATCGTCGATCATTTGTTGAAGTTTTTTTGCGTCCATTTGGAATCTCCTATATGTTTTTTTATTAATTTCTTGCTGGATTTAGCCTATTCCGAGAATCTGCATAACGAATCTGACCGGCGGCAGAACAATTGTGCCAATCAGATTAAGGTGCAGCAAATTGGAGATGATGATGATGGCAAAAAGATAGAACATCCCTTTCTTTTCCTGCATTGTCCATTTGTAGTAGGTTGTATCGGTTAGCACCATACCCAGAACTTTGGAGCCATCCAAGGGTGGAACCGGTATCAGATTAAAGATTGCCAACAGCAGGTTTAGAAAGATTACATAGGTGGCAACGTATTGAAGATACGCAGAGAAACCGCCCAAGTGATAAACCAGAGCAAATGCAATGGCAATCAAAAAATTGGAAGCTGGCCCGGCTAAGGCAGTAAGGCCAGAATCTCGCTTAAAGCTTTTAAAATTATAGGGATTAAAGGGGACCGGTTTTGCGTAGCCATAAATGAAACCTGCGGTAAAATACAGAAACAAGGGCAGTAGCACGGTGCCAAACCAATCTATATGCTTTAGCGGATTCAGGGTCAATCTGCCGGCGCGTTTGGCAGAATCATCGCCCAAGAGGAAAGCCGCAAAGGCATGGCTGAATTCGTGGATGATAATGCTATAGAACACCAGGGCTATAATTGCCCCGTTTAGCAGCAGTTTTATCAAAGGTTCGTTTATCATATCTTCTTTATCTTTATAAACTTGCGTTTGCCAGCACGGATAATGGCACCGTCGGCAAGTTCTACGCTTGCATCAAAAGAGCTGATTTTGGTGCCATCAATGCTGACTCCACCACCTGTAATCAGCCTTTTAGCTTCGCCGCTTCCGCTGCATAATCCGCTATCCACCAGCAGTTTAACCAGCCTCATACTGCTTTCGCTGGTGGCGAATTCCGGGATGTCTTCCGGGGTTTCTTTCTGTGAAAACAGCTTTTCAAAAGCTTCCTGCGCAGCCAGAGCTTCGCAGGGTCCATGATAAAGGCTCACAATTTCTCTGGCCAGACGCTTTTTAATTATCATCGGATTGATATCGCTCGCCAGTTCTTGTTTCACAGCTTCCAAATCATCTGGATCAAGGGTGGTGGCATAGCAAAAGTAGTTCATAATCAAACTGTCCGGTATGCTCATCACCTTGCCAAATTTATCGTTTGGGGTATCAAACACAGCGATATAATTATTCAGCGACTTGCCCATTTTGTTTACACCATCGGTGCCAAGCAGAATAGGAGAAAGCACTGCAATCTGTTGAGGTTGGCTATAATAGTGCTGCATATTGCGTCCACAGAGGATATTGAACTTTTGCTCAGTAGCTCCAAGCTCCACATCGCTATGAATGGCAACAGAATCATAGCCTTGCAAAATGGGATACATAATTTCATGCATCCCCAGTGATAAACCTTGTTCATAGCGGTTGCGAAAGGTGTCGTGTGCCATGAACTGCGCCAGAGTAAATTTACCCATCAATTTCAGCACTTCGGCCATACCCATGGCTCCAAACCATTCGCTTTGCCAGCGAACTTCCGTTTGTTCAGGCTTTAACACCGTATATAGCTGTTCCATGTACTTTTCGCTATTTAGTTTTATCTGCTCATGCGTGAGGGGAGGACGGCTTTCATCACGACCGGTGGGATCACCAATTTGAGCAGTAAAATCACCGATGATGATTACTCCTGTATGCCCCAAATCCTGAAAATCACGCATCTTACGGATGGGAACCAGATGTCCGATATGCACGTCATAACCGGTGGGGTCTATGCCATATTTTATTCTGAGCGGGCGTCCTTCTTTGGCAGAAACAGCCAGTTTATCTTTCATTTCGCTAAGGGGAATTATCTCTTCCATCCCTCTACTGATTATTTTTAGTTCTTGTTCAAAAGCCATCTTACTTTCCTGTTTTTAGTGAGTTTGGTATTTTGGGACAAGTCAGGCTAAGCGGATATTTGTCAAGCGAATCCAGAAAAGGGGGTGCAGAGTGCCAAAAATGAAATGCTCCGCTACCGCTATCAGCAATTCGTAGCCGTATGGGATTAGCTGCTCCAACTATTGATGCACCGCGCTATGGAAAGCAACGCTACTTAAGCTCTGATCGCAGTTGCAATGTGTTATTTTAAGACAATTTTCCGAGTTTTGTGGTCTCCACCACTCTTTAAAGAAATAAGATACACACCAGAAGGCAACCTTTTCCCCCGGTTATCGCAGCCGTTCCAGTTATAGTCCAAGTAGCCATTGGCGTGGCCGGAGCTTCGATGCACCAATTCACCCCGGATATTGTAGATATTCAAGTTATACTTTGAATTTGCATCTTTTAATCCTATCCTGATGGTGGCATTTTCTGAGAAGGGATTGGGATACACTTGATAAATTCCAGTAGATATAGGGACGGCGTTAGGATCATCGATAGCAACACTTACGTTATATTCCGCGGTTACCGTTGCGCTTGACACCCAATCTGTCAAAAAAGCCATTGCCTTGATGGTGATATCCTGATCAAGATGCAGCGGGTCAGTATAAAGCTCAGAGGTACCACTCGGCTCGCTGCCATCTGTGGTGTAGCGAATTTGGGCACCTGGAGTGGAACAGGACATTACCACATCGATTGCTTCTTCATAGTCTCCAGGAGGGGGATTAAAGGTAGGAGCAGCCACGAAACCGGTGATGTTGTAGGCGGCAGTTGCTAAGTCGCTGGTAGTCCAATTGGTTTTGAAGGCTTTGGCTTTAAGGGTTGTGCTGGCACTAATGGTAAAGGGAACCGTATATAGAGGTGAAGTGGCGGTTGGGATAGAGCCATTGGTGGTGTAGTGAATAAGGGCTCCCGGAGTGGTGCAGGTGATGAAGACAGTTTGGGGTTCATAATAAGTGCCGGCTTCTGGACTGAAAGCCGGAGTGGCCACAGTGCCGGTGATTACATAGGTTGCTGTGGCTATTTGACTGGATGCCCAATCCGCCTTGTAGGCCCTGGTTTTGATGGTAGTAGTGTTGTTCAGTTGGC
The DNA here is from genome assembly GCA_002428685.1 of Cloacimonetes bacterium UBA6081. Lineage (GTDB taxonomy): Bacteria > Cloacimonadota > Cloacimonadia > Cloacimonadales > Cloacimonadaceae > Cloacimonas. Next base: position 60,494 of record DIXL01000074.1, on the reverse strand, counting down.
AAACGATGGGAGTGGTATAGATTGCTGACGTTTCGGTGGGAATTGCGTTGTTGGTGGTGTAGCGAATCGTAGCTCCGGGCGTGGTGCAAGTTAAAACCACATCCTGAACATTTTGATAGGTTCCGCCAGAGGGAGAAAACATTGGTGTTTGCACAGTGCCGGTAATGGTATATTGCGCTGTAGAAACGAAGCTTGGTTCCCAGTTCGGCATAAATCCCCTGGCCTTGATGGTGGTGGTGCTATTCAGCGGGCATGCGATGGGAGTGCTGTATAGGGCAGAAGTTTCTGTGGGAACTGTGCCATCTGTGGTGTAGCGTATTGTGGCATTGGGAGTGGCGCAACTGATGCTTATGTTTTGGGGAGTAATATAGAGTCCGGGCGTAGGATCAAATGTGAGAGCCATAACCTGTTGCACTGCATTAGTGGCATTGATCTGAAAGAGGTAATCGGGCCAGGAACCAACTACTCCTTCCTCAATCGTGAGAACGGTTTGGCTGGCGGTGAACATCTGCTGAGCACTGTAATCCCATACTTTGAAGCTGACAGTTTCTCCATTGGTCTCGGTGAATACCTGCAGCAAACATCCGGCTATGCCATTATTAACTATGATATTACCTCTGCCCCGCAGTTGATCCTCACCACCAACGTTTACAATGGCAGCCAGGATGTCTCCCGTGGTGGCAGCAACACTATCGACAGCCACTTGCGCCATCACGGTCATACTACCGGGTAGAATTATAGGTGCTGGCCAGGGATCGGGCACCATCACTTGTCCTGCGGAAATTTGATATAGGTTATCGGGGTAAGTGCCGACAATACCGTTTATTTCAGACACGAGGGTTTGCGATACATCATAGGCAATGCCGGCACTATCGTCCCATACTTTTAAAGCTACGGTATCGCCGTTTGTCTCTGTGTATATCTGAATGAAACACCCTGCTACGGCACCAACAACCATAACCGTTGCCTTTCCCCTGAGGATGGGGACTCCGCCTATGGAAACAAAGGCTGCCACAACATCTCCGGTAACCGCTGGTTCTCCGTTGATGCTAACTTGAGACATAACCGTCATACTTCCGGTAAGCACTTCAGGAGTGCCCCAGGGATCGGTTGCAAAGGCCAAACTGCATGCCAGGAGCATGATTGCGATAATAATGCATTTGGTTTTCATACTGTTTTCCCTTTCTACTTCAGGATCATGAGTTTGATGTTTTGAGTTTGGCCGCTACTGCTTAAACGGCAGAAATATACTCCTGTGGCTACGTGCTGACCATTTTCATTAAGGCCATTCCAGGCTATGCTTTGGGTTCCTGCAACCATGGGACCGCTAAAGAGGGTTTTTACCTTCTGGCCTTTCAGGTTGTAGATCTCCAGCTTGAGGGGGGTATTGTTCTTTTCCACTCTCAAACTAATGGAGGTTGTGCTATTGAAGGGATTGGGATAGGCATTGATTAAAGCAGTAGGCAAGCCAGGAGTTTCATTATCAACTTTACTAAGCTGGTAATATGAACCAATGCGATAATCTCCGGTATTGGTGCCGGGGATACTTTGTATAGCGGGGCTTAGCTCTATGGATATTGCGCTTCCGGTTTTGATGAGCTTGAAGCTGATAGTCTCATCCGGCACATCAGTAAATACCTGTAGGTAAGATCCTATGCGTCCTTCCGCTTCTCTAATGGGGCTTAGACCTCGCAATTCCCCATTTACAAAGGCAGCAAGCTGGTCTCCGGAAGCGGCATAATCACCCAATTCACAGAGTATAACCTGGCTATTGGTTTTGATTACAGGTGTTCCCCAGGTGGAGCAGATGGGCAGTTCCTGCGGTAAATAAGCCTCCCGAACCGGAACATTATATACAAGGGGAGCAGCCTGATTCATGTCTATCCAATATGACCTGCCCGGGCTGAGCGTGGTTAAGGTATTGTAGGGATTATCGGGAATATACACTCCCTCCACGCCTTTCACCTGTTCTATGTATGCTTCGATGGAGTTTAATGCCATTTCCACGGGGATAGCCACTTGAGGAGTGAAGCCAACCAAGTTCCATCCGGAAAGCAGAGGGATGGGAGCAATGGGATCAAGAGGCATGCCCACAACCGTAAGGGTGCGGGGATTATTCAGCTTAACGAAGTAGCCTTTGCCGTCACTCAGGTTGGACAAGGTATTATAGGGATTATTGGGAACATATACACCCTCGGGGGATTTTACCATGATAACATCGTTCAGGATCCCTGCCATGATGCTGGAGATGGCCGTATTAGCCGGATGAACATTCAAAGAAACCATGTTCCATCCCGGCTGCAAGCTGATGTTTTGGTTCCAGGCTGCTCCGGCATGAAGCCAGAAGAGGTTATCCGGCCAGGTACCCACGGTCCCATTCACCTGACTTGGCAGCGTTTCGGCTATGCTAAGCACTTCATTGGTGCTGGCATCCCAAAGCTTGAAATATACAATTTCTCCATTAGTTTCGGTGAATACTTGGATCAGGCAACCAGCGATATTATTATTCAAAACCACTTGCTGCTTCCCTCGCAGTTGCGGAGTGCCATTCACATCCACAAAAGCAGCCAGCATATCACCGGCAGCAGCCATCTGACCTTCGATTAATATCCCAGCCACAACCGCCATACTACCGCTTAGAACTACCGGGGTTCCAAAGGGATCTGTGGGTGCAGGTCCGCTAAGAGGAAATACGATTTGCAGTTCGGCAAACATCACTTGGCCGCCATCGTTTGTGGGATGCACGGATGGAGTAATCACATTTGAACCCCAAGTATAGTCATTATAGAACATCAGGCCCAGTTTACCGATCTTCTGATTTCCCTGCATTCCCATGTATTTCACCTTATCTGCAGGATACACCCACATTGGCTTCAGATTGGCAAATTGGGGAGTAGTAACGTTGTTCAAAATAATGGGTTCGCTCCAAGTATTGCCATTGTCGGGTGAAACAGCGATAAATATCTCCGGGGAATTGGCATAGGCAGCATAATCCGTATCGCTATCGTGGTTATATAAACGGGAACGAAGAGAATTCTGCCATACAACAGCCATCATTCCCTCGCCATTACTTTCGGTTACCTTGGTATTATTGTAATGAAACATCATAGCATCGCCATGAGCAGTTTCATCCCAATAGGGGTAAGGCCAGTCGTTTACCATTTCCGGGTAGAAACCGCCTGACCCATCTGGCAGATAGCTATCCACTGCTCCCCAGGGGGCAACGGAATCCCAGGGTTGGTAGTATTGATCATTAGTATTGTCGGGATGTCTCTGAGGATAAATATCTTTGATGCTAAACTGGGAAGTGGCAGGATTAAAGACGAATTCCTTGATAAATTGTAAATCAGGGTAATAAACGCCTTCCACATTACGCAGCTCCCAAGTGGCCGGGACGTGAAGCTTGCCGTTGTTATCCACAGTGGCATTCAGGTGGCTGGAATTGGCGATCACCCAATATAGTTCATCATCAGTATAGGGGATATTATTACCGTCTTTGAAATATCCAACCGTAGAGCCGGGTGCCTCAGGTGGATTCCAGGAGGGTAGATTGCTGAAGCTGCTGATCCTGCTCCAGGTTCCCTGACCGTAATTGGGGCATTTGAATATATCTAGGTCGGCTTCCGGGATGTAGGTGGTTCCGTCTGCCATAGTGGCAAAATGATATCCACTATAATAGAGATTTCCGGCATTATCTACTGCAATAGCATGGAAGGGACGCCTCCATTCAGGGGCATGATTCCAGTTATCCATTTCCGGAATAGTGAAATTGGAGGTATTCCAAACCAAAGGTATTCCTCCCTCAATATCGTCGGCATTAAAATCTGCAAAGCGGATGTAAGGGTTTTCGCTGGGACCATAGGAGTGAGTTACGCTATTGCGCATCACCACATAAACGCGGCGTTTACCGGCAACGGGTGAAGGACCGATCACCGCGGTAGGCCAGATAAATTCATTATCACTGGTTGCCGGGTAATTAGTTGGCGTGATCGTTATTGGCGCATTCTGAATGGTTACATTATCGTTGAACAAACCCGCGATTCCCGCAATGAAAGCATCGGAGGTCAGAATATCTTCATATAGTGCATCTGTATCAATATTGCAATGCCAGGCATAGAGGGGCTTGCCGGAGACTGGATCCACTGCAAGCGTGGGATAACCTTCATTGATATAGGTAGGAGAAATTTCATTGTTGTTAATCACATTGCCATTATTATCCAAATAGGCGTGAAATACTCTTCTGATGGCAGTAGGGGTGCGCTTACCGTGATAGGTCATAAAGTAACCCCCTCCGGCGATTTGTGGGATCACTCTTAAGGGCAAGCCATTGTAGCTTCCTATCATGTAATCATAGTAGGAGGTCATGAGAGAGACGGGATTACGCGAGAAAGTGAATGAGGGAGGAGTCCGGGGCGGACTGATTAGCTTCCCCTGAGGCAGATCAAGGCTTGGCAGAGCTCTTCCCGGATCGGGTATATCATTGGCAATCAGTGAAAAAACCATACTCAAGAGGAGGGCGGTGATAATAAGTGCATGCTTCATTTTCTTTGCTCCTTTGTCCCCTGCCAGAGTTTGTTACTCCAGAGGAGATGAAAATTTATTTTGTTAGTAACACCTTCATGGTTTTCCGGTAGTCTCCGGCGTTCATACAGATGTAATATATTCCGGAAGCCACCTGGCGGCCTTGGCTGTCTCTGCCATCCCAGGAAGTTTGATAGCTTCCCTTGGCATGGTTTTCATTTACCAGGCTCTTTACCAATTGACCCTTGAGGTTATATATCTCAATTGCCACCGGAGTCTTAATTTTTTCGATTTCATAGGCGATATTGATGTTATCTAAAAATGGATTTGGATAGCAGCCAAGCAGGGCGGTAACTGCTGGGAGCGGCTCATCACCGCTTAAGGCCTGTGGTTCCAGGCAGATAAACTCCGGATAATTGCCCAGGATTGTATGAGGTTCGCTGCTGAGTGTGGTTGCCAGAGGAATCTCGCTGCCATCGGTTTTCAGGATGCTAAAGGCAATTCCCTCACCACTTGTTTCCGTGTAAATCTGGATAAGAGCAGCAGCAAAGCCTTCCGGTGCGACAAAGTGTTCCCTGCCCCTTAATTCGCCATTAACCCTCGCCAATAAGATATTCCCAGCAACTGCTGCGGCGCATCTTGCCAAAACGGTCATACTGGATGATAGAAGTGCTGGAGTTGTGGAGTGCTGTTGTTCTGGGGTGCTGGAGTTCTGGAGTTTTGAAGCCGGATCCCTGGATAAGGGATAGGTGAGTGTGTGAGCACCACTAATTTTGATCCAGTAGCCCTTGCCTGGATACATTGTAGTTAGTGTGGAATAGGGATTATCCGGAATAAACACTCCATCGCTGCCTTTCACCTGCTGCAACCAACCATTAATGGAATTTATTGCGGTTTCCACAGGCATGGCACTTTGAGGCAGATAAGCCGTCAAATTCCAACCATCGTCCAGAAGTAGAGCCGTATTAACGGGAATTGGCAAACCCAAAACCGTCCACATACAGGGAGCACTCATCAGGATGCTATAAGCCTTGCCGTCTGCAAGCGAAGAAAGCGTAGAATAGGGATTGTCAGCGATATAAACTCCCTCTGTTCCCTTGATCTGCTGCAAGCTTCCGGAAATATCGGAGAAAAGGGTTGAAATATCGTGATCAACGGGCGACACATTCAGAGATACCAGATTCCAGCCCGAAACCAGAGAAACGCTTTGCGAACCGGCCATTGTGGAATATATGATCGGCCTGATCATTATTTCCCCTTCCGTTACCGGTTCCCAGACAGTGGACACTTTTTTGTAGCTGAAACCGTTGGAACTGGTGTCCAAGCCGATATGGGAAGAGAGTGTCGTTTCAAGGATTGCCACATAGAAGGAACCATCCTCCACCACCACACCTTGAGGTAGGGGGATATAATTCCACCCCGTAACTACCGAAGCAACGGGGTATAGATTTTGATATATTTGAGTTCCAGGCATGCCATTGGTGCCGTCATCATTAAATACTCGCACAATGATCCCTGAACTGCCCGCGGTGTGCACAAACACTTTTATCCATCTTATGGCTAACGAGTCGGGATACATGTATTTCACAGCTATTTGTCTGGTTGTACCAACAGAATAGCCCTGTTCAGAAGTTCCATCATCGTGTAGCAGTTCCACATGCGAAGGCGGCATTACAAAGGCAGTTACACTATTAGACCCATTGGATTCCACGGTTGCATACATCGCAGTAACGTAATAGCTATTAAGTCCTCCGGGGACGTTATTGTCCATATAATTCAAGGTTGTGCCGGATACCACAGAGAGCAAGGCCCCATCGCGGTAGATATTGTAAGCTGAAATCTCCCGTGTCTGGCGTGGTAAACCACAAGAAAGCAGGGATGAAGATAAGCCCTGGTTGTTTTCCAGGGGAAGGTAACTAAGCTCATACTCACGTCCGTCCGCATCTGCCACATACACCCGGATATTCCAGTTATAGGTGAACGTGGAGGATATAGCACTAAGCGTGGTCCACGTGCCTTGGTAGCGTATCAAGTTCCCATAGCCATCTACCTGGGGTCCGGCATCGCAACCCGCGGGATAACCTGATTGGGCGTTGCAGCGGAAGCCTGCCATCAGTTGCAGCCCTGCGGGAATGGTATAGGGAACGGAGAGGACAATCTCGTTCCAGGCATAGATCGTGGGTGTGCAGGCCTGATCTACCACCAAAGTATTGGCAGTTCCGCTCCAGATGCGAACCGCATAACTGCAATTGTTTTCATTCGGGAAAAATTTGATCTTGGTAATATTCATTCCCACATAGGGGCTGATACTGTTAACTGCGCCAGAGGCATCCCATTTGGCAGCTACATCAAAATCAAAAACAGCTCCCGTCCCTATGCCATTGGTGTTTTCTCCGCAATAGCTAAGCCATCCAGGCTGTCCGCTGCCTCCTGAACCGGGTTCATCCCAAGTAAGCTCTACATTGCTGCCATTAACCGCCGCTTGCAGATTCTCCGGAGGATCGATGGGAAGAGGATGTGCTTTCGATTTATCTGCCTGGTTAAAAGCAGGCATTTCATGTTTGCTATTGACGGCGGAATTGGTAGCCAAATCCGTCCCGAAGAGATCTTTTGCGCTTAATATGCTGAAGCACAGCATAATACTAATGATAAAAAAAGCAGATTTCATCTATCCTCCCTGGTTTGTTGTGAATATTGCAGACCAATCCTGAAAGAATAACCTGCAAGTTAAAGGATCCACAATGTTGTTATTTGTTTGAGATGCAATTGTAATGTTGTCCAGAATAATGGAGTAAGAAATTGGACAATAAGATGATAGCACATTAATGACATTATAGCTGTTGGTTAGCACTACATCCCTCTTCCCGATCCTCAAACGCTCTCCTAATGCAGCTATCATAGCCATATCTTTCTCCTGATGTCCATGGAAAATCATTTGTGGCAACGTGCCAAGATGATTATGGACTCTCAATTCAACTGCCGAGAGCAAGTGTTATTAATTCTTATAATCCGTCAAGAAATATTTCTTCATAGAATTGAAACTTTAAATAAGCCACCTGCTTTCTGGAGAGCCGCATGGATGGTTCGGAGGGAGGATATCTCTGTAATGAAAGGCTCCCTTACCCCTATTTGGCTTAAATATATTTATTAATTGCATTCCTTCTAAAATCTCTACCTACTTTTCGCCAAATGTAACGCTTATTAGTTGGTTAAGCCATTCCTTTTTGTAAAGCTCTTCACCAAAGATCATGAACAACGGTTTGGTTTTGGCTGGCACGGCTGTAACCATGTCTGTGTGTATGTTCATCATAATCATTGCCAGGGCAGGATCCATATAAATCATTCCCCAAGGTTTTCCCAATCCGGTCAGTTGCAAATAGGCTTTTGCTTCTTTAATCTGCATCGCCAGGCAACTATACGAATCATCAATCTGCGTTTGCTCCGAGGTTTGTCTTATAACTTGCCAACCATCATTAGCAGTAGGAATCAGAAATGTGCCATCTGCTTCACCTTCTTGATGCTGTTTACAAAGTGTGAGCAGCATGGAGTAATACTGGGCACGACCTGCCTGGGCCACAACTTCACCCAAAACTGCCATCACAGGCACTCCGGGTCTCATAACATAGTATTGCCGATAGGCAAATCCCTTCAAGGGAGCATAGTTGTTAATTGTCGTAAGGATTGCCAGGCCATCCCAGCGGTTGCCAAACTGATCGAACAGACTGGTTATTTCTACCTTGTGACTCTCTTGCAGCATAGCAGTCAGGCTTATCTGCGATGGTTTTAGAGACAATCCACCCTGGTAGGGATTAAAAAAGCTTTTGGGAGGATAATCGGGATAGTTATTTTCCAGCCATTCAACCCCATTGTGAGCCAAAGAGATCAAACCCGGAAGCCGCGCATCAGTGCTTGCAGTGATATGCAAACAACCATTATCAATGGAGTAAAGATTATCCTTCACACTATGTGATATTTCACCCAGGCTGTTCAGCATTAGTTGTTTTCGTTCCAGAACGGTATATGGCAAATCTGCCGTGCAAGAGATAAGCTCCAAGGCATTAGTTGGTTTTTTAGTAAGTTCCCAGCTAACTTTGCGGGTGTTATTCTCAAGCTTCTGCATCAATTGGATTTCCGGATTGTCCATACAAGTGGATTCCAAGCTGTATTTTCCGTTAAATTCAATATCCAGGATTTGAATTAACTCGGCATAACAGGGAAGCTCTAAGAAGGGATTGCCTTGATTAATTGTCAGCTCCAGGGTAGGTTGTATCGGCTTCATGGGTTTGCGTCCCAAAGCAGCATTACGGGTTTGCCAGGGATTTTTGAATACATCCAGATGAATCTGGACTGGCTCGGCGGTTTTGTGCTCTGTTTTCATCAGCTCGCTAAGATTAATCTCCCAAGCCAGCCAATACTTTTCGGGGTTTATACAGGAATCCGGATGCCAGATAAGGGCGGTGCAGCTATCGTCATCTTTGCCAAACAGCCAGTTCTCTTCCGGGCAATCTTCGGGCAAATCAGAGGTTCCCAAATCGTGAATATCGGTTTCTATTTGCCTCAGTTTGCCTCTGTGCATAAAGGCCAGTTGGGAAGTTTTCATAAAAAAGCGGAACTTTGCCCACATGTCCTCAGTGCTTTCCGGTAGGGCATAAACCGTTGCTGTCCAATCTATCAAACCGCTGTCATAAAGCCTGTAGATGCAGCCATAATCTACTCCCGGCAAGTCCCTGGAGCGGTATTTTAAGGTCGCTTGAATGCAGTTGGGGGTTTCGTCTATAATCGTTTCGTAGGCAAGCTCGTTTTCAAATTCTTCCGAATAGGGTTTGCCGACCTGTGGAGCCAGCATTCGGATGCTTTCTCCCAAAATCCGCCCTGTATAAACATAATTCTTGGTGCCGATTTTACCCAAATAGAATTGGTTAAATCCGTTTACTATTTGTAGCATTTCAGGCATGTCCAAGCCGTGCCGAGTGCCCAGAACAGGAAAAACATAGCAGCAATTTGTGGTAAACTTCAGTTCTCTCCCATTTTCGGGTGTGGCAGTTACCTGCAAAACCGGATAATACACATAGGCTTGTTTTAGTTCAAACTCCAGCTCAATAAAGCCTTTCTCATTTGCCGGCAGCAAGATCTCAAAAGTGTTCTTTAATAGTAACAGATGCATGTCTTGCGGTATCTCTATGCGATAAGAGCAGGCGCAGGGGAAGTGATTGTGCAAATTTAAATACATTTTATAATTGCGCTTGGGGAAAAACACGCTATCAACAGTCCGCAAAGATGCAGAAAGAGGATATTGAACTTTTAAACCAATACTCAAAGGCAGTTCCTTCCCATCAAGCTTAAGCATAGATTTCACACAAGGGCAACATTCCCATTCTGTAAGCTCGCGGGAAAGGGGTTCAATGTAGAATTTGGCTTCTAAATCAACCTTGTCGATCAAGTTTTGCCGATGCTGAAAACTATGTTTAATCACTCCATCGTCCATGCCTTCCACCTCTATCTGCATTTCTTTACCGCTAAGGTTTTCCAGTTGATACAGAACTGGGTATTCCTGACCAAACACAGGTTTGGCAGTGGGGGTGGTAATTCTGATACTATAATCATTGGTGCTGATGGCTACAATCCCTCTGCCAAAACGCTCAAAGCTAACCGCCAGGGATTTGCCGTCTTTCTCCCACAGATAGTCATACAGATCAAATCCGTTTGCGTTTCTGCCATCGGGTTCGGTTTTCAGCTCCCGTTTGCTGTCATGATACCAATCGAAATAATCCCTGTACGGTTTCAGCAATTCGTTGCTTAGCAGCCCTGGAAGAAAGTTCATCAGGTGGGTTGACTGGTTTTCCATCTTTTCCCAAAAGAAACCGCATTTTTTATACAGAGGAACTGCTTTTGTATTTCCTTCCCAGGTAAAAAGATCAATTCTCCCAAAGCCAAGTTCAGCAGCCCTCAGCACGCATTGTTTCACCAGGTCTCGGCCAATCCCTTTGCCGTGATGAGAAGGCAAAACGGATAATAACTCTATGTAGGCAACTCCATTTTCTTCGGCATATTTGGTTAGCTTGGCATAGCCTAAAACTTTTTCCTCTTCCACAGCCAGATACAAATTCAGATAGCTGACGCAGGCTTCATCCCGCAGCACTTTTGCTTCGCTTTCATTAAACACCCTTCCGTTCCAGCCTTCACTGCTGTGGTTCCACATTTCGGCTACCGCTTTTGCATACTGAGGCGAGTATTCTACAATTGTAGCTTTACACATACCATCTCCCGGATTGTTTATTCCTGATGAGATGACATTTTTTGTGCAGATATTATTTCGTCAAGGATTTATTCTTCGGGCCTTGCTTGTCGCATAAACCCGGCCAAAAAAAAAATACCAGATTTTACTCCCATCTATCCAGTTTAAGAATATGGACTGCTAAATAATCGTAAAAAAATGAAGTTGGAAGGTCAAGAGGTTTAAAGCAGTGCTTTGCTGTTAAATCCAGACAAAGTGCAGCAGTCCGATTCGCCACATAATTAGTTGATCTAAACGCAATTTAGTATAGACTGATAGAACTTCGCGCTTTCTCTGAGGAGAAAAATGAAGCGATCACAAAAAAACCTTGACAAAGATCACAGGCTCTTATAAAAGTGAAAAAGTAGATTTGCTTTCTTTGGAAAGTGGTTTATGTTTTCTATTTACAACACGAGCAGGATATTCTATCCAAACAGGAGCTCGTTTGTTTGCATGGAGTTTGTTTAGTTTTTTTGCGGAATAGCCACTGGGAGTTTGATGAAACGAGAAGTATGGCCGGATGTATATTCAGAAAAAAAACACCGTTTATGGCGCGAGCAAAGAGATCCGTTTACACTCTCCTACTATTTCGACAAACTACAAAAATCCCCGTCTAATAATGGTTTTAGGCAAAAACACTCCAATAACAGCTTGTTTGAAATAATCATCGCACATTATATCAAGATTGCTGGATTGGATTTGTTTAGCAGAAACCGCAGTTCATTTATATCTTCAAAATCAGTTCAAAGAGCCGGAAAACCTTTTCCAATTCCCGGAGGAGGATAACCGGCTTTTTGCCTTTTTAAGAGTTGAAACAAAAAAACTAATAACAATTTCTGGAGTAAATTATGAAGAAATTCTTATTCCTTTTGGCGATGCTGTTTATCATCGCCGGTTTAATGGCAGGCGTTACAAAAGCTTTGCCTCAGGAAAATAGCAAGATTACTCAGCCGAAATTTCCAACCCGGGATATTTTCTACACCGAGGATTTCGAAACCGGTGCAACAGGTTGGACTCACTATGATGGTGCCGTTTCTCCCAACGATTGGCATATTTATGCCGACGACGGATCATTAGCAGCACCCTGCTGGTGGATGGGCGATCCAGATCTGGCAGAGCCTCCGGATATCGGTGGCTATTACAATCACCAATATCTGGTATTGGATACTCCTGCCAGCACCATCACCACCGGAAATAGCAATCTGAGCTTCTATATGAAGCTGAACGTAGAAGGTACCGCTGGGGCAACTGCGCCCTATGATGGCTGGGATTCCTTCAATGTCCGGATCTCGGTAAATAATGGTCTTTCCTGGGAAGTGATTCCCACCACAGCGTTGAGCCTGCCTTATGACATGGCTTGCTCCTACGCTTTTGGAAGCGAGCATGGCGAAGGCGAAGGTATTGCTGCCTGGGGCGGTATTCACCCCTGGACGCTTGTAACGGCGGATCTTTCCAGCTACCTGGTAGCCGGCACCGCAAGTGTCAAGATTCGCTTCGCCTTTGCATCCGACCCTGCCTATAGCACTGCTGAACAACCAGAAATGTTTGGTGCTATGGTGGATGACATAGCCTTTGGAACCTACGCAAATAACGGTGTCCTGGACGGCCAAATGAGCTGGAGCAGCCTGGTTCCCACTGCAGGTGATTTCTGGCATCTGGCTACTGATGCAGGAGCACCTTCACCTACCCATATCATGTCGTCCATGAATAGTGCAGGTACCTATGCAATAAATATGCTGAACTACTTGGAAAGCCCGGAAATTGTCCTTCCTACCGGGGCTACCCAAATCTCGGCAGACTTCCAATTGAAAGGGAGTTACGCAGATTCTGGCGTCTTCCCGGATGTTGATTACTTTGGTTGGGAAATCTATCACACTGGAGCTTGGCATTACATGAGTAACCCTTACGATGATCCAGATGGTATGAACTATGTATATTCTGGATGCCCGGACACTTGGGCCTCGATGATAGCCAGCTACACTTTGGATGGTGATCTCACAGATCTGGAAGGTCAAACGGTGAAATTCCGTTGGTATTTCCAGTCCAATGATAACACACCAGTTGGAACTCCGCTGCAGATAGACGACTTTCAGATTTTCTCCGTAAGTGCAGCTCCCGCTCCTCCGAACCTGGTTTATCCAACCAATGGTCAGGAAGATCTGCCCTACACCGGTTTCATCTTCGACTGGGCAGTATCATCGTTGGGGGCTTTCCCGGGTTACTATACCATTGGCATCGATGCGGATGACGCTAATCTGGCCCCCGGAGATTTCTTTGCACCAAGCTATTCACTGGAGATAGTGCCGGTGTATAATCCCGCAGATTCATTATACTATCTCTCTTCTTCCTGCAATTCCAATAACATTCCGGATTTCACGATGGCCGCAGGTCAGACATGGTATTGGACGGTGGTTGCCAGTATAACCGATCAGCCCAATGCCTACAGCGAAATCTGGAGGTTTGACACTGTTTCGGCTGCTGAAGTTATCACCACCTTCCCCTGGAATGAAGGTTTTGAAGGAGCCACTTTCCCGCCTGCCAACTGGACAGAAGCTGATATAGATGCTGATACTGGTGGCATAAACTGGGATGTGTGGTATGCAACAGATGGAGCTACTTACGTCCATGGTGGAACCCAATCAGCATTTCATGATTATAGTGCTGAGGTTCCGGATCCCGGGCAGAACGGTTGGTTAATCACACCTCCGGTGCAGATTCCAGCTACCGGTACCTCAGTGTTTTCATTCTGGAATTACTGCTATATACCTGCATGGATGGTGTACAATGGAGTGAAGATCAACTCCAATAACGATCCCACAGATCCGGGCTGGGTGGAACTCTGGTCTCAGAATGCCACAGCCAATGCGTGGGCAAAAGTATCCCTCAACCTTAACGCCTATGCAGGTCAAATCGTATATTTGGCGTTTAATTACAAAGGATATGATGCCGATACGTGGTTTGTGGATGATGTCGATGTAACAAACTATCTTGTGGATACAATGCCTCCCACTTTAACACATCTGCCGATTATCAGCACTCCCCGCGAGGATCTTAGCTATCCTCTAAGTGCAAATATTGTAGATGATACTATCTGGAACAATCCAATTGGTGGAGCTAATGTATATTACTCCACAGATGCTGGAACATCTTGGAGTGCTGCCATCCCCATGACCCTTGGTACTGCTCCCACCTACCATGCCTCAATTCCTGCTCAGGCATTGGAAACCACCGTTACCTACAAGATCGAAGCATGGGATAGCTTAAATAATATGCTTACATCAGCCAATTATAGCTTCATGGTTGCTGATCCCGTCTGGGTATCGCATTTTGGTGCTTCCGGATTGTTTTATTCGGGTTATGGAAGTGCTTTTGGTCCGTCAGTTATGTTTACTAATCCCTTCTTTGGAACTTCTCAAGCTATGCAACTTTCATCAGTTTCTGGCAGAGGTCGTTCCACTTTTGGAGGAAGTATTCATGTTTACAGTTATGACGGAAGTGAACTTGTAGATCTCATCGCTCCTATCGCTATAACATTTAACGGATCTACTCAAATAACTGATCTGTCTGCATACAACATTCAGATTACAACCCCGTATTTCATGGTATCTTATGAGGGTGTTGGAGGCGGAACAAACTTCATAATGAGCAACCTCTACAAACGCGGTACTTCGTATGTGTGGTTAGATGGTGAACTCTACGCCTATGCCAATGACTGGTTAATCAGAGCCTATGAAGCTACCGGTGCAGCAATCCCTGCTGCTCCTGCCTTAACTATCATAAACGATGGTGGTTCTCCTACTCTTAATTGGGCAAGCGATCCAACCGCAAATCACTATATGGTTTATGGTGCGAATGACCCTTATGGAGCATGGACACTGCTTGGCAGCCCTATCACTAATAGCTACGTCTATACCGGTGTTGAAGACATGAAGTTCTTCAAAGTCTATGCAGATAGCGAAGCACTTCCAACCAGAGGAACCAGAACATTCACAAGTAGAAATATAAACACATCTGCTCTTCCGCTGGCAACAGGTGGAATAGTACAAAAGGAATAAAATACACATACAGAACAATTAACTGTACCCCCGTTCGCGGGGGTATTTTTTTGTTTGCCCAGAATGCTTTCTGCGCCGATGGACTGAAAGAAGTCCTGACATGCTACCATTCCCATATCATTCCCATATCATTCTCAATATTATTGGGAATGATATGGGAATGATATGACAATGGTAGCATGGATGGAGGATAGAACTAATAATGGAGAAGAGCAAAATACACTTGACCCATCTCATTATCAGCCAATTGTGCAATTGTCAACACTGTCCACTTTGTCCACAAAGTCCACACAACAAAAGCCCCGGGCTTCACACCCGGGGCTTTCATTATAACCCGCTAACCTGTTAACCTGCTAACCCGTTAACCTATTTCATCAGAATCATTTTACGGGTGGAGCTATATTTGCCAGCTTGCATCTTGTAGTAGTAAACACCACTGGCAACGAGGCGTCCATTGTTATCGGTGCCGTCATAAACCAAGGAGTGAGAACCGGCAGCCTTAGTTTCATCAACCAGGCGTTTTACCAATTGGCCTTTTACATTGTAGATATCTATGGAAACAGGTCCAGTCTCCGCGGTGCTGAATTTGATGGTTGTTTCAGGGTTAAAGGGGTTGGGATAGTTTCCAAACAGGGCATTTTGCAATACCGGTGTAGTGGGATCGTCGTTAGCTACCACATTACCCCCTACGGAGTGGATGGAAAAATCATCCACGTAGAAGACAAAGGCACTATCAGAAACGCAGCGGATTCCAATAAAGATATTCTGTCCATCGTAGGCTGAAAGGTCATATACGTATTCAGTCCAGTTTACCGGTGCTTCCACATAATCATTGTCGGAGATATAGGTAAAGCCCTGAATTATTACGGAAGGAAGCGTGCTCACCCCAACTCTGAATCTCTCCAGTCCAAAGCTGCCGGTATGTGATTTGGCAAAGAACTTGATCGCGCTACCGGTTCCCAAATGCACTTTGGGTGTAACCAGCCAATCGTTGTTGGGAGGAGTAGTGGCTCCAAAGGAAGCAGCCATCTTGGCACCCTCATGTGGCGTAACGCTTGTAATTGGGGGAGTTGTGGCCGAAGGATTGAAAACCATGTATGCCATGGCAGCTCCGGAGCCGGGGAAGGTAACGCCAGTCATGCCAAAGGTGTTGGAATGATCCTGGTCTCTAAGCGTCCAAGGCGCAAAAGTGGTGGTAAAATCGGGATAATCCTCAAAGCCATCGGAGAAAAACATAGGAGCTAATTGGAAATTAACCACTACTTCAATCGTGGAAGGAGCCGATTCACCAGTGGGTGCAAACGACGTAACCCCATAATTGTATGTGGCATTGGGCAGGGAAGCATCTGTATAGGTAACTATCTCCTCACTATTTATAGTGGCAATCAGCGCGCTGTCACGATAGATTTTATAGCCAATAACCACTCTTTCGGGAGCTGCAGGAGTATAGTGGTTTAAGGCAAGTGCTTGGGTGTCCAGGTGATAATTAACGTGGCTAACTATTGGCCTAAGGCTACTAAAGGCAGGAGCAGTAATTTGCGTGAAGGCACGGATAGACCAGTTATAAGTTAAGGTGGGAGCAACGGTAGTAAGCGTAGTCCAAGCTCCCCCAAAATACATCATGTTGCCTTTTCCTTCGATGGGCGGGCCACTATCCGCTCCGGCAGGATAGCCACCTGTGGTGTTTACTTCATAGCCATAATACATATCGCCGGCAGTGGGAATAGGAATTAGGGCAGTAAGATACACTGTGTTCCATTCATTCATCACAGGCGAGGCTACTACTTGTGAATGAACCAAAGTTCCAGCGTCCGTGGCAGAGCCGCCAGTCCAGATTTTTACCGTGTAAGTGCAGCTGGCAAATACAGGGATAAATTCAATTCTGGAAAGCGATCGACCCGCATAAGGAGCAAGATCATCTTGAGTCCAGCGGTGAGCCACGTCAAAAACGGTAGCAGCACCTGTTCCCACAGAATTCCCTGTAGCCATATTGCACCAGGTAATCCAATCTCCTTCCGGATTTGTCCAATTTAGCACTACATTTCGCTCCACCACCGTGGCAGTGAGATTGGTGGGCGGAGGGATGATTGGATCTACGTCTGCAAGGATGGGGCCGGCCGGCACAGATTCCCCAGATGTATAAAATGCAGATACACTATAACTATAAAGACCGGAAGCCACAGCTATATCGTCATAATAAAGTGTGTCTGGATAGCTCACAGTGCCGATCAAGCTGTTATTGCGATATACTTTATAACCTAATAAACTGCGGGAAATAATAGGCGCATTCCAAGTTAAATGAACGTCGTGCCCTGTAATAGCGGCAGCCAGATTTGTAGGCGGATTCAGCACTTCCACCCATACTGAGATGGACACTGTATCCAGATAGATATAGAACATATCCATATCGCTATAGCCCTTGAAGCCAAAATAATATATCCCGTCTGAAGGGGCCTGCATAATGGCTTCTACGTACGTGTAGGTAATATTGGTGATGTTCTCATTCACAAACATCTGGTTGGTAAGTGCCACTTCAGTAGGTTGTGTTCCCCAATAAAGTGCCATTTTTTCCGGATTGTTCGAAGTGGCTCCCCGGTAGTAGAAACGAACCTTGTAATATGAATCTTGGGTAAGCTGCATAGGTGGCGTCAGCAGCCAGTCATTCATAGCCAGGGTAGCATTAAAACGCATTCTTGCGCTGTTTGGGGCAGATTGACTGTTTCCTGCGTAGGTTTCCCAGGTGTAGCTATCGTTATTGGCATTAATGGTAGTCCAGCCAAGGGGGAGGGCTGGGGCTGTAACTGTATCAAAATTTTGGTTATAGGGGAAGGTTGTTACTGTTGGGTCGGCCAGAGTGGTAAAGCTCCAAACCGGACAGTTTATGGCATCGCCAAAAGTGTTGAAAGGCAAAATCTGCCAGTAATAAATTGTGTTGTAGGCAAAATCAGCAGGATTGTAGGTAATACCAGTTTGAGTGATGCCGTTAACTATGTTGGTTGGTGGGTTATCCGTACCCAGATAAACCTTGTATCCATCTACCACGCCACCCCCGGACACCCAGCTTAAATTGGCTGCAATTGCCACATTAGTGGCATTATTAGCAGGGATTGGATTTTGCGCTGCAAGTGGCACTTCATCTATGGCTGGTGGAGAAAATGTAAAAGTTAATCCGCTAGCAGGGAAAACCGTTGCGCTCATGGTGCAGAAATTATTATTGGCAGTTCCTGCCGTGGTGTTACTCCAGTCGGTGGTTGTAGTCCGATTGTTAAAATCTGCATTGGAATCACCCCGCAGCCCTACCTGGATGGCAGCTGCAGCCGCGGAGGTTACGGTTGTGAAAGCTCCATACACATAGCTAACTTTATCTCCGTTTTCCTGCAGCTTAATCTGGAAGGAAAAATCATCATTTGCAGCGGAGGTAGGAGCGCGGCGATAGTGTTTCCACTGCACCGTGAATACCCTATTGGGCTCAGTGCCGGAAAGCAAATACATCAATTCGCCGGTATCACGGCTTTTGATATCACGGTTTAAAGCGGCCACGATATTATTGGTTCCGGTGGCAGAACTGATGGCGACGTTACTGGTAAGCACTTCCGCACCCATAGCCAGGAAGCCGTTGGTTTGGATACTTACATTAGTGTAGTCCACCCCGTTATATGTAAAAGTGAAACCCAACGGGATAGCATTGAAGCTTTCATTATCGTTGGTTGCAGTCCCCAAGATAGTTCCACCGCTTATTTCAGTGAAAGTTCCCAGTGTAGAAGCGAACGAATATTCGCTCACTGATGCCCATGCACACAGTGCTATCATCGAAAAGAGCAGCAGGAGAAAATACATTTTTGTCTGTTGCATCATAACTCCTTTAAATAGTTTCCTAAACATCTAAACATTTGGTTAATATATACATCCCTAAGGTCTAAGGGCACTAACATTAACACTTTTACAGTATGCAAATTCGTTAATAATATGTCAAGCAAAAAATGCTACACCTATCATCTTTTTTCAAGGACAGCATGCTTGTATTTGATCACTGAAAACTGCAAATCTGATCACTGAAAATTGCAAATGGCATTTTTGGGGCTGATTCTGATCACCGTTTCTGCAAATCTGATCACCGTTTTTGCAAATGATTCTGATCACCGTTTCTGCAAATTTGATCACCGTTTTTGCAAATGATTCTGATCACCATTTCTGCAAATCTGATCACCGTTTTTGCAAATCGATCAATAGCATTCCACCTGAACAGAATAATTCTCGATAAAACCTACGCAAAAAACGTGGGAGACACCGGGCGGTGTTCCCACGTCTCGGAGGGCATTCTATGTAGGGTCTGTAGGCTGGGGACATAATCGGAATTGGATGTCT
This sequence comes from Cloacimonetes bacterium UBA6081, assembly GCA_002428685.1. Taxonomy (GTDB): domain Bacteria; phylum Cloacimonadota; class Cloacimonadia; order Cloacimonadales; family Cloacimonadaceae; genus Cloacimonas. The sequence goes on along the minus strand of DIXL01000074.1, from coordinate 41,279 downwards.
CCATGTCAAGCATGAATATCCTCGATCTTTCTTATCATATTGAGCGGAAAGGACATGACCACCTGTGCGAGGGGTGCTTTGTAGCAACCATATTAAGCAGTCGGGTAACCGAGAAGGAGATCAAGATGACCAAGCAAAACAAGAATCGCAAGGAGCAGGCAACTCTGGAGGAGATGGTAAAATCAGGCAGCCAGATAGTTCTGGTGCATGACGATGGCTCAGAGCAGCCAATTGAAGAGATTATCGAAGCCAATCAAGCATCCCAGGATGATCCATACGCTAACGAGTTTCACTACAAGAGCTGGTGGAATCAGTTCCGAGGCCCATGGCTGCAGTCGGAGAAGATGACGGTGGAAGAGATCAAAACCAGAGCAGACGATGCTTGGGAATGCGGTGACTACAAGGAAATGATCAACTTGATGGCGGAACTAATCTGCCGGCTTGAAAAGAAGTAGCGGATCGTTAACGATTAACATTAACCCGGTTCTACCGGGTTTCTCTCTTGGGCATCATTTAGCTAGGGCAATCAGCTTATAGAACGGATCAATGGCGGTATAGACCTGGCTGATCCCGATCATGATTGTCACCAGGTTCCCTTCGATCTTGGTATCGGCTATGTAGAGGAAGGCATCGCACTGGTTGGTTAGGATGATATGCGGAAGCTCCTGATACTCCTTATCCAGAGTGTGGGTGATGATCTTATCTTCAGTCAGTTTTGCAGGGCTTGCTTGACTGTTGTCTCCTACTCCCTTATCCTGATCTTGAATCTCGTATTGCAGTTTGGATAGTGATAATAGGCCATTTTGCAGGTGTTCTGTGCCAATGGCTTCATTGGCTATCTTGCTTCCAGTTACCACTCCATCCAAGATGTGATTGCCATAGATACAGTCGTTTTGCAGTCCCCGGGCATCGAGTTTCCCGATCGTGCAGGTCTTACCACTGAACTGGCCTTGAGTATTGCCTACGTTGTCCCAGATCTCATAGAAACCACAGTCGGCTTCATCTTCGATCCCGATCTCATAGTATCCTGAGTTGGGAGTTGTCTCGATCAGATGCTTGCCTTCTGCCCAGGATTGACCGGGCCTGAGAAGTCGGATATCCACTCCCGATTGAGGCTTTCGTTCTGTGCCTTCCATTGTATAATAGCCAATGGCGAACTTGTACATGTATGCTCCTGTAGTGGTTTCTTAGGTTTGACCGATCACCGTCTCGTCAAAGTCGGTGATAATTATGATGCCGAAGTCGATGTAGCCGGGAGAGCCGATGTATCTCGATTCCAGACTGAACTTGACCTTGGTAGTATACTCATGCAGATCGTCCGGACACTTAGGCAGCTGAGCTATTGTAACCGGGAACTGGCTATTGATTGTGTTATAGGCTGTATATTCCAGATAGAGCCTGCCGGGACTGAGGAGGAAACTCATCAGGCTATAGTACTCGGATGGCTCAAGCACCGCTTCCAGATCAAAGGAGTCCTCCCGATAGACTTCCCTTCTATGGATGATGGTAGGATCGTAAGCGTTCTTCTTCTCGATGCGATACTTCTGATTGGGGATGTATTCGATCTGCCCATTGGGACAGAAGAAGTAATAGATGCCGTCATCAGCCCAACGGATAAGCTTGAAGCCCTTTATAATAGCCATGCCTTCACCTTGTATTCATCATCTATGTAGTTGCGCTCCAGTTCGGTTATGGCATAGATCTGATTCTGGATGCGTATCTTGGACTGAAGAGTGAGGTTGTATTTAGAGAGACTATCAATGGTAGTATCACAACTCCACTTGGAATCATGAAAGTCGATCAGATAGTCTTTGATTAAGCTCTGGAGTTGAGTGGTGTCCCCTGCCAGGATATCCAGTGAGCTTATCTGAGGTTTCTCAGGATTGCCCCGATTGGTAACGAAGTCGACCACGTCATCAGCATCTATGTCTATGACGGCACTGGCATAGGCATCCTTGTTCTTGAGGATGATCTGTCCTGCTGGATTGGTGTATATGGTGGCATTATAGAGCATGAGCATAGCCTGCAGGGCTTTGATGTTATCGGTCTGCTCATCAGTGTAGTTCTCATAGGCTTTGCCCGGGAACAGCTTGGCCGGGAAGAGATTGCCATGAAAGTGAGCTTCGATCCAGTGGTTCACGTATTGACTGCTACCATAGCTGCGACCATCGATAGAGCCCACTGAGACCAGGCTATTATAGAGGGTTGTCTCGGAGATGCCGTTCTCCAGGTAGAAGCCAATGAACTCGTTATGAGCATTAGCCAAAGAAGCCAGGTCTTCCACCCAATCGGTCTTCTCTTCATACTCGATCACTACCGGGCAGATGTTGTTGAAGAACTTGTATATACGACCACGGTAACGGCCTTGATACCTTGTAGTAGCAGGACTGGGATAGGTAGCCTTGATTACCTTCTTATAGGCAAAGACGAAGCTCATGCGATTGGCTATCGTATCGATCAAATAACCCCAGAAAGGACCCGGCCATCCTGAGTTGTCATAGCTGTAAGTCCAGCCTCCGGTGGGGTTGGGAAACTGAACCAGATCATCGAAGTCAATGTGGGCGATAGTCAGAGCATTGCCTGAACTAATGTTCAAGGTCGGCAAGTTGAACTGGTTACTATAGGGGATGTTGATGGGTATCCTCTGCTCGATGTCCTGAATGAAGTAGCCCAGTATCCAGATCGGCAGGTAACCAGAGGTAAGCGAATAGTAGTGTGTGAGATCAGAGAACAAAGAGAGCAGCTTGATCTTATCGTAGCAGGTGATCTTGAGGATGCCGGAGGATACGTCAAAGGATAGCTGCGAGGTATCGATAATGCCGGAGAAGAACAGGATGCTATCCCGATAGACTTTGACCTCAAAGTGGGAGATGTAGCGCTCATGCTCGTTTGAACCGGAGAGGATGTTGTCCTGTATCCAGGCAGTGGGAAAGCACTCGAAGACAAGTCGCTTGGGTTCTCGAGTATAGTTCGAGACCGACTGCAGCTTATCGGCTGAGATGCTCAGGCTGATGATAGCTCTATTGGTAGCGGTATCAATCAGGCTGTGCTTGATCTGGTTATAATCTGGAGCATCGGTCTTGCCTTGTATGAAGTCGATCTTGAAGAGGTTAGGCATCAGATCTCACTCCTGATCATCTTGCCGGTATCGGCTATCTCAGAGACCTTAACCGGATCATTGGAAAGAGGATCTACATTGACCTCGATGATGGGCTTGGAGTCCATCACAGTTTGCTTGAGTGAAACAATCTCGTCTTTCAGTGCGGCAATCAGGTCGATCAGGGTATTCATACCGCCTCCGGAAGAGATAGCGCCACCAGCGGCATAAGATTCGCCCACGTTACTTGGAATAGGCACTGAGGGAACAGGCATCGATGCAAAGGCAAGCTTCACCTGATTCAAAGGTGCGAAGTTGAGGAAGTCAAAGAGGTTCCTGCCCAGGGCTTTGACTCGATCCTTGGCAGTGACGTATTCATCACCTTCTGCCTCGATCAGGATGCCTCCCTGATTATGGGAAGGTCCGGTTAGAAGTCCACCAGTAGCTTTTTTCTCAAACTTGGTTGCACTGATCCGGGCGATGTTGGCTATTCCGGCTGCCATCGCAGCCGCTGCAGCAGCTACTGCCAGCCCGGGTCCGACTACGGGAATGCCCACCATTGACTTATAGGCTCCGATGGCGGCAGAGAAGGTATCCACATAGCCCTGAGCCATAGCCGAGGCTTTCCAGAGCTTGAAGCCACGCTCAGTATCCTTATCCTGGGCAGAGGCAAGATCACCGAAGATCTTGGAGATGCCACTTGCTACCTGAAGCTGATGGTTCGTTCTGAGTGTGTTCAGAGTCTCTTGCTTCTGCCGTTCGATCTCCACTTCAGTATAGCCCGCTTCCAGGAGTTTGGCTTTCATCTTCTCATAGTACTTATCCACTTCCAGAAGCTGCTTGCTGTAGCTGTCACCGATGTTATCGAGATCACGAGAATAGAACTCGTCCCGGATATCCTGCAGTTCCTGCAGTTTGGCTTTCTCTTCATCCTGACGTTCCTGGAGCAGTTTGGCATTGCGGTCATTGGCCTCGGCAATCTGAGCCTGGATAAGCTGCTGCTCCTTTTCCGGAAGATTCTGTTGAGCCCAAGCATAATACTCTTCCATGCTGGCCTTGAGAGCGTCATAGGAGTTGACTCCCAAGTTCTCAAGATTAGAGAAGTAATCGATCTCAGCCTTATATCTGGCTTGGTAGGCATCCTTCTCTTTGGTAGTAAGCTCATTATCCTGTTGGGTCTTCCAGGCATCCAGGTTCTCGATGGCCTGACGTTCGGCTTCACTGCCATCCTGAGTGAACTCCCTGATCAGAGCCAACCTTCTCTGGTATTCGGCTTCGATGCGAGCGGTCTCTGTTTGCCTTAATCGGGCAAGTTCTTCCATCAAGCGTAAGGCTTCCTTACGTCTGGATTCTGCTTCCGAAGCCGCCGGACTGGGTGCCGGAGCGGGAGTACTGCCGCCTCCCCCTCCATTATCAAAGGTGAGATCAGGCACTTCTAACATGGCTTTGCGATAGGCATCACCCAGAGCTTGGAGATCGTATTTAGCGGCCTGCAACCGTCCCGATAAAGCACCGAACGAGTTGATCGTCCTCTCTAACTTGAGCCATTCTCCATCATTACCAAAGTAGGATGCAGGATTGAAGCCCATAGCGTTGCGATCACTGGTGAGGAACTCCCAGTCAACAGAAGCCTTCAACTGGTTAATTCTGTTATTGGCAGCAGTGTATTCGGCTCGCTTCTCATCCAGTTCGATCTGCAGTTCAGCTACCCTCTGGACCTGAGCATTGTATCTCTCACCATAGATCTCGGAGATCTTCTTCTGCACCAGTGCTTCGGAAGCCGCTCGCAGGGCGGTTGCCAGGTTATTGTAGGCGGCTGTCTCCAAGTTGATATTGCCAAGATATTCCGAGTAGTTGTCATTCAAAGACTTGATGACGTTCTTCATCTCCCGCTTGTCTGTGGCAGTTAAGGAAGTAGCAGATCGCAATTCCAGTAACCGGGAAGCAAGTAAACTGAATTTCTCGGCTTCCACCGATACTTGACGCTCAGCATCCTTGATCTCGTCCTTCATGCTTCTCTGAGCAACTGTAACAGCATCAGTCTTAGTCGATGCCGCAGCTAGTCCAAAGCCCAAGGCAGACAATGCCCCCACAGCTATACCGATGATCCCCGCTACCGGGTTCATGGCTACCTGCAGAGCATGATAAGCTGCCGTCAGGGCTGTTACCGCTGTGGTTACCGCCCCGATAATGGGGATGGCGATCACGATACCGGCTACGAAGCCCTTCATCACCGGGGACAGGCTGTTATAGGCATCCATGAGCAGCTTCAAGCCTTTGAGTAAAGGGTTGATCAGAGTGGTGAGCATATCACCCACTGTCTCCTGGATATCTCCCCAGGCATTGGCATTCTGCAGCCTGAGATCAGCCAGGGCGGTGGCAGTGCCGCCATAGTCCTCTCCAAGCTTTTCGACCAGATAGGATACCCCTTCGGTCTTGAGACGGGTATCATCCAGTTCAATGCCATAGCGACCCAACATCTCGGTATGCCCATTCAAGGCTCTTCCCATCAGATCAAAGGCAGACTCCACGCTCATCCCGGTGGCTTTGTTAGCTTCTGTGAAGTCCAGTAGTACCGGCACAAGCTGTTGAATCTCATCCTTGTTGAGCTTGAAAGTCTGGGACAGCTTAGCCATGAGTGACAGCATTTTATCATCTTCGAAGTTGGTGACCTGTTGCATCGAGGATGCGAAATTCCCCATCTCACTGGCTGCATCGCCAAAGGCAACAGAAGCCAGGGTCATGGCCTGCCGCTGACCAAGTGAAGCATCCAACAGACTATTCATGGAACGCACCAGCCCACCTATCACTTGGATCACACCATCGACTGCGATCTTGACGTCACGAATGGTAGCCAGAGCCTGTTCCGCAGTTATCTTAACCGCAGCAGGTTTCTCCACTGCAGACTGGGCGGACTCCGCCTCCTGCTTGATTTCGGCAAGCTTGAGACTGGCATCATTGGTGACGAGGACGAGTTTAAAGGTTAGGTCTGGCATTTTGAGATTGACAAATTAACTGTGTTCATATACTTAATACAAAGCAACTTAATAGGAGGCCACGATGGCACGAAAGATTCGCAGTGATGCTACAGTAAAAGCTGTAGAGAAAAGACTCGACACTAAGAAGGAAAAACCAGCTCTCAGGAATCCAGATGGAAGAAAAACCCGTAGTGATAAGAAGGTAGAGACCATACGAAAAGGTAAGTAACTCATTATCAGTAATTCCTAATCAGCAGTTCAACTTCAGTCTGGAACGCTCCAGACACTGAGTACTGCGTCTGGACTTCTTCAATGATGCAGCCATCGTATAGCTGCTTGATGTAAGGATCGTTGTTGTAGGAGAGCAGGAACTTACCTTTGATCTGTTTCAAGGCTTTTGCCAGCTCTTCATGCTGGTTGAAAGCGTCTGCGTCTTCACGTTCGTAGATGTGCTCCTTGGTATAGTAGGGCGGGTCCAAATAGAAGAAGGTGTGCGGTTGGTCAAACCGTGCAACTATCTTCTCCCAGGGCTGCTTCTCGATGATCACATGACGCAGACGTTCCGAGGCTTCCTTCACCTTGTCCAGATTCCTCAGGGGCATGTACTTGTAGCCTTGGTTGACGCAGAAGTTCTTGGATCGTGAGCCATAGCTGCAGGCGAGGTTGTAATAGAACTTTATCGCTCTTTCCAACTCGGTTCTAGGCTCATGTTTCATGAAGTTATCGAACATCTCTCTGGCAATCAGATAGTTGTTCAGTTCGGTTACGAAGGCTTCGGGATGGTTCTTGATGTATTTCCAGAAGTTGACCAGATCGCCATTGATATCGTTATAGACCTCGGTATAGCGGCTCTTCTTGGACAACTGCCAGTCTTCCTTATTGGCACTCTTTCCGAATAGTATCCAGGCCGCACATCCAAAGACTTCGCAGTAGATGTCATGCTTGGGGATGAGCGGCAATATCTTCTTGCGGAGGATACGCTTGCCGCCTACCCAGGAGATGATAGAGTTCATTGTTTCACCCCACTTCCCAACGAGTTGGGCAGCGAGGACCCCGACTCCTCCAGCTTGAAATTGGCGATGATCACTTCATTGAACTCGGACTTGCCTTCCTTGCGGTTGATGCCCTTGGTTCTGGTGACGTGCTTGATATCATAGCCCTTGTATAGCTTGAGCACTTCCGGGTTGTCATCGTAGGAAAGGATGAACCTGCCCTTGATGCTCTTCAGAATGTCTCTCAGGGCTTCATGGCTGAACTGCTTGGAGTTCTCATAGGTGTATCCAAGCATGTAAGGTGGATCGCAATAGAAGAAGTTGCTCTTGGTATCGTATTTGTCGATCACTTGCTCATAGGAGAGGTTCTCGATAATCACCATATCCAGGCGTTTGTGGAGATCTTTGATGCGTTCCAGACGATTATACATACTGGAGGTGCCACGCTTCTGAGAGGTGCCGAAGCTGTCACCTTTTGAGCCGAAGCTGCGGGTGATCAGATACATGAACCTGGCAGCCCGCTGTATCTCAGTTAAGCCTTCCTGCTTGAGGATATCGCCAAAGAGCTTGCGGCTGGCGACTAACCAGTCCAACTCCTTGATCAGCTCATCAGGATGGAATTTCACCTGCATGAACAGGTTGACCAGGCGGTTATCGAGATCGTTATAGACTTCCAGATCTCCCCATTTGTCTTTGTAGAGGAGCATCCAGGCAGCCCCACCGAAGGGCTCGATATAGCCTTTGATGTCCTTGGGAACGTAGGGAGCGATGACCTTTCTCAGGAGGCGTTTACCGCCTATCCAGCCGATGATAGCATCCATCAGACATCTCCTTTTGGGTCAGTGATACAGAGCCGTAGATATAGATCAGGCAGGGTGAGGGACTCGAAGTCAACACTCTCGAAGCCCAGCTTTCTGAGGATCATTTCGAACCTCTCGAAGGGGTATTTGGAGACGCCGTTACCGCCAATCCGAAACTCCCGAGCCAACTTGCGAACCTCTCTTTGTTGGCTCTGATATAGACGAAAAAAGCGGAGATATGCTCCAGTGCTTCAAGAGCATCCATATCGTCCGGGTCCTGGTTTGAGATGATACGGATCAGCTCTTTATCGGCTTCCGATTGGCTGATCAATTCAAGCAGTTCCAGCTCACTCACTTTGGCTACCTTGCCGGAGAGGAAGTCCTCAAGCTTGGCTTTGAGAGTAGCATTCGAGATCGTGAGGCAGAGTATTTGCCGCAGTTGACTATAGCTGAGTTGGGGTTCTCGCTTCATAGAATAATCCTTTTCTTATTTACCAAAGAACATTTCGAGGGCAATGCCGAGTAAGAGCAGGAATTGCGAGGTGGAGACGGTTAGCAGTATCTTCATGTTCGTCTCCACTCTCGCCATTCTGGTTACCAGTGACTTGTTGCTGTCACCATTGCCATAGATCTCCTCGTGAACCGAATCGATTTTCTCTTTGATCTCAGGTTTGCACTGGCAGTCCATAGCAGTTCCTTGTTTTCGAGTGTAGTTGCGAAGAGCAGTGATCTTATACTCCCGGAGGTATATCCTTGAGCAGGAAGATCTTGTTGGAGGTCACTCCGGAGAACTCGGTGGAGATGACTACGTTGAAGAGGCCGTCAGCCTCTCCCGACCAGTCAACCGTCCAGCGTAGCCCGGTGAAGATCACCACCCGATCCAGTTCCTTGGAAGCCACTACGATGGTGGTATCCTTGCTCATGAACAGGGTGCTTTCCAGGAAGTTCTTCTGCTTGGTGGATAGTCCGGAGATGTTTAGTTCGACCGTACTGGTGCGCTTGCCCGGGATGGTATAGTTGCGGGTCTTGAGCTTGGTCAGCTTAGAGTCCGTCTTACCGGGTTTCTCGGCCAGTTCACCAAGTAGGTCGAAGTTGGTACTTAGTTCTGTCTTGACCGAGGCTTGAGTGGCATACAGCGTCTCTATGGATAATTGGTCGTAGGTGCCGATCCCGAAGTAAACGAAATCGGCAATCAACACATCCATGAGCTTGCTGAAGCTCAGGTCACCCTCGGTCATGTTGGAGGGATAGGTAGGCTGCGAAATAGGCTGGGGCATCAGAACACCCCTTTAATCGCCTTGCCGATGCTAAAGAGCCATTTGCGGTTGTGGAACACGTATTCGATGGCTCCTCCAATAGTGCCGAAGACTTTGAGGATGACATTTGTTTGCTTGGCAGGGAGGGACTTGGTAGCCCGCTCCACTGCCAGTTGCTTCTTGGCATAGTCATCCAAGTCCTTGGTGGCAGGGTTGATCTTGATGTCCTGGATGATGTCCAGGATGATGGCCAGAGCCGAGTTGACCTTAGCTTTGTCGATCAGCGTGCCGGTAGTGCGGGAAATGATCCAGACTACCAGGGCTGAGACTAGACCAAGGATAAACTCCTGATTGGCGAAGATGAAGTCCATAGAGATACTCCTTTATCTTGGTTATTGCTTAGGTGGTGAGTTTGAACACTTTCACGAAGCCGGAGATGTAGGTGATGCCGGGCCGGATACGGATGTACCAGTGGTACTTCCAATCACTTCCGTGGTGTTCTACTTTGAGTTCGGCATCGGTACGATAGCCGACGATGATGAACTTGGGCAGACCGCCGATGATGTAATCGGCATCCATGAGACGGGGCTTGACCGGGATACCCGCAAAGGAAACGTTGCCACCTTCAAGCAGCAGGCGATCTCCGGCTCCGGTCTCACGCTTGGCGAGTTCAGCACGGATACGGATCAGGTCCTTATGAGCCACGTAGAACTTGAAGTTCTCCTGCTCTTCCAACATCTCGTCAGAGAATGCCAGCAGAGCAGCTTCGAAGCGCTTCGCCCAGTCGGTGTAGGTGGTCTTGGAGAGGTTAGTGACGTCGGTGGCAGTGGTGGCGAGTTTGATCACTCCATCCAGAGCCTTGATTTTGGCAGTGGCAGAGGCTCGATCACCCTTGAAGAGCAGCAAGCGGATGGCTTTCTCGGTCTTCTTGGCGATGTGGTTCTCCACATAGGCTCCGAAGGCATCTTCACCGTACTTATCCTTGTAGAACTCGACCACATCACGTCCCAGAGTGAACTCAGCATTTAGTATCCCGGTGGGTACGGAGAGGTCGGCAGTTGAGACGTTCTGAGCAGTCAGAGCTCCATCGAGTGAGTTCTTGAAGACCAGGTCATCAATCAAGCCGACGTCGATCTTCTCGTCTTTCAGCAGGGGCAATACTGAGATATCCGAGAGGGTATCTCCCGGCTGGCTTCCGATGACCTCATCGATGAACAGGGAGGTTGTGTTGGCGGTCAGGATGTTCATGGCCTTGCCGGAGTCCACATCGGAGATGCCTTTGTAGATCTCACGGTGACTGGCCTTGACCATGATCTTGTTGCCGTCGATGGTAACCTCTTTGTCCACATTGGATTGGTTGGCATCAGGCTCACCGGGAATGCTCTTGGAGATGGCTCTGCTCATGGTGACGGAGAGGTCTTTGAGGCTCTTCTCGATGCTGTGGATGGCATCACCAAGCTGGAGGTTGGGATTACCCTTCTCCAGTTCACCGATCTTCTCAGTGATGGCGGTAATGCCCTTCTGCAGTTCGGAGTTGTTGTTGTGCTCCGCTACCTTACGCAGGCTATTGAGTTCGTTCTTGATCTCGGCAAGACTCGCTTCCGCACTGCGGTAGTCATCGGCTCGTCCGTAGATGGAGACACCATTGAACTCGCCTTTCTCGACCTTCTGCCAGAGATCAGAGCCCAAGTCTTCACACTTGAGGACTTGCACCCAGGAGCCAACTTTAGCATCGGGGAAATGCTCCCGGTCAGAGTTCTTGAGGATGTAGTTCTCCACTACGGTGAACTCCGGTACGGGCTGCATGTTGTGGTTCACATCGCACTTGCCGACTAAGCCATGCTTGGCAAAGTGATCACAGGCCTTCTGAATCTCTTCCCGAGTGTAATAATCGCCCTGGGAGTCGTGGATGTTGGGTTCCATTAGAGTGACGTAAAGCCGTCCCTGAGTGCCACTCGTTTCACTCTTGAACTTGGTGGAGTTGATCTTGTGTTCAAAGCTTCTGCCTGAGGCATTCTTGACCACAAAGCCCTTCTGATTGGCGGGAGTCATCTCATCGAACAGAAGCGAGACCAACTCGACTTCCACATTGCGGAGTTCTCCCTTGAGAATGGTGCGTTTACGATTCACGCTACCTCCTTGTTGTTGATTGTCAGTTATGTAGTTGTGCATAGTTTACTGCGCTCCAAAGCTGCGGTTCTGCATGAACAATTGATCATCAGCAGACTGGATTGCTTGTGTAAGGTCTCCGAAGTTGAAGTCATCTGGCTTCACACTCCAGCCGAAGTCGAAGTTGAACTCGTTAGCCAAGGCTAATGCTAGGCGGTTCTGCAGCGGTCTAACTACGAACTGGTAGAACATCCGCATATCGCTACTGTTATCGCCACCAAGCTGCCCTGGGATGAGTTGTGAGACGATCCTGGCAGGGACCCTATGATAAGCGAGGATGCCTTCCCTCAGGTCTTTCTTGAGTCCTAAGAAACCGCCTTCCCGGTCCTGCTGACGTAGTGGTTCGAGGCGTATCCTCACGTCCCGGCTCTCACTCTCGATCAGGACTGTGGAATGGCTCTTGGCATTGCCTTTGACTTCGGTTAAGGCTTTCTCAATCTCTGTATAGGCATCGGTCAGCACTTCGTTGCCCTGCTCATCGGTGACTGTGCCATCACGTAGAGTGCCACCTTCCACAATCACGAAGTAGTCGATCATCAGACCGTTCTTAAAGTTGTTGTAGTCGAAGGTCTTGATCTCACCCAAGATCTCGATGTTGATGGCGATGGGAAGGCAAGCCAGGCCCCATGCATTTGATCTATGTGTGGACTTCTTCACGTGGATGATATCCTCGTATGCGAAGTCCTTCTTCTGGTTATTCTTCACCTGGATGTAGTTAGGCTTGAAGAAGCCGAACTCGTCATAGTTCTCCACGATCTGCACTTCAGAAGGCAGCATTCTCTCCAGTCCCATCCACTGGCCTTGGGCGTTCCGCATCTTGATCAGGAAGCCATTCCCACAAGCCAGATAGAACTTCATCAGATCTGCCAGGATAGTGGTCTGGTCTTCACAGGCAGGGAACTCAGCAGCTTCCATCCAGGACTTGACCTGGCTGTTCTTGCAGTCGAACTCCATCACAGTTGCCATAGACAAGGCATCCACACAACCCGAGTGGTACTCATCGGTATCCAGGAGGTTGAGCAGGTTGCTCATGGAGTAGGGTTGTGAGACAACTTTCTTGGTCTCGGCAGCCTTGGAGATCAGTTGCTTACCGACCCGGCTGCACTTGGATAAGTCAATCAGCCCAGGCTTGTATCTGGTCTCCAAAAGGTCACTAGCAGAGCTGATAGCCAGGTTGTAGCCACCCAGTCGCATTACTCTCAAGCAGATGCTCCGGTTCCTGCTTTGAGCAGGTCAATCTTGGCAATGCGCACTAGACGAGTGCCATCGATGCGGCTGGTATAGTACTCCACACTGGGCAGGTCCCTATTCATCAGCTTGAGATAGAAAGAGCGGAACTTCTCCTTGAGTTGATACAAATCTGAATCAGGATCATCCACATTCTGGGCATTGACGATTAGGAAGACTGTCCAAGCTAAATCGGTACTCACATACTGTCTGGAAGTGCCATTCTTGCCTGTCTCTGAGTCGAGAATCACGATGGCACAAGGCAGCTGCTTGGGGATAGCATCCTTGTTGAACTGGATAGTGGGGATATCGGAAAACTTCAAGGCATCGACTATCCGGTTACGATCTGCGATAAACTTATCATAGGGGTTCATAGACTCACCTCGATTGAATTCAATTGTTGGTATATCCACTGCTCCCGGTTAGCAATAACCTCAGCAAATACATTGCGGGCAGCTATGCCTTCCCGCTTGATCTTGCCCCGGATGAGATAAGCGATCTCGGCTACGGCCAACAGCTTGCCAGTCTCTTTATCAGTCCAAGACAGGTGCTTGCGTTCGACCCAAGCAATCAGAGGGGCGATCGGAGTCCAGGAAGGCACTTTACCGCCCAAAACGAAAGGCTCGTGACGGACATTGGAGCCTACTCTGAGGATCATAGCTGAAGGACTGGTCTCGACCAGATAGCCTGCATTGCCATAAAAGTCGCCTTTATCGTAAATCTGCTGTGCCAGTATCTCCTTGCGGGACTCGGCATCGATTACAGAACCGATCAAATGCAGACGGCTCTCCAAGGCAGCATAGATAGCAAGGTAGATCTCCCGCATCAGCTCATCCGGAGTAGTATAACCATCCTGCATCAGATCACTCCCACCCTGATCACTCTGGGAGGTCTGGGCTTAAGCTCATCCAACCTCTGCAAACCAGTAAGATTGAGATAGTCACGAAGTCCGGTAAGTGCTCTTAGCTCAAGGCTTGTTTTGAATGCGTCAATTTCGCTCCCTGTGAGCAGTTCGGTGGCAGACTGGTCTAACCCTACGGTCTTGACGATTCCCTCGCCCAGGGTCTTCAAATTGAGAAACTCACAAGTACTGTGCAGCATCAGGAAACAGAACCCAAAACGAAAAGAGATCAGAAACGGCTCTTCCTCGGGCATATCCTCCTGAGTGGCACGGTTGTAATGCTCTGGCAAGATGAGAGTTCTGATCGTTTCAAGGACGATAGCCTTATGTTCTTTGAAGATGCCGTTATCACCCATCTCCTTGGGGAGATTAAGGATAGCGAGCATGGGATCGATCTCGACCGGGATCGGAATCACTTGCCTTTCCTCATCAGTTCAGATAGCTCAATAGCTCTGCGGCCAACTTGCTTCGCCCACTTGGAGGCGAGCATGCCATTGGCAGCCCGTTCCCAGTCTCCGGCAGCTACATAAGCCAAGGTGTTGTTAAATTCAAGCAGCCCACCGATGCCCAGGTTGAAGCACATGTTCAGCAGCACCGACTTGCGGACTTCATCAAGCTGAAGATAGATTTTTGGAATCTCAGCCAAAATCTGCATCTCACACTGCAAGATATCATGCTCCAACAGCATAAAAGCTTCCGTCTGAGAGATGCCATTTGCATCGAGATTGCGGCCAATACCGATGGTCAGCTTACCTGAAGTGCAGCGATAGGGTTTCAGTCGCAGACCTTCGTGTCTGACAAGTTGTTCTTTTATGCGTTCCAGTAGCTTGGCTTCCATCGTATCTCCTTGCGAGTTGTATTGGATACTCTATCCGGAGCAAGGAAGCTACTACCCTGTATTCACACAAATACGGATGCATAAGGATGCGACAGAAATTAGAGTTGACAGAAATGGAGGGCTGAATTATATTGTACACATGATAGCGTTATCGTACACACGAAATGAAAGAGGAATGACTTGATATGAAATTATCAATGAAAGAACAGAGCATCAAAGACAATTTGATCCAAGTATCACAAAGTTTATTTCAACAGTATGGATTTGTGAAAACTACTATGGAAGATATTGCAAAAACAGCCAGAAAAAGCAAGAGCACACTCTATCAATTCTTCAAAAACAAGGAAGAGGTTCTGCACGGTGTAATTACTAAGGAAATATATGAATTACATTATGTTGTAGTTAGAGAAAGCAATAAAGGTGAAACATCAGCTGAGAAGCTTCGGTTATATATGAAAACGATCTTAGAAGAAACTAAAAAGAAGCTATTCATCTATGCTTTAATCAAAGGTGAGTTAGACGTAATTCCTTTCAATACTGCGATGGTAAAAAAAAAATTGGACACATTAGATATGGAGGAAGTGACCGGTATTTTAAGAAATGGAATCATCTTAAAAGAGTTTTCCTCCTTTTATTTCGAATACATTACTTCAATTGCCTATTATCTGGTTAACGCAACCCGAGGCTTAATGCTTCAGCTTGTTTTTGATGACCACATGTCAAACGTAGATAATGACAACAATTTCGACGTTATTATAGACATTTTTCTTAAGGGATTACGAAGCTAAAATCGTGAAACCTATTTTTTTGCCTTATCTTGGAACGATTATACGCATATCGTTCACAAGTATTAATCAGTAAGCGAGGTAAACCATGAAAATCATCTCTTCATTCAGTAGTACAAAATTCACCATCCTGTCTTTCGTTCTCTTTGTTGGAATTGCAAACATACTTACAGGGCAGACATTGAATCTCACTTTGGAACAGTGCCGTGAAAAAGCCCTTGCTCATAACAAAATGTTACAAGTTGCTCAGGCTCAGCAGGAGTCAGCAATTTCTACTAGAAAAGCATCATTTACTCAATTCTTCCCTCGTGTTAATGCAATCGGCAGTTACACACACATCAATAAAAGCCTAGAATATACTATGAATCTTCCGATAGCTGAGTTTCTTCAAGGGTTGGAGGCAAGCAATCCAGCTATTGTTACGGATCCTTTTTACGCTACGCTCGTGGGTATGCACAACCAAGGATACCTACCAGACGAATATCAGGTATCAATCGGCGAAGAAAACAACTGGATATTGGATGTCACTTTAACACAGCCCATATTCACCGGAGGGAAAATTATCAATCAATATAAGATCAGTAAAGCTGCTGAAAAGGTTACTGATGCCAATTTGAAGAAAACCGGAAATGAATTGATCTATCAAACTGACGAGGCTTACTGGCGGTTGGTAGATGTATCGGCAAAATATGCATTGGCCAAAGACTACCAAGCTTTAGTTCAAACCTTGCTTTCCCAAGTTCAGAATGCTTATGATGTGGGAGTTACCACCCAGAATGAGCTTTTAAAAGTACAGGTAAAGCTTAACGAAGCCGAATTGATGTCCTTTAAAGCTCAGAATGGAGTCCATTTAGCAACTATGGCATTGAATCAGATTATTGGGGATCCCCTTGAATCTTCTATTGTTCTACCCGACACTATATTTGATGTACCCTATGTTCCCTATGATTCAACGAAAGTACAGGAGTATATCGAAAACAGGCCTGAAGTGCTGATCCTTAAGCAAGGATTGGAAATACAACAATTACTTACAAAAATAGCACAATCCAATTACTATCCCAATCTCGCCTTACAGGCAAGTGTAAATTATATTAATCCAAATCCTTACGATAGTTTTGAAGCAAATTTCGGACAAAACTGGCAAGTTGGGGTGGTAGCCCAATGGGAAATCTTTGATTTCAATGCCCGTAAGCATACCATTTCGGCAGCCAAGCATCAGCAGCAATCGGCACAACTTATCTTGGAGCAAAGTAAAGAGTTATTTGCATTGGAAATCAATCAATCAGAATTGCAATACCGGGAAGCCATGAAGAGAATCCAACTATCGGAAAAATCTGTGGATCAAGCTGAAGAAAATCTACGGGTTACGCAAAATCGCTTTAAGGAAGGAATGTGTAAAAGCTCAGACGTTCTGGAAGCACAAGTCTCATGGTTAAATGCTAAAACCGAGCTTATAGAGGCGCAGACCGAGATGTACACAAAGCGTGCCAATCTTGATAAAGTTCTCAGTCTTTGAGATTAATGGAGCAAAAATTGCCAAAAAGAACAATTCCCCTTATCGCCAGTAGGCGCTATCTGATCTTCTTAATCGTGGCCATGGGATTAGCCGGGTGTAATAATCACGATAACGTTAATCAAACTCAAGAGAAGGTTGCCATATCCACTGTCATGGCAGTCGATTCTCTATATAATACCGTACTTTCTTTCTCAGGCACGGTCAGCCCAAATAAGGAAGCAAATATTGGCAGCGTTGTTCCCGGGAAAGTTGAACAAATTCTCGTACCTGAGGGTGGAACCGTTAAAGAAGGAGAACTGATAGCGGTGATGTCTGATGAGTTTCTTACGCAATCTGATATTGAGTATCAAACTGTAAAAAAAGACTTTGAGAGGATGCAAGCCCTGCTGGGTAAAAATACTGTTTCCCAGCAAGAATATGATCATCTGAAAGCCTTGTACGATGCTGCTGCCTTGAAACTTCAAATGGCGCGAAAAAACACAGAAATTCGAGCTCCTTTTTCCGGGATGGTTATGAAACATCTGGTTCGGG
Organism: Cloacimonetes bacterium UBA6081; assembly: GCA_002428685.1. Taxonomy (GTDB): domain Bacteria; phylum Cloacimonadota; class Cloacimonadia; order Cloacimonadales; family Cloacimonadaceae; genus Cloacimonas. The sequence continues at coordinate 24,189 of DIXL01000074.1, read as the reverse complement.
AAGGAGAAAATTATTTCTTTTACCCTAATTTTACTCCCGGGATGTCGGTTAGCTCCGGAATTATCAGCCTGATGCAGATTGATCCTATTCTTATCAAGATCAATGTAAACGAGAAGGACTTGGGTCAAATCAGGATTGGACAGCGGGCAACGATACGGACGGAAGCTATCCAAGACGTATCGTTCACGGGCCAGATTATCAAAATCTCTCCCCTCCTAAGCACAATTTCTCATAGTACCGAAGTGGAAATTGCTGTAAAGAACAGCCATTTTCTGCTGAAGCCAGGCATGTCCTGTGCAGTTGAACTTCAACAACCAGCCAGGCAAGGGATCATGATTCCGAAAATAGCACTTCTTCAACAAGCTGGAACCAAAGAACAATTTGTATTTCTTATAAACGATAACATTGCCAAACGCAAGGTAGTTAAGGTATTGGGTTACTGTGGAGATTGGGCTGTTGTGGACAGTCTTGCCGCGGGACAGATACTTGCCCTTGATGGCAAGAATAAACTATCCGATGGAACTCAGGTAGTGATTTCAGGGGATAAGTAAAATGCGTTTACCCCAGATAGCGGTAAAAAATCCTGTATTCACCGCAATGGTATTTGTAGCCATGCTGATATTCGGATTAGTCTCTCTCTTTATGCTTCCCCAGGATGTGATGCCGAATATCGAATTGCCTACATTGACGGTCATGACAATTTACCCTGGGGCCAGTGCTCAAGAAGTAGAGGAGCAAGTTTCAAAAAAACTGGAAACATACTTATCTGCAGCAAGTAACCTTAAATCAATCAAATCAAATTCGCGGGAGAACGTATCATTCATCATGATGCAGTTTAATTGGGGAGAAAACCTTGATAAAGCATCAAACAATATCAGGGATCTGATTGAACTCTCCAAGACAGATCTTCCTTCGGAAGCAGAAACCCCCATTATATATAAATTCACAAGCTCCATGATGCCTGTTTTAGTATATAATATTGAAGCTGTGGAAAACTATAATGGCTTAAGTAAGATTTGTGATGACCAAATATCCAATCGTATCAAGCGCTTATCGGGTGTGGGAACTACCATTATCATCGGTCAGCCGGAACGGGAAATCGTGGTGCAATGTAATCCCTACCAATTAGCGGCATATAATCTCACTCCCTCGGAAATAGCGCAAGCCATGAAAATGCAGAATATTTCCATACCTGCAGGGACGATTAACGATGGCAAAATGGGAATTTCGGTACGAATGCCAGCGGAGTTTGGCACTATCAATGAAATTTCCCAAATGCCCATATCCAGTTTTAATGGCCGCATTATTCGCGTTAGCGATGTCGCCACAGTTCATGATACGATGAAAAATAGTGATTGCTATATCCATTCCTTTGGGGAAAAATCGGTACTCATGCTCGTTCAGAAACAGTCAAACGCCAATACTTTAACAGTTGCCAAATCCGTGAAAAAAGAAGTTAAAGCAATTCAGAATTCGCTGCCAAAAGATGTTAAAGTTACGGAGCTGATGGATATGTCAGAATTGGTATCAGGATCAATAAACAATTTAAGCACTTCCATCTTGTATGCTGCATTCTTTGTCATTATTGTGGTTCTGTTTTTTCTTAAGGACTTCCGTAGCAGCATCATCATTATTATGACCATTCCCTTCTCGCTTATTTCGGCATTCATCTTCATGCTAATCGCCCATTATACTATCAATATTATTTCCCTTATTTCTCTGGCCATAACTATTGGTATGGTTGTAGATAATGCCATAGTAGTATTGGAGAATATTACCCGTCATATTGAAAACGGAACCAGGCCAAAAGAGGCGGCAGTATTTGGAACCGGGGAAATGGGGATGGCCATAACTGGTTCCACTTTGACTACGGTGGTAGTTTTCTTACCGATGATCTTTATGTCCGGACTTGTCGGCATCATGTTCAAACAATTGGCCGTGTTGACAACAGTAACGTTGATGGCATCATTATTTACTGCGCTTACTTTAACTCCCATGCTGGCTTCGAAACTTCTGAAAGTACCTGAGAAGGGGATAGTGAGGAGGCATCACAGGTTTTACAATGCGTGTGAAGGAATTCTCCAAAAGATAGGGAACATATATTCAACGGCACTAAATTTCTCACTTAACCATCGGAAACCTGTCTTGGGGGCTTTTATCGCAGTTTTCTTTGTTACGATGGCCTTAAGCTTCACGTTGGGAACAGAATATATCCCGAGTATTGATGCCGGCGATTTGAATGCCGTAATAGAACTGGATGTAGGCGTAAATGCCAAGGAAACTGCCAGGGTTGCGGCTAAGGTCGAACAGATCTTCTTGGAAGAGGTCCCGGAGTTACGTTCCATGTACTCCGTATCTGGTCAGACAGACAAGGGTCTTTTAACTTCAGTCGGCTTCAAAGAGGGAATAAATATCAGTACGATCGGTGCCAAGCTGGTTTTACCAGAAAATCGAAAACGCTCCGCCGCACAAATTGCTAAAATTATCAGACAAAGAATTGGCCAGATTCCAGAGGTCGAAAAGGTAAATGTAATCAGTGGCAGTATTCTTTTGGATGCTTTATTGGGCAACATCAAACCCATTGAAGTGAAAATAACCGGTAATAATTTAGATGATCTTGATATAACCGCAGCAAAAGTAGAACAGAAGCTTCGGGGCTTGCCCTTTCTGGTTAATCTTGGCTCATCGGTTGATGCTGGTAAGCCTGAAATCAGAGTGATGGTTGATAAGGACAAAGCCAATGCCCTTGGAATAAATCCGGCCATCATTGGGATGACTTTGCGGCAGAGCATTTTTGGGGCTGATGCCAGTGAGTATAGAGACCGGGGGGACTCTTATGATATTTTTGTAAGATATGCACCGGAATTCAGGAATAATATCGACACGTTGAAGAATATCAGCATCAATACGTTGACCGGTCAATCAGTAGCTTTGGGTTCGATTGCGACAATTGAAGAAGGCAGGGGTATCGCTGAAATCAAACATGAATCTCAACAGAGAGTTGTGTATATTACCTCGGATATTTATCATATCTCTTTGAACAAAGCTGTTAAAACAGTGAAAAAGACCATTCAGAACATAGATACGCCTTCTGGAACCTATGTTGAAATCGGCGGTCAAATCACCGACCAAAAAGAGACCTTCAAGGATTTGACGGTGCTTTTTATGCTGGGAATGATTTTAGTCTATATGACCATGGCATCATTATTCGGATCCTATCGTGATCCATTTATCATTATCTTCGCGGTTCCCATGGCATTAATCGGTGTAGTTTGGGCTTTGCTTTCAGGTAATGTGACGCTCAGCATCGTCAGTTTTTTCGGAATCGTGATGCTGCTTGGGATCGTGGTGAATAATGGTATCGTGTTGGTCGATTATACAAATCTTCTCAGAGCAAGAGGACAGAAATTAAGGGAATCATTGATTAATGCTGGGAAATCGAGATTAAGACCTGTATTAATGACATCTCTTACAACCATCTTCGGTATGGTACCGATGGCAGTCAGCACAGGGTTAGGTTCTGAAATCTGGCGTCCTTTAGGAATATCCGTTATTGGTGGTCTAGTTGTATCAACACTCATTACCTTAATCCTTATTCCTCTTTTTTATTACTTCGCTCATCATAAAGACAAAAATGGAGATACTATATGAATACCTTTATTATCAGTTGCGATATCAGCTATTTAGACGACATGGTGCAACATATTGCGCTGCTTGGACTGAGTAATTACTTTATTGTAGATCGTGTTTTAGGAAAGTTCCCACAAGGTGAACCTCGTTTAGACACTGCTATATGGCCTGGTTATAATTCAATGATTATCAGTATAGTAACAGAAGATGAAGCCAAACAGCTAAAGACCTTGATACTTGGGATAAATCAGGAATCTTTGTCCGAACTTGAATACGTGTATTGGTTTGAATCACCACGAACTTCAACCAATCTGATTTTGTAGTTTTTGAATCTATCTGAATATAAGGGATTAATGATGCTGTCTAAGACTATGATCCGCATTATCTCCAGAAAAAGACTAAACATCACTCGTTTTGTCTTCGGTGTGTGTGTAATCGAATTACTGCTGAATGGAATAACAACCTCACACTCTCAAGACTATGATTTAATCTTATGCATCATTGGCTCATTATCAATACTTTTTGGCAACGTGATTCGATCATGGGCGGCTGGAATAGTGCACAAAAAAAGAATCATAGCTGAAACAGGCCCTTATAGTTTATGGAGGCATCCTCTCTATCTCGGATCAGCTCAGGTCGCAGTAGGCTTTGGATTATTACTTAATGACCTATTTTGTTGGATTGGCATCATATTACTATTCCTAATTGTATATCCTACTACCATTAAAAAAGAGGAAAGTGATATGAGAGATCTTCATGGAAAACGCTGGGATGATTATGTCAGCAATGTGGGTTTGATTATTCCACGGCATTTAACATGGAATAGAATATTTGATAACTGGTCTTACAAACAGTGGGTTATAAACAAAGAGTATAATGCACTCTTTACATCTCTCATAGGTTGGAATTTAATCCAGATAATGGGAATGCTTCAGGGCTGAGGTCAATAGATGATAATGTGTATTGGAATCGCTAGATGCTGTCAAGTGATTCGGAACTGGTTTGAAAAAAATTGTAATGACATTGTGGAATTTCGATTGCCACGATGTGGCTAGCTGGAGATAAATTATGCTCAAATATTTTGATTATATCAGTATAGTAGGAACAGGGTTTTATGTTCCGGATAGAATAATGACGAATTTCGATTTAGAAAAAGTAGTGGATACAACAGATGATTGGATAAGAACAAGAACTGGAATCACAGAAAGAAGAATTGTTAAAGATTCCGAAGCTACTTCTGATCTTGCCATTAAAGCAGGAGCAATAGCTCTCAAGAAAGCTGGTATTACTTCCAAAGAAATTGATTTATTGATTATTGCAACTCAATCACCTGATTATCCATTACCATCAACAGCGTGCGTCACACAACATAGACTAGGACTAACAAATGCTGTTTGTTTTGATATATCTGCTGCATGTTCGGGTTCGATTTATGCATTAATTGTGGCTGCATCACTAATGAAAACTTGTAATTACAACACAGCTATGATCATTGGAACTGATGTATTATCAAAATCTGTTGATTGGTCGGATAGAAATACCTGTGTGCTGTTTGGGGATGGAGCAGGGGCAATGGTTCTAAAAATGAATATTAAAGGCAGAAATCTCCTCTCCTTCGATTGGGGTACTGATGGCTCAGGAGTGGATTTACTGAAAATTCCTGCGGGGGGATCAAGAAGTCCTATTTTGAGTAGTAACCTGAATCAAAGACAACAATACTTAAAAATGGATGGGAAAAAGGTCTATAAACAGGCAACAAAGATGATGTATCATTCCGTGATAAGGGCATTAAATCATGCTAAATTACAAAAATCCGACATAGATTTTATAATCCCGCATCAGGCAAACAAGCGAATAATAGAAGCAATTGCAAAAAAGCTAGCTCTTGCGGATGACAAAGTAATGATTAATATAGAAAATTATGGGAATACCTCTGCAGCTTCAATACCAATTGCTTTAGATGAAGCTATTTCTCAAGGCAAAATCAAAGACGGAGATATTGTCGTGCTTACTGCCTTCGGTGCGGGATTAACCTGGGGATCAATTGTAATAAAATGGTAGCAATTGATATTATCGTAAGAGAAGTAATAAACAGAAGAGATCTGAAGAAATTCATATGTTTCCCTTATATGCTTTATAAAGGAAACAAATACCATGTACCCCAATTAATTAAAAATGAGATGAAACTTTTTAATAAAGACAATAACCCCGCCTATGAATTCTGCGATGTCAGCTTATGGTTGGCTTATAGAAATAAGAAAATCGTGGGAAGAATTGCGGGTATAATCAATCATAGTTTCAATGAAATATGGCATAAGAAAAGCTGTCGCTTCGGGTGGATCGATTTCATTGATGATGAGGATGTATCAAAAGCACTTCTCAGTGCGGTTGAAAATTGGGCAAAGACCAACGGTATGCATGAAGTTCATGGTCCTCTTGGATTTACTGATTTGGACCCTGAAGGTATGCTGATTGAAGGTTTTGAAGAATTAAGTAATATAGCAACTATCTATAACTATCCTTATTATCCAATGCACCTTAACAAATTGGGTTATAATAAAGATGCTGATTGGGTGGAATATGAAATACGAATTCCTGAGAAGATTCCTGAGAAAATAGATCGGATTGCACAGATTGTTCTGAAAAAAAATAAATTGAGACTTCTCCACGCTTCCAAGATTAAAGAGATCAAGTATTATGCTATCGATATCTTCGAGTTATTAAATTTAGCTTATCAGGATTTATATGGATTTGTTCCATTAACTAAGAGACAAATCGACCTGTACGTTAAACAATATATAAGTTTAGCTAACCCGAAACTGATCAGTATAGTCCTTGATAGCAATGATAAAGTTGCAGCTTTTGGATTAACTTTCCCTTCCTTGTCGAGAGCTTTTCAGAAAGCTAAAGGGAAACTTTTCCCTTTTGGTCTGTACCATATTATGGATGCCCTGAAAAATGAAAGGACTTTAGATCTTTACCTTATTGCTGTTCGACCTGACCTGCAAGATAAAGGAGTAAACTCCCTACTTTTTAGAGAACTGATTCAAAGCTACATAGATAACAAATTTATAAAAGCAGAAAGTAATCCTGAACTTGAGAGTAATAACAGAGTACAAGCACAGTGGAAATACTTTGAACAAAGACAGCATAAAAGAAGAAGATGCTTTATCAAGCATCTTTGATTTGTAGTTGAGAGATCAATTGATCAGTAAAAATAAGTAGTACTCGTCCTACACTTCCAATGAAACGGTGGGAAGGGAGTATGCGCTCCTGAGACTCCCACCGGGTTCATCTCTGAGTCATATTCGATCTGATCGTCTTTGACCCAGGGTGCAAGTGCTTTGATGTATTCCCGGGCATCATCCAGGCTGTTGGATTTAGTATCCAGAGCCATGAGGTTATCCATCACTTCCAGCGCATCGTTTAGGGGATAGACCCTATCCTGGGCAGCCAGAGCCCGGCAAATGTCACTGGTGCGGTCATCCAAGATTACCACGAGCTTGTAGTATCTTGCTTTTGCCTTCTTATATCCCTGCAGTCTTCCGAACTCTCTTATGCGGAGGGCGGTGTGCTCTGCCAGTCCCTGCCAGTAGTGGGATGAGCGGTTGGCAATGTCATTGAACTGGTCTTTGAGTGTATCAGCCAGCATCTCTCTGGTATATCCCTGCTCGATTGCTTTGGAAAGTTTGTCTGCGAAGTTTTGCCGGATATCGGCATCAAAGTGGTTACCGATCCAGAACAACTGTTGCTTCTGGATTGTAGATGAGAGATGCTGATCTTCGATACCCCATATCCCGATACTGGTCTTGGTGGGCGCTTGCACTTGGGTGTCCCGCAATCCTAGCCGCACACAGCGGTCTATTATCGCTTTGGTGGGCTCATTGACCAGTGCTGCGAAGTCATCTCCCAACTGAGTATTAATGATGCCCATAAGCTTATCTATGGAGTCATTATTGATCTTCTCGGTTCGGGGCATGTCACTCAACATCTGGATGGCAAGTCGTGTAGCATCTCTGATCTCGGTCTTCCAGGCATTGTTCAGGACCCGGTAATACTCCAGCATGAGCTGATCATAGTAGTTCATCAGAAACTGAACCTCCGGACTATCACTCTATTCCTGCCAATGTCGTATTCGGAGAAGCGTTCCAAGCATCCTGCCAGGGCATCACAGCCATCGATATAGCCATCAGGATAAGTGAGGAACTGACTGATGAGGGTAGGCGTATCCTGTCCCTCAGGGAATAGTATCTTGGCTGTCTCGATGATGGTCTCGGTTCTCTCGATGCGCAGGTTCTTGTTATCTTTGTTATCGATTCTCTTGATCCTATGACTTATGGGAGGCAGATGGTTATCAGTAGCCCACCTGTCGAAGTCGGCAAGGATACGTGCCTGACCGTAAGTGGTTTCACAGGCTGCTCTGGCTTTCACTCTGTAGATACGATCCAACTCCTGATAGGCATCATAGTAGTATCTGAAGAACTTGGTGTTCTCTGTCTGACGTATCCAAACATGTATCACATAGAAACGATTACCATCATAGCCTATGGAGATGACAGCCTTGTAGCAGCCCTTCTCTCCCCAGGCAGGATCGGCATAGAGCCAGACTCGCTTCATCTGGGATGGTTCAGGTAAGGTTCTATACTTGGTGAACCAGTGGTTCTTGAAGATGTTCCCTTCGATTACAGGCTGTCCAAGCATCTCTCGCTGATAGCCGGTATGCCCGAACTTGGCTCGCAGGTTTGGAAGAGTGGCAGTGGGGTATTGCTCCTCCCAGATGGACTTGCCATGCATATCTTCGAGAGAGAAGCGCAATATCGCTTTTTGGTGGGTCTTTAATGCGATCTGGTAGGTAACGTCTAATTCTGGATTATCTGCCCGTAAATCGCCTAATATAAGCTCCTGAAACTGGCAGATGGAGTAATTGGGATGTACCAGGTTACCGAGCCAGACGATCTTGCCATTCCCCTCGGGTGAGAGAGCTCCGGCAAGCTCCTGGGTAATCTTCTCCATGCGTCTCTTGCCGATGGACTGGTTACCCATATTCTCTTCTTTGTCGATATCATCACAGACAATCAGCCCGGGCCGCTTAGCTGTCTTGGGATTGATGGTTCCTCTATGGCTCTGCTTGATACTCCTGGCTCTGATCCTTGCCTTGTTCTTGAGATAGAAGTCGAGATCAAAGGCATCCACTGGCTGCAGCTCAGGATAGTCCATAGTGAGCCGCTTATTGTTCTGCAGCTCGTGCAGGGTGAAGGCTGTCCTCTCCTGTACCAGATCTACGTCTGCAGCGGTATGGATCACGTAACGTTCACCTTTGATGATCCTCCAGACGGGATAGACCACTCCCATAAGTACCGTTTTGCCCAGCCCACGAAAACCGGTAATGGCGATGATACCTGAGCTCTTATCAGTCTCATCGAACATAGTCTCGTGCGCTGGGCAAAAAGGTAGTGGGAAGATGTGCGGGAAATAGGTATGGCAGAAGAACGAGAAGGCATCCCAGCCTTCTGCAGTGGTGCGTCTTATCCGCTCTGCCTTGGCTTCGGGATTATCGTCTATAAAAGGCAAGACGGAGATCGTTTTGGATGCGATCTCCGTCAGAGCCTTGTTATGCCGCTGAATGAACTTCTTAGGCATAACCGGGTAACCCCCCGACGCCCAGGGGGACGGGCGTCGGGGACCCGGAGGTCGGAGGACTGACCATGTCGGGCTGTTGGCTTGGAGGCTGTGGGTTTTCCGGAAGGTTCAGCGGAGTCGGAGGCGACGGCTCCGCTGCTTGGAGGATTTGGAGGGTAGGCTGATGTGTAGGTTTGGAGGCAACCATGTCCGTGGCTGTAATATTATCCATTTCTGACTCTTAAGTACTCGGCAAGGTCAAGGACGACACCCTGGAACTGCTTAAGCAAGGTCTCATGCCCTTTCTCGATCATAAAGTCGGTCACCTGATCCAGGAAGCGCACGATATAGTCGTTCAGTTCCTTGGCAGGCTCACTATCTTTCTGGTTCTGCTTGATAAGTGAGACCAGGCTCTGCAGAGCGGTGTCTGCAGGGTTCTTGGCGTATTCTCTGAGTGCCTGGATGAGTGCCTTCTTGCGGGCTAAGCTGATCTCATGGTCGAGCTTGCGCTCTTCCTTGAACATCTCGTCCCACTTTCCCTGCTTGATCCACTTGCGGACGGTGATATCGGAGACTCCGAAGATCACCGCCAGCTCAGTGGGTTCAGTCTTGCCGTTCAGATAGGCTTCTTTGCAGTTGTCCCGCTTGATACGGAACTCCAGAGCATTACTCATACTCAGGTCTTACCTTGTGTCTGTCCAGATAGGCATTCAGGTCTTTGCCCTTGCAGCGCAGTTGACCGTTCTCTTTGGTTCTAAAGGCAGGCAGAGGGTTCTCAATGTCCCGTATCCAGCGGTAAACACTGGAACGGTCAACCCGGAGGATATCGGCTATCTCATCCGTGCGGTAGTTGCGTTCATCATTGAAGACGCTCATCGGTTTTATCTCCTCGGCTGCGTTGTTATTCATAGGTGCCATCTTTCATTCTCCTTGCTTTGTTTCAAGTAAGCTTGCATTAGGATACCAAGCATTCGCTCACAGGGCGGTGAAGTTGAGTACGATCATCTTGTACTCGCCCTGCTCATCCCGTTCATAGAAAGAGACATACTGCTTGGTGGAGACTACCCGGATGGCTTTATCGATCAGATCCATCGCTTCCTTCCACTTGATGTCTTTGATGTTGTACTTCCTCAGTGCGAGGATGCGATGCTTGGCAATCTCGCCCTTCTTGTCTACCTGGAAGGCTTCATTGATTATAGCCCGGAGATTGGCATTAGAGTCAGCAGACCAGTCCTTCAGGCACTCATCAATCTTCTGTTTGGCGAGCTGCAGTTCCAGTCCAAACTCGATGCGTTCTTTGAACCTGATCTCGATCTTGTACTTACCGTCAAAGCTGGTAAACCCGGCATTACCCTTCCAGGTAAGGTCACTCTGCTTGGCGATGTATTCCAGATAGTCCTGTATCTCGTCATAAAGCTTGAGTTTATCGGCTTTGATGCGATTGTGCAGGCGGATCACCCGGTCTAATGTCCTGTTTACTACAGAGTCTTGTTTCAGCATTTCGGGGCGGATGACAGAGACGGGGATGGCTCTGCCTTGGGAGTCAATCTTCGTGCGTTCAAGGGGTGGCTTGTCAGTGGGTTTCTTTCCCATGGGGGTTCTCCTTATTCGTGGTTTGTTTCTTAACATAGTACTGGAGCATGGCGATGACAGCCCGGCGCTCCTTCTTATCGAGTAGATTCCAGTGGCTTTTCCGGTAATGGCTTAGCAGATAGGCTCTCAGGTCGGTGTCCGTCCAGTTAGCCTGTTTCATCAGCGAGAACATGTACTTACCCTGCTTGTCATAGCTGAACTCGTAGGGACGTCCATGCTTGCGGTAGTTGATCATGGTTGATTTCAGCTCCTTGAGCCTGTCTTCCGATAGAGCGGTAAGCGACTCACCAAAGCCGAGACCATTCATAATGAACTTGAAGCCCTCTACAGGCCAATGGAACTTCTTGACTCTGAGGCCGTGGATTTCCTGACGTAGTTTCCGTTCTCTAAGTTCCTGTGTCATAGAATGTCTCCTGTTACCTATTTAGCTGATGTCGTTATTGGTGTTGTGGATGATTTGCTTGGCTTTTCTCCTGCTGCGCTTGAGTTGGTTACCTTGCCATCTTGCCTGGGCATCGGCGATCTCATACTCATGCTGCTCTTTGATCAGTTGGATGGCCTTCTTGCGTCCTTTACGTGACATCGTATCGTAGTTGCGGACAAGCTCCTGCATGTGGGTCTGCTGCTTGTTCATGTGCCTGATCCGGGTCTGGATGGCTCGTCTTTCCTTCTCTTCCGGACTGAGTGGAGGCCGCAGCTCTCCCAGGATACCAGGCTTGATCACCTTGCCGATCTCGCAGATATTGTCCCGGCTCAGAACCACGTATTTGTAGTCATGCATGCCCAGTAGCCCCATCGAAGCCAGGGCTTCCATATAGACGAAGGCCCACTGCCTGCTGCGTCGGCAGGCGATGGCTACCGCCCGGATCGAAGTGTAATTCCCCTGATCAATCAGATCTAACAATGCCGTGGCTGCGGCAGGATCAAAGCGCCAGCTTCCCTTCTGCTGGTAGCAGACCACCGGATTGAAGCGGTTGTTACGCACCATGATGCCCTCAGTGGCATCGATGTACTTGAGGGTCTTATCTTTGATCAACTGCCTGATGATGGGCTTAACCTTGCCGATCTCCAGTGCCGTCATCTCCGCTACCACTTCAACCGTGAAGGGGCGATTATACTGGTAAATGAAGTTCTCGATGATCTCTCTCATAATGCCCTTCCCAAGTCCATGCCTGAGATATCGGCATCCGGGCAGGACTGGCAGATCGATTCTATGATATACATTACCTTCATGGCCTTGCGCAGGTTACCGCCGCTGTTGAAGTCGATCTTCTCCACCACCTCATCAGTGACCTCGATATCCATAACCTCCCGGGCGACCAGGGCGATATCCTGCTTGCTGAGGAACTGGAACTCATAGAAGTAGTTACAGCGGTCGAAGTAGTGGGCATTGATCTGAGAGAGGCGGTCTCTGGCACCCTGCATACCCACCAAGATCACAACCGTCAGGGTAACGTCTACGATGTCCCGGATCGCACCGAGCAGCTTTTCATGGGAGAAGGCATAATCGATCTCATCGATCACGATCACCGTATCCTTGTGGTCTTCCAGGATGTGAAGGATCAGCTGCAGCAGGTTGTTTGCCGATCCGGTGGGGATAAAGGCTCCTAAGCGGAACTTGCGGTAGAGTGCGCTTAAGAGCGCCACCATAAAGGCCTTGGGAGTAGTGGTGGACTCCAGCCGGAGGTAGATATAACCTCGCTGGAAGGCCATCCTTTGGGCATAGGTGGTCTTGCCGAGGCCGGGTGCTCCATAGAGCATGCCTAGTCCCACCATCTCCCGCTTGGGTCGGTTAATCAGGAAGCGGATGCATTCATCCGCTTCTAACACGTTATTGATCTGGACAAGTTTGTTCTCTTTCATCATTCTCCTCCTTTATTTGATCCCGGCCCGCTTGAGCATCTCTTCAAAGCTCTTGGGCTTGGGTTTGATGTCGCTGTTGACAGCGTTATCGATTAGTTCAGGTTCGGGTTGAACTGGCGGTTGTGCTATCTCGGTTTCGATTGGCTCAAGTTGGGGCAGATTCTTGAGCATCTGCTTCTCCATCTCATGAATAGCTTCGTCTCTGCCCGGCTTGGGAGCCTCGATCATGGGAGGCTGTTTGAAGATCGGATTGGCTTCCAGGATTCTGGACTTGAGCGGTGGAACCAGCCTGTCGACTGCAATCTGCGCCTGCTTTACCACCATCTTGGTGCGCTGTTCTGTACGTCTCTGCAGCTTCTTGATCTCGCTGTATTCCTTCTTGAGTTCCTTAAAGGAGGTGGCCTCATCATCGGCCAGTTGCACCATTGGATGCTGGGTCCTGCGAAGCTCAGCCTGGCAGAGGTATTTGTCATGGGTGTCATATACCAGTATCCATCTGGCTTCTCCCAGATCATAGCGGATGATCACATCCTTGCCGATGTGGTTCATGAGTTCCACGTTCCAGTAGAGTAGATTATCGAGCCGGATGCCATTATTGCGGATACGTTTACGCTCTGCGCTGAGCAGCATGTTGTTGAGCTTGCCTGGTTCCACGATCCTGCCTTCCGGCAGCGTAGATGAGCTGAAGACCTGCCAGGGTGTCTTGCCATGCAAGCCGGAGTGGGGATGCTCACCATAGATGTGTCTGATATAGTAGGCAATCATCTGCATAGTCTCTTCAATGGTGGGAGGCTGAGCTTCGAACAGCTTCTTTGCCCACTTCTCGTTACGCATCAGGGTCGAGGGTTTGTCCGCTACGGATGAACCCCGGAAGCTGCTGATGAAACGTTCAAACTGATCCTGGAAGGTCCTGAAGAACCGCTCGATCACCTTGGCCTTGGCATTATAGCTCTTGGCGAACACTGCCTTGATTCCCAGCCGGGGGAAGATACCACAGAGTTCCTGCTCCAGGTCATGAGCTTCCCAGCCCTCATGGAACAGCTTGCTCTTGAAGGCCTTGCCGTTATCCAGATATACCTTCTCCGGTAATGCTCCCCAGTTGAGGAAGCCATTTCTGAAAGCCACCTGGATATGATGGCTGTCTTCGGTAAAAGCGAGTGAAGCTCCCACCGGATAGCGGCTTGCCCAGTCGAAGACCATGATCATGGTCATGCGTTGGGCTTTCCCCGTCTTGGGATTCATGATGTCGAAGGCGAGGTTATGACCGTCGGCTACCCAGACATCACCCACGTTAAGCAGGCTGGCATCCCTGATGATGGTCTTAACGATGGTCTCAGCCACCGCTTTACTGCCCTTTCTGGCCTGCACCCAGATCGCCTGGTTGTTGGCTTCCCAGTCCTTGCACCACCTGCGCAGGGTTGGCTCACTGGAGGGCGATTGCAATAGCTCCCGGCGGGCTGCGTCTTTCAAACTTCCCACTGCGGTGGAGATCTTGATGTTGTTGGGGTTCAATAGCAGGTTAAGCAGATAGTTCTGTTCGATAAAGGTAACCTTGCGGCCCCGGTTCTGATTCTTGCCCTTATGTAGCATCGAGTACATGTCATGGTTGTTCTCCAGATAACGTTCCAACCAACCCCGCAGCGAACGCTCGCTGCGGCTGCCCACTGCCTGATACAACTCCGGGATCAGGGCCTGGCGGTTGTATTCTTCTGTTATCAGCTTCCACTCCTCGATCCTGGAACCGCATTGCTCCAGCCTGTATAGCACAGTCGAACAGAACTGCCCAAAGAGTCGGGCTTCATTTTCATACTTATAGGGTATATACTCGGGAGGAGTAAGATCGAGGTAGTCATCCGCCTTCCGTTCTTTAAAGGCCGGCCCCTTAACCGGGATTGGCTGCTCGATGCTGCTTTCATTCTCCCAGACGATTAGATCTGTATTTTGAGTTTCAGCACTCTCGACCGGAAGCACCAGCGTGGTCGTCTGTACATCCAGCTCATTCTTCCGGTCCGCTGTCTTGCCCATTATAATGGTATTGTAGAACTGGCTGTACTCGGATGATGTGACATTATAGAAGCTCATCCGATCCTCCATCTTCTGCATAACCCACCGGAGCATATCCATAGACCATTGCTCCGGTGATCGTCCTGCCATCCACTTCGATCTGCGCTTCCAGATACTCGCTCGGTGTGACACCGCGAGTCTCGCAGTCTCTGATCTCCAAATCATAGATCTCCGGGTTCGTCAGCACAAAGGTCTTGCATACCTTGCGCTGCCCGGACTTTACCAACTGCTTGTGAGTCAGCATCCGTTGCCCGGTTATGTATCTCCAGACCGTCCGGTTCGAACAGCCCTTCAATTCTGCCACCCTTTCAATGGTCAGCCATATTGCCTTGATCGTCTCATTGCTCATTCTTAGTCTCGCTATATAGATTCCACTCTGAATAACCGTCGCTGTGACAAATCTGTCCGGTTTGCGTGTCACACCGAGCATTTTTCTCTTTGTCACACCGTCGCTCGGTGTGACATGCCTTAAAATCGTTCTCGTTAATAGCTTTAAGTGTTGCGGTTGCCGTATGGGCTTCGGTGTGACACAGGCCACCGTGAGTTTTTTGTCACACTGTGACATTTTACCCACCTGATTGCCAGGCTCGTAAGTAGTCGCTTTCATAAGCGCCTCCCTCATTTGTTATTGGGGTGCTACTGCACACAATCGCAATAACTTGGGAAGTCCTTTCTGCGAAAACCGGAACTCAGTTTCAAACTTGAAACACCGCCGGAATATTCCGCCGCATAATCACCCTATGAATAATTGGTCTTGACATATCGCAGTGGTTATTTAACCTTGCGCTCAGATACACAATGATACCCATACGGTAATTGTCAATACTAAAATGTGCCCTAAGGGGGATGGAATGAACATAATGACGATCGGCGACCGCATCCAAACGCTGATGAAATCAATGAATATGAAGCAGTGGGAGTTCGCAGAAAAATTTGGTGTTTCCAAGAACTCAGTGATCAGATACAAGACCAATAATCGCCTGCCTGACCCGGATTTTCTGCTCAAACTGGCAGAGGAAAAAGTGAATATCAACTGGGTTTTGAAGGGGGAAGGACCGATGATGATCCCCGGCCCCTGGGAGCAGGATACTGCCATCCGGCGTAACCAGCGCTACCAGATCGTCAGTGGCAGGCAACTCCTAATTGACGAATACGGAGATACTTATATCCGCTCCACAGTATTCCCGATCCTGGCGGAAATTTCCGCCGGAACCCCCATGGAAGCAGTGGATGATCGTGATTCCCGCAAACAGATTGAAATACCGGATAGTTACATTCCCAGCGGTGCATCCAACTACATGGCCTTCCAGGTTAATGGCGATAGCATGGCTCCGCAGATCAAGAATGCCGATATCGTCCTGATCCACAAGACTATAGACTGGGATAATGCCAACGGCAAGATCTGTGCTGTGCGGGTCGATGGAGGCATTACCCTAAAGCGTGTAAAGCTAGATCACAAAAGGGCTGCGTTGGTACTCGAACCCCTCAATTTGGACTTTAAACCTCTGATATTGGACGGGGATCAGACGAGTGACATTTTTCTGATCGGCACACTCGCTGTCCACCTGCAGCTTTGCTGAAACGCAGTAAACACTTGAATAACAGGATTATCCGAAACCAGTCCAAAATCAGCGCAAATTTGCAGAAATGGTGATCAAAAAAGTCCAAAAACGTCCAAACGACGCTGTGACACAGTCTAAAACCAGTCCGCTATAAGTTCCCACCAATCAAACCCTTATCCCCACTTGTCACACCGACGCCCATTTGCAGATTTGGGTGACTCTTTACAATGCTATCAGTCTTATAGTGAGTTATTGTGAATCAGGGATTGGGGAATAAAACTCCCCAGTCTGGTTCCACTTTTTCGTCTATCCCATAACCATGAAAACTGTTGGCATCACCCTCAAACCATATTTTGGTGCCTTCTCTCAAGGGATTTTCCTTGGTGGCCACTGCCATAATCACCCGATAGGGAGCTATGAACACATAGTCGTTGGCATTAACGTTCTTAAGCTTATCAACCATTTCGGTTGTATAGAGTTGGGCGGATTTCCACGCGATATAGAACCGCCATTGCTTTTTAATTTTGTTGCTTAGCTGTGTTTCTGCCACAGCATTTTCTATGGAAAAACCGCCCATGTTACCATTGGTTTTCCAGTATTCATCCACTCTGGTTTTAATGGCTTCCACACCTGCCTTGCCATTTGCCGAACGGCCTTTCATGAGATACTTGTTATAGCGTGGCAGACCAAAAATGGCCAACATTAGCAGCAGCACCAAGACAACTATCACGATTAGCCAAAATTTCGATTTCTTGCTCTTCTGGGCAGCATCCCTTTTTTGTTTGCTGAACATTTGTTTCTCCTTGTTTTGGGTGGTCTCAGCACTACTTTCATAAGCTTTGATCATAATTAAAGGATAGTCAGTTGACAAGTTTTGGCAACTATATCCTGTATATACAAAAAAGCCCCTTCAACAAACATGCTGAAGGGGCTTAGTATTAGCTTTAAGTTTTGTGATATAGGTAGTTACTGCGCCTTAAGCATGGCAGCTATGCGCTGGGATTCTTTATCAATTTCTGCATCCAGATTGTGAAACATTTGGCAGCAGATACTGCCCGGAAGCACTTTGGCACCCATGGTTCCCGCGCTTTTGTTCATATAGTTCAGAGCAGCAGAGCCACCCATACACTTTAGCGGAAAACCCATGGTTACGAAATTGAGGACGGATTTACCCTTCAGGTTGCCAAGTTTTTTCATGGCTTCTGCCATAACCACCGAAACTCCAAAAGCCCAAACAGGGCATCCAAGCAGGACTATTTCCGCCTCGCTGAGCGGGGGCAGATTGGTAATCTGAAAGGGGTTATGATGATGCCGGGTGCCACCTTTGATGGGGACATCGGTTTCCAATTGGGTAAGCGTAACAATATGGCCATCAGCAGTTAAGCGGGTAGCAAGGTTGTCGGCAAATTTGCGGGTGTTGCCACTCATGGAATGAACAAGAATTGCGATTTTCATGGGATCATTTCCGGGGTGGGTTGAGCGTTGTCATTGCGTTCCCAGCGGTCATCTATCCTGGTTTTGACAGGGCTGTTTTTCTTGAAATAATTCACAATGGCATCGCGCAGATTGATTTGGTGATAGGTAATATCGCTTTCGGGAACCTGGGTAAGCAGGGTTAATCCGGCATTACCCTGCATCAGGAAATCGGTGGTGGTAACAGTGTATATCTTATTGGGATCATAGGGTTTGCCACCAATCCAGAAAGTGGTGATACGCTCAAAGTTCTTACGTTTTTTGGAATAAATAACCTTGCCGCCGGAGACAATCATGCCATGGCGTCCACCTTCAATACGGGTTTCAATTACCCGGCGCAGGAATTCGCCGGTGCATTTAAAGCTAACCACCATGTTATCAAAGGGCATTACATCAAATACATTACGATAGGTAACGGGACCGCTTTTAATATCGGCACGCACTCCGCCAAGGTTCATAAAGGAAAAATCGGCATTTACTTCATGGCGCATGGCATCCACAATGGTGTTTCCCATCAGAGATTGGGCATCTACATTGGTGCGGGATAGATATACTCCGGCAGTGCCGACTACCTCGTCCATGCCTTTTTCGGCTATGGCTACTTGCTTGGCAATTTGTTCGCCAATTTCTACATCGGGGATAAATTCATCCTCAAACAGCGTAATCATACTTCCCTCACGGATGGCAGGGCTTTCATAACCGCTGATAGTTTTGGAAACGGGATCAATGGTAAGTGTAATCAAGCCCAGATTGGAGCCATAGGCATAGCCCTGAATTACCATCGTGTGAGTGTAGGGATCAATCCAGGGAGTTGGAATGCCCTTGTGCATGTGTCCACCGATGAATAGGTCTATACCTTCCACTTCGTGGGCAATTTCCTGAGCATCATAGCCCCAGGCAGCATAACGCGTATCACTAAGGGGATTTCCCTTGGCATCATAGCGGCTAAGATAGGTAGGCTCGATATCATAGGGTAGCCCTGCATGGCCAAGCACGATAACGATATCCACTTCTTCATCTTCGCGAAGAATTTTAACATATTTGGCCACGGCTTCTTTTTCAGAAAGGAAATCGATGTTCCTTATATTATCCGGAAAGCTCATCTTTTCCGTATCAGTGGTAGTAAAACCTAAAATGCCAATACGGATTCCCATCCGGTTTAGGATTAAATAGGGTTGAGCGTAAGCAGGAATCTGATTGGTTCTGGTATCAATAACATTGCAGGTTAGGATGGGGAACTTTGCATCCTTTAAGGTGGTAATCAAATCATCCTGCAGAATGTCAAACTCGTGATTGCCAATGGTCATGGCATCGTAACCGATGGCATTCATATAGTCAATCACGGCACGGCCTTTGGTTACTGTTCCAACCGGACGACCCTGAAAGAAATCTCCGGCATCCAACAGTAAACTTTCGCGTTTACTGTTTCCCCAGGAGCGAACCTGTTTTATAAGTGTGGCGGCTGAACCTCCACCTCCAAGCTGAGGCGGAAATTCCGGATTCATAAAGGTTGCCTGAGCACGGTCTATACCGCCGTGAACATCATTTGACCACATAATGTCCAGCCTCAGGTCTTCAGCATTGCAGATGCCAAATAGTATCAGCAAAGCCGGTAAAATGTAGATTAAGCGTTTCATAGCGTTACCAAACGAAGTTTAAACCGGCATTCAGGGTGATGTTGTTTTCGCGGATTTTGTCCGGGTTTTCCCAGCCACGGTCTTGCAGATTAATGTGAGAGTTTGGCCACAGGACATAGGAAGAAGAACCGGTATATATCTTGTCGTTGTAATAGGCATCACCAAACAAATCAGTAGCTTCATACTCGCGCCAGGTATAGCCAAAACCAAGATCAGCGGTTAAACCTTTCATAATCTCGATGCTGCTGCCGGCGGTTATCATGGGAGACAGGATTTTGCTTACGTGGTAAAGAGTAATGGGATTATCTGCATCATCCAAACCTGCTTCGGTGGTGAAGAAATAGTTGTTTACAGCCTGAAAACCGAGGCGGAAAGGAATACGGTTGCTTACATGATGTTCTACACCGGCATAGAAGTTTACTACATCATCGTAGCGTTTATCTATGTCGCTGTGCATCACATATTCCAAGTCCATATTAAACACGGTTCGCATCACGTTGCGGGGGAAATAGCTGAAGCCGACACGGAGTTCGGATGGCAGGATGTAATCTTCTGTTACAGCCACATTAATGCTATCCATGGCTGTATTGCGATAGGCATCGCGCTTGTAGTAATAGCTGCCTTCTTTATCCAAAATTGTTTTTGGGGTAAAAGTTGCAGCCAGGCCAAAACGGGTGTTTACGCGCACCGCAGCACCTAATTTTACTTGATTACCGCTTAGCTCATAATCTTCTTTTTCGGTTAGCTCTGGCAGATGATAAGTTGTTCCTACCGTGG
Organism: Cloacimonetes bacterium UBA6081; assembly: GCA_002428685.1. Taxonomy (GTDB): domain Bacteria; phylum Cloacimonadota; class Cloacimonadia; order Cloacimonadales; family Cloacimonadaceae; genus Cloacimonas. Next base: position 3,971 of record DIXL01000074.1, on the reverse strand, counting down.
TCTGTGCGTAGTCGCTCCAGCGGATGGTTTTTTCGCGGGTGATATCGCCACTAAGCATGGCAAGACTAAATCCTAAGTTTGCAGAGAACACTTCACCGGTATCGAATGAGGTGGAGAAGGCCAGACCGGTTTGATTCAGAGTTCCGCGGCCTTCTATCATGTTTTGAGCTATCTTTTCCGGATACAGGTCATTATCTGTATTGCGGTTGTTGCGGATTTCTTCGGTGTAATCACCATCAAAGCTAAGCATTGGTTTGTAAAATGCTCCCAAGCCAACTCCTAACATATCCATACGGGAACTGTAATATGCAGCAGCGGCAAGGTTGCTGTAGAAATTGATGTTTGAACTGTAAACCGAATCATCCACATAATTATCGAAAGAATTATAAAGCGGGAAGGAGCGGTTGTCCTCGTTGCGGGTCATGTAGGTATTTACCGATAAACCCAGATTTTTTCTCATCAGAGTTAAATTCGCGGGATTGTCAGCTATCCCAAAAGCCCGGGAATCGTTGTAGGTTCCGGCTCCGCCCATTGCAGACATGCGGGCATCCAAAGTGCCAAAGCGGTTGCCAAAATAGGTATCTGAAATGCTCCAGGCAGAAAGCGCAGAAGCGACTATTAATAGCGTAAACAGGATGATTGATTTATTTGATAACATGTTTTCCTCCACGTTAGAAGCGATAATCAAGGCTGAAGCGAATGGTGTTTTCGCTGTGTTCCACTCTTTGGAAATAAACCGGATCGTCCAATAAGGTGGGATCGTCCGATAAGTTATACAGGCGGACACGGAGTTCCTTGTCCTGGTAGGTTTTATTACGGAATTTTAGGTTCATATACAGGTTTTGGGAAATGCGGCTGGAGATGGCAATCCAGGCCTTAGAGCCTTTTTCGCCCATGAAGTCTATTTCCATATCTTCCCAGTCCCAATGCGAAATCCCGTGCCCAAACCAATACAAGAATGAGCCGGAAACTTTCAAAGAAGGACTGAAATTGTGGGTGTAATTGGCGGCAATGTAATCACCGGTCATCAAAGTCATGGCTGCTGCCATTGTGTTTTCGCCTTCCTGGACGGGATTGGTAAGCGAAGTGTAAGGTGGGTTCCATACCGTATTATAGCGGTATTCCAGCTCCAGGAAATCGCGGGCAGAAAGGAAAGTCCGCACGGCCAGAGTATATTCGTTGGTTTTGGAAACGCCACGCTCGGCATCATCGTCATAACGGTTCACCTGGTTTTTATAACGCAAACGCATGCTGACCTGAAAGAGGGGACGGAATTCCAGTTCGCTTTGGAATCTGGCAGTTCTGCGGCCATCGGTCAGCCTTTCCCACAAATCCAGATAGCTTCTGCCCACGGTGAAGTAGTTATTAAATTTGTAGCGGGTTTCAAAATATACACCCCGCTCCGGCTGAGACTGATTGGAATTTTGATAAAGGTCTGATATGGTTGGGTTTGTAAGCGCATAAATGTTCTTCTCAAAGATAGTATCTTCAAAGCGTTGATGCTCTCCAAAACTATTGCTGTAAGGATTGTCAAAATTGCGGTCCAGGTTACGCACCAGAGTGATGAAATACAGGTTTTCAAACTGGGTGTATGTGGAAAGCAGATAAGCTTTGGGATCGTCCCCAAGTTTCATATCATCTCCATCCACAGAAAGCTCGGCATATTCGCCCTGTATGGAAGTGTTGCCAATCACGGTTTGTCCATCAAAACCAAGCACTCTGCGGTAATCACGGGAGTATTTATCTGTTTGCGTGCTATAAAGATTGCTTATTTCCGCATTCATGGCTTTCACCAGCTTCGTATAATAATAGCTATCACGCAGAACCACGGGAAGCAGGTTATTGTAAGAAGGAACAATAAAGTGGGCATTGTCATACAAAGCGGTATAAGTAGTAAACCCCAGCTTGGTTCCAATAATCGGGCTTATCTGCAAGTGAGTGCCCCACAGTTTTTCACGCAGGGCATCTGTGCGGGTGGCAAGATTGATGTAGTTTGTGGCATAGGGGGCCGAAGTGGATGCCAATTCGCTATTAAACCATTCTTCTGCATCCAGCATGGTGTCGTTGTCATAACGCAGGGTTGGGTTTATGTACCCAAAAACTTTGTTCTTGTCTGCAAAGACAGCCGAACCGTCATCATAGGTATATGTTTGTTGTCCGCTGGAGTTCAGGTAATATTGTCTGCCATCTGCGGCGGTAAAAACGTCGTTACCATATTCATCACGTTTAATGGTTTTGCCGTTTTGATCCACATAGGTAAGCACGTCTTTGTCGTCCTGCGAAACAAAGGCTGTTACGCCAAACAGCGGATGCGTGAATTCTGCCGCAGCACCCTTTAGCGAGAATTCCTGAGTTCTGGAGAGATCTGGCGTAATGCCCAAAAGCCTTTTACTAAAGCCAAAACCGGTTTTGCGGGCATTGTAGTAATCGGTATTTTCCATCACCAGGCCTTCACCAAAGGTGGCACGGTAATTACCCAGATAAACCTTGAAGCGGGCATTATCAAAATAGGGTAGCTGAGTATTTTCATAGCCTGCATACCATTTGGCATCCTTGATAAAGCTTTCGGTGTTTGCGGTCATCAAACCTTCTTCACCTTTGGCACTGTAATGCATTATGCCAACTTTATAGTTGTTGCCATAGCGCATACGCAGCTTCATCATGATGTCCGGATCAATTTTATCCAAGCCAAAATAGCCCCAATAGGATAGATTCTTTTGGTGGGGGACAGTTACTCCGGATGCGTTATAATCGTTGCGCAGAAAGCTTTCGTGCAGCACATCCCACTGGCCTTCATCATAGTAACGGGTGTAGTATTGCAAATTTGCATCCCACATCAAACGGTTTTTAACCGGTGGCTCTTTGTAATAAACATAGCTGCGCAGGTTTGTATAACCATAGTGAGATAAACCCTGGCTATTACGCAAATCGCGGGTATCGGCAATGGTATCGCCCCGAGCCACACGTTTCAAAATAGCCACTGCATCCACGCCAGAAACATTAGGCAGTCCCATAAAATCGTCCAAATGCATGCGGTTAACGTTTTGGGGAGTCATTAAATAATCTTCCCAAACGTCCGCCATTCCTTCACCGGAACCTTCATTACTGTCCAGACGTTCCAATAAATCTTTAATTTCGTCGCGACGGACTGCCACATCATCGGTTTCGATATACAACGAAACTACCACGAGTGGTTTTAGGCGATCCAAAGTTGGCTGATCTACCGAGGGAATACTGCGCAGATCATAGATACTATCAAATATCTTCACATATTGACGGTAATCGTAGATATCCCTGGCTTGTTTTTCCGTTATCGGCAGCAACTTCAGTTCAGCCAATGTCGCAGTGTTCAGATCTACCTTGGCGGCTAAAAATCCGAAACTGAACAGAGCGAGAAGCAGGATTATAAACTTCTTCATAGCTTTTCCTTTTGGCACTTTATCTCTTTTATTCTTCTGTAATTTTTCACAGATAGCAAGGCTGTAAAAACTACAATATCTGTCCAGCTTTTTTTCTCTGATAAGCTTGAGTGCCTGCTAACTACATTATTCTGCCATATAGATAATCCCTTGCTTGAAATACGGAATTAATGCGGAATCACTACGGATGAAGTCCTTATTGACTCCGTTTTGATTCTGTATTTGGAGCGAGGTTGAAAAGATTTCCCTCCCCAACAGCTACAGTTTATTGTCTTGTCCGCTTGGGGTAAAAATTTCCCGATCGGCACGCGAATAAAAGCCACTACTGTCATGTCAAGCATAGGGAAGCCGATCTCCCGATGGGCTTGTGGCAATCAGGAGATTGCCACCCCAATACTATTTGCGACATACCAAGTTTGACCCAACACTACTATACTGTGGACTTATCCATATCCACAATACAAAGAAGCTTATGGTGCTAAATGAGGATATCCTCTTTTCGATAGTTTGCAGTAACTGGAACTCGTTTACCAGTTTTGACTTACAATTTTT
>DIXL01000061.1 GCA_002428685.1 Cloacimonetes bacterium UBA6081 | reverse complement strand
CAAAGCTGGACAAAGGTGCCATCAATATCTCTTCTTTTCAAGCCTGCTCTGAAGTTGTCGTTCCCGCGGAGGCGGGAATCCAGCCCGGAAACAGCTCTGGAAGAGCGGCAGATAGGACAGTATTTGCTTTAACATTTTGTGTCATCCCTACAGGATTATCAAGGGCTGGATTCCCGCCTCCGCGGGAACGACAGTTATTTATGGCATTTTTTTTGTGGCAGAATGGACTTGACAAAAAGCTGGACAAAGCTGGACAAAGCTGGACAAAGCTGGACAAAGCTGGTCAAAGCTGGACAAAGGTGATCAAAGCTGGTCAAAGGTGGTCAAAGGTGGTCAAAGCTGGACAAAGGTGCCATCAATATCTCTTCTTTTCAAGCCTGCTCTGAAGTTGTCGTTCCCGCGGAGGCGGGAATCCAGCCCGGAAACAGCTCTGGAAGAGCGGCAGATAGGACAGTATTTGCTTTAACATTTTGTGTCATCCCTACAGGATTATCAAGGGCTGGATTCCCGCCTCCGCGGGAACGACAGTTATTTATGGCATTTTTTTTTGTGGCAGAAGGGACTTGACAAAAAGCTGGACAAATGTGCCCTCATACATAAAATGTCTTTTTTAATGATAGAAAGAAATTTGGATTAATTTTATGGAAAACAATAGCCTGCTCCCGAGCCTGTATAGTACCCTACTGCAAGAAATGGATAAAAATCCTTTGGCATACATAGCAAAGTATAAGCAGCCCAAAGGAGAACCTGAATATAAACGTCAATGGATAGAATTGGTGTTGGCTCAGGGCTATGTGTTTTGTTACTTTTCAGAAATGGCAATAGCACTTTGCGAAGCAAATATAGATAAACTGCACAATCATCCGGAGAATGTTCTACTGCCTTTTTTTTTAATGGTTAAAGCCACTGCACAATCAATGCTGTCACAAACGGAATTAATGCATAAAACCCTTGAAACGGCTGAAGGGTTGCTAATAAAACCCTTTAGTGTGTATCCTGGATTGACCATTAAGATGCTGTGGGCTATATATTACCTTTATGTGCAAAAACCAATACCCGCAGAGATGTATGCCATGAAAGTAATAGAAAGTTTGGACAAGGTAAAAGACCCTCAAATCTCTGCCTATCTGCTGTGGAAGCTTGGCAGTTTCTACAACCGACTGCGTAAATATGATTTGGCCTTTGCCTATCTGGTCCGAGCTTATGATGTTTGTGAACAATACAATCTGAAGTTACAGAGATTGATTCTTTCTATAGATTTAATTTCTGTAAATGCTCATTTGCAGAAATTTGATCTGGCGGAAAAGCTTTTTAAGCAAGCAGGCAAGCTATCACGTGAACTTGGAATCTCATCTTATGAGATTGGGATTAATTTCAATTATGGACTTTTAAACAAAATCAGAGAAAACATTCCAGAGGCCATAAAGTATTACCTGATAAGTCTTGAGATCTTAAACGAAGCCGGCCTGGACATCCCTTCCACGGAATTTAATATCTACAATAATCTGGCAAATGCTTACAGCCAAAATAAGGATTTTGATTTAGCTCTGGAGTGTTTTAAAAAGGTAGCAGAAATTGCGGAGCGAATAGGTAATTTGGATCTTCAGATGCAAGTTTCCAACAACATTGGTCTGAATTTAGTTGCTCAGAAGCGTTACGATGAAGCTCTGCCTCTGATAAAAAAAGCCATATCTCACTTCAGAAAGATGAAAAATTGGGAACTGCTAACCAAAGCTATTCGCACCGAAGCCTTTCTGTATCAGGAAACCAAACAATACCGCAGAGGATTTCTGGCTATGGATAAGCTGGATCAAGTTCGCACCAAACACTTGATCCAGATTCAAACCGATAGTGCGCTTCATGCCAATAAGATGCTGGAAACCTATTTGGATGAGAATGCCAAGTTGCGGAGTAAATTTGAAATTACACAAAGACAATTGGAGCAAAAAATGCCAACCCAATTTGTGGGTAGCTCCAGAGAAACCAAGAGAATTTTGGAAACAGTGAAAATAGCTTCCATTCATCCGGGAACCTCTGTTTTTATAAACGGTGAAAGCGGAACCCTTAAAGAGATTGTTGCCCGCATGATTCATGAAAACAGCAGCCGGAGAGAATATAGCTATGTAACCGTAAACTGTGCCGCCATCTCTCCCAACCTATTTGAAAGCGAGTTTTTTGGCCACGTAAGAGGTGCCTTTACCGGTGCGGATTATGACAAAAAAGGTTTCTTTCAGTTGGCCAATAAAGGCACCTTGTTTCTGGATGAGATATCCGAAATGCCTATAGACTTTCAGGCAAAATTGCTCCGCGTGCTGGATTCTAAAACTTTGATTCCGGTAGGCAAAGGAACAGAAATAAGCGTGGATTGCAGGATTATTTCCGCAACCAATAATGATATTCAGAGAATGATTAATGAACATCGCTTCCGTTTGGATTTATTCCATAGAATCAGCACTTTGGAGATTTACATCCCACCCCTAAGGGAAAGAATGGCAGATATGACGGAATTGGTGGATTACTTTTTGGATGTTTACGCCAAAGAAACCAATAAAGGCAAGCCGCAAATCACGAAAGATTTTTTAGATAGGTTACGTTTTTATGACTATCCTGGAAATGTGCGTGAACTGAAGAACTATATCGAACGCATTTTTATCCTGCATTATAAACCTGTTTGGGACGCTGCTATTTTGGACAATATCAAAGGCTTGAAGGGCGATTACGGCAATTTGAGCTTTCCCATGGGAACAGACTTGAAAAGTGCGGAAAGGATTATTCTGATTAATACCCTGGACAGGTGCGGAGGCAAACAATCTGATGCAGCTAAAATGCTCAAGATGACAGAAAGCACTTTTAGCAGAAAACTGAGACGTTTGGGTATTAAGTAGTTTTTGCGTTCAGTTTTTTCCCTTTCTTCAGCGATCTTGCAAAACTGAGATTGCATTCTTGCAAGAAATTCAGCTGAAATTGCAGAAATGCGCAAAAACACTATTCATGATATCTGCATAACACTATAGCTGTCAAGCAATAACAATTTTAAAAATATTCTGTTTCGTTTGGAACAGGTAATGCGTAATAATAGGGCATAAATATAGCATTGCAAGGATCAACACATGAATATGAACCAAGACGAATTTGAGACCAGTAAGTATAACACATATAACCCACAAAGCGTTGTATGTGTTATATTTTCCGGAATTTCCGCCTACGCAAAGGGTGCAAAGCATAGTCAGAAATATAATTATGCGCATTATCAAAACTACTCCCCCCGGGTTGAGATTTTTTGTCAGTTATCATTAACAACTTCATTCGAAGGAGATTTATCATGAAGTTCAGAATTTTAGTACTTTTATTACTCATTTTGGGTATAACGGCTATTAGTTTCAACTTAAATGCCCTATCTATTACCGCCAGTACAACAGGTAACTGGTACACTTCAGGAACTTGGACGGGTGGTACTGCAAACAGAACTGGTACTATTACAACCAGCACTTCGAGTACAACCCTTACCGGTTCCGGCACTGCCTTCCTCACCGAGCTATCTGTGGGGTCAATAGTTACTACTACCACGAACACACTGATCGGAACGATTGCATCTATCAGCAACAATACATCTGCTACTTTTACAACCAATGCAGCGTCCACCAATAGTGGAGTGAATTACCGGGCACCTATCCCTGCTGCGGTTGACGCTGTAACGATTAATCAAGGTATTACTGTTACTGTTAACATGTCTGCTTCTTGCGCATCTCTTACTTTTGCTACAATAAGTAACTCAAACTCCGTTCTTACAATTAGCGGGACAAACACGCTTACAGTATCTGGCTCAGTATCGATGCCTCGCCCGTCAAGTGGGGAAACTTGCACTATCAACGTGGATGCCGGAACAATGACTGTAGGCACTACATTAACTATGTCTGCTACTACAACTGCCCGGAATGATATTATTAATGTAACGACAGGCACATTAACGGTTTCCGGTAATATTACCAGCGGAACTACCGGTTGCATATTCAATCTATCCAACACTGGAACGATGAACTTTGGGGGTACCTTTTCCAGCACTCCCACTCTTACTACCGCTACCGGTTCTACGGTTCATTACAATGGTAGTGGGGCGCAAACAATCCGTGGTGTAACGTATTCAAACCTCACTTTATCAGGCAGTGGAGCTAAAACAATAACCGGTGCCACAGTCAATGGCGTGTTTTTGCTTGAGGGAACAGCCACAACTTCCGGTACTGTTCTCGCTTACGGAGGTTCTTCCTCCCTGCGTTATAATGGCTCCGGAGTTCAAACTGTGGGCATAGAATGGCCATCCACTTTTGCCAGGCCGATCACCGTCTCCAATGCCAATGGGGTTACCCTGAATGCTTCAAAGGCAGCGTATTCCGGCACTCTTACCAATAATGGCAAGCTCAATTCTGGCAATTATCAGCTAACGGGGACTATTAGTAATAACGGAATCATTAGCGCAGACAGAACCGATATAATGAGCAGCGGAACCCTTACCAATAATATCGGCTCGACAATTGATTATACTACAGCTCTTAACATCCCCGCCAGCACCGGTTATTATAACCTTACTCTTAGTGCTTCCGGCACCTATTATCTTACCGGTAATGTTACAGGGATCAATATACTTACTCTCACAACTGGAACCACATATTTGCAAACTGCAGGTTTTAATCTTGGGTATGTAACTTTGGCAGGTTTGGGCAGTATTCTTACTCCAAGCACAACTCTTGCCAGCACAAATCCTGCGGTTGCAGCAGCCAGTATTCAGACGGGCTCTGCCAAGAATCCTGTTTATAAATTCACTCTAAATCCCAATATTGGCCTCAATTTTACAGGATTGTCATTCACAACCACCGGCAGTTATGCTGCTGAAGATATTGATAACTTTAAGCTGTGGACATACACTTCAGATGCCTTTGCCAGTGCCACTCAGGTTGGGACTACTCTATCTACCGGCTTAGGGATAGGCTCTCATTCTTTTGCCTCTTTCACTCAAGCCTTAACTGCCGGGGAAACGCGCTATTTCTGGATCACAAGTGATCTTGATGTAGCGGCAACTATTGGCAATAGCATAGCCGTTAATGCTCTGACTACCGGCAGCATAACTGTTTCTGCCGGAACAAAAACCGGAACTGCCTATGCAGGCGGAACCCAAACTATTGTTTTTGTCTCGCTTACCTCAGATTATTTCCGCTCTAATGCAACAGGTTACTGGGCGACCCCCGAAACCTGGCAATCCTCGCATGATGGAACAAATTGGTCAACAGCAACACTTTCTCCCACAAATGCTGCCAATACAACCAGTATTCGCAATGGGCATACCGTAACCGTTGCTGCCAACGTCAGCTCAGACCAGACAACTGTGGACGCAGGCGGGCAGATAAATATAAGCAGCGGCATTACGCTAACTATCGCCAATGGAACCGGCACAGATATGACGGTGAACGGAACCCTGCGCAACAATGCCGGGACTATTACCACTACCGGCACTTTGGCTTTTGGCAGCGGTAGCTTGTATCAAAGCAATTTTACTACTACCGTGGGATTGATACCCACTGCAACATGGAATGCTACCTCAACTTGCGAAGTTATCGGCTACACTACATTCTCTGGAACCCAAACAGGTTTAGGGCAGACTTTTGGTAATTTCACCTGGAATTGTCCTGCGCAAGTGGCTAATATAAGTGCTGAGGAAGCACTCGATAACATAGCCGGGAACTTTACTATTGCCGCTACTGGCAATGGGCAGTTTCGCTTGGGGAATGCAACCAGTACTACAAACGTAGGGGGTAACCTGCTTATCTCCGGCGGTATATTGAATATGAGCTATGGGAACACTTTGACTATTAACTTAACTGGAAACTATAGGATGACCGGTGGGACACTAACTGAATCAGGTTATGGAGCCGGAGCGATTAATTTTGTGGGCACTACCTCACAGTTGATCACGATCACGGGTTCACCAACAATAAGTAACATGATCAACTTTGCCGTGAACAGCGGTGCTATTATTGAGTTTGCTTCAGAGAGCACTGTGTTAAGTGGTTCAAGTGGAACCTTCACTGCCAATAGCGGCTCTACTTTAATTATCAAGCATGCCGGTGGTATTGCTTCTACTGGAGCAACCGGTTGTGTTCAAACCACCGGAACCAGAATCTTAAATGCTGCTGCAAATTATACTTACAGTGGCAGTGAGGCGCAAGTTACCGGTACCGGAAGAACCGGTGCGGCTAATCTTACTATCAACAATACTGTAGGAGTAACGCTATCCGCAGCCATCACCATCACGGGAGCTTGCACTATAAATACAGGTGCAGCTTTGGCAACCAACAACTACAATGTTGCCTTTGGTGGGAACTTTACTAATAACGGAACTTTTACAGCCGGAAGTTCAGCAATAACCATTCAAGGAACAGCAACCCAAAGCATTGCCGGATTTACTGCCACCGGCACAGTAAGCATGACCAAGACGGGTGGGATTGCTACCTTAGTGAATAATGTTAGTGGTGGGGCATTAACTATAAATGGCTCAGGTGGAACTTTGAATCTGGGCACAGGTTTAACGCATACTTTCACCGGAACCTGGACAAGGACAAATGGAACCCTTAATGGAGGATCCAGCACTTTAAGATTGGGAAGCGGCTTTAGCGGAACAGGTGGAACATTTACGGCAAATACAGGAACCGTTGAATACTACGCTGCGGGGGCGCAAACTATTGCAAGGGTTACCTACAACAACTTGACTTTCTCTGGTGGTGGAGCAAAGAATGCCACAGGAGCCTACACAGTTAATGGCATCCTTACTTTGGAAGGAACATCTACCACAACTGGAACTGCACCTTCTTACGGAGCTTCTTCCTCCCTTCGCTATAATGGTTCAGGTGTCCAAACTGTCGGAATCGAATGGCCATCAACCTTTGCCAGACCAATTACCATTTCCAATGCCAATGGCGTAACGCTTAATGCCTCTAAAGCAGCATATACCGGAACTTTGACCAATAATGGCAAATTGAATACCGCAAACTACCAACTAACCGGCACGGTAAGTAATAATGGTATTATCGCTGCTGCCAGAACTACTATCATGAGTGGCGGAACCCTTACCAACCATACTGGCTCTACAATTGAATATACCACTCCTCTGAATATCCCTGCCAGCACCGGCTATTACAACCTTACCCTTAGTGCTTCCGGCATATATTATCTTACAGGAAACGTTAGCGGAGTAAATATACTAACTCTTACTACTGCTACCACATATCTGCAAACAGCAAGCTATAGTATTGGTTATGTAACCTTAGCGGGTTTAGGCAGCATAATTAGCCCGACAGTATCACTTGCTTCAGCCAATCCCGCTGTTGCACCCGCTAATTTGGGGCAATCCACTACTAAGAATCCTGTATATAAGTTCACACTTACTCCCAATTTTGCAATTAATTTCACAGGCTTATCATTTTCTACCACAGGCAGCTATGTTGGGGCTGATCTAGTAAACTTTAAACTGCTTACAAATACAACTGACACTTATAGTGGTGCAACTCAGGTTGGGACAACTCTTACATCCGGATTGGGTGTTGGATCTCACAGTTTTGCTTCGTTTACTCAAGCTCTTTCTATTGATGCCACCAGGTATTTCTGGATAACTACAGATATAGCAGCCACAGCTACTGCAGGAGATTCATTAACAGTAAGTGCCCTAACTACAAGCAATATTACAACATCCGCGGGTTCTAAAATTGGAACAGCCTATGCAGGAGGCAAGCAAACTGTAGTAGCCGTAGTTACTACCTTAAGCTCTGACGATCCTGCAGTGTCAGCAGGAAACATGGGAGTGGGGACAACTGCCGATGTTTTCTACAAATTCACCCTTACTGCCACATATCAGGTGAACCTAACCGCGGTTACTATTGCTACAACCGGGACTGCCACGGATGCAGACCTGAACAATATGCGGCTTTGGACTTCCGCCACAAATTCATTTGCAAGTGCAACTCAAATTGGTAGCACATTAACAACGGGTCTGGGAGCTGGGAATCATGCTTTTAACTCATTAACTCAAGCTTTAACTGCCGATGCTACACGCTATTTTTGGGTTACCATGGAAATTGATGCAGCCGCTACAAGCAACAGAACTATTAGCGCATCAGCCTTAACAACCGCGAACTTTAGTGTTTCCTTGGGGACAAAAACCGGCACTGCCTATGCCGGTGGAGCGCAAACTATTGTTGCAGTGATTACTACGCTTGCTTCTACAAATCCGGCTGTTCCAGCAGCTAACTTGGGGAGAGGAACCGTAAAGAACCCAATCTACCGCTTCACCTTAAATCCAACGGTTGGGATCAATTTCACGGGTTTGAATTTCGTAGCAAACGGGACGTATGTGGCCGGAGACATAGACAATTTCAAACTGTGGTCTTCCCTCTCAGACACACTTAGCACCGCTATGCAGGTTGGCACTACGCTTACGTCGATAGCAGCGTCGGGAGCTCTGCAAACTTTTGCCTCTTTCACGCAAGCCTTAAGCGCAGGCATAACAAGATACTTTTGGGTAACTACCGATCTTGATGCTGCTGCCACCGCAGGTAGAACGATTACTGTGGCTGCATTAACAACTGCCCGCATAACCGTATCCCTCGGCACAATAACAGGCAGCCCATCCATTGGCGGAACACAGACAATTACCGCCAGCACTGTAACCCTATCCAGTTCTAATCCTGCGATTGCAGCAGGAAATCTGGTTCAAGGAGCTCCCAAGAAGCCAGTTTACAAATTTGCGCTTTACAGAGACTCTGCCACAGGAACTATCAACTTTACTGCCCTAACCTTCTCTACATCAGGATCATATGTAGCTGCGGACATAAGTAAATTACAATTATGGTATTCTACTTCTGATGATATCAGAACAGGTGCTTGGGTTGGAGGAGATATTACTACAGGTCTTGGAGTGGGAGATCACTCCTTTGGGACTTTTACTGTGCCGGTTCCCATAGTGGAATCTCAGATTCACTACTTTTGGATTACTACCGATGTGAATGCTACAGCAGTTGTTGGACATAATCTGGTTGTATCTGCCATAACTACCTTGAGTTTTACTATCTCTGCGGGTACTAAAACCGGATCAGCCAGTGCTGGAGGAGTTCAAACTGTAAGAAGCCCAGTTACAACCATAGACACAGTTTTTCACGAAATAGAGGAATCCGATTTGGCTCAAAACAGCACCAAGAGGCCAATAGCCAGTTTCAAGCTCTTCACGGACGGCCTTGTGGATATCTCTAATATCTCATTCACAAGTGCTGGGGACTATGCTGCATCGGACATCACCAAATTCCAACTGTGGACGGGCATATTAGAGGATTTTAGCGGTGATGCGCAAATTGGGGGAGATATAACTACTTCTCTGGGTGCTGGTTCACATACTTTCAACAGTTTCTCTCTGGCACTATTACATGAGGACCAGCAATACTTTTGGATTACTGTGGATGCTGCCGCTACCGCTACAATTGGGAAAAAGATTTCTGTAGATGCGCTGGGATCTTCAAATTTCACAGTATCTATGGGTAGTAAAACCGGTTCTTCTGTTGCAGGCGGCGAACAAACTTTTGCTGCCCCTCAAACTTGGTTGTATGCAATTGGCCAGCCTGTTGGCCCCTTAGTCGGCGCAGGAACTGGATACCAGCTAAGGGTTACCCTTCACTATGGTAGTGGAACCGATGCGGGCGAACATGTGTATCTGGATGGCAGATGCCGCCAGGATTTTGGGGATATCCGTTTTTATGAAGGGCCTACAGAGTTGGACTATTGGATTGAAAGCATGTCCTATGGGTTAAGTGCTACAATCTGGGTGGAAATCTCTGGGGATATGTCCACAAATGCAATACCGTTTACCATCCGCTTTGGCAATGATTCTGCAACCACCACTTCAAATGGTAACAACACTTTTCTCTTTTTTGATGACTTCAACCGAACAGATAATTCATTTGCTAAATGGACAAAACACAAAAACCTGGACGGATCAACCACAACCATCCCCGTGGGTAAGAATTTTGCACGCTTGGCTGGTGGAATTAAAAGCGGAACTTATGGACACGCGGTTTTGGGTTCATCTGCCACCTATAGTGGTATGACAGACGGATCGGTGGAATATCGCCTTCGTGTTGCTCAGGATGCAATCTCCGAAGTGGGGGTGCGTGGTACATTTGCCGATCCTGGCACAGGCTACAAAGGACGTATAGATGCACGAAGAGGGCCACAGGGTGGTTCATCCATACTTGCTCCTCCATATTATAGCTGGGCTTTTTTGTCCGATGCTCCAGAGTTGTTCGATTGGCCAACTCCAGGTGCCTGGTATCATGGCACAATTAATGCTTTTGGAACCAGGATCGATCTTTTAAAAGACGACGTTCTAAAGCGCAGTAGCAATTTGGGTTCTGTTTCTGGGCCTGGAGAGATTTCTTTGCAGAATCACTATGGCCCATATTCAGATTATGACTGGGTGGCAGTTCGTAAGTATGCTGGGGGTGAGCCAGTGCGAGGGGCCTGGATTTGGTCTCCAGTAACTCAGCCTGCCACGGCCGTTTGCCACAATGGTTTTACAGCGCACTGGGAATCGGTTCCCGGTGCTACAGGTTATCAGCTTGACGTTTTGGAAGATGATGGTGAAACCTATGTTTCCGGTTGGGAAAACGTCTCGGTTAGTTTGAATGTCCACAGAGTGGAAATCGTTGGGGTCAATACTGAATATAAGTATCGGGTTAGAGCTGTTTACAACAGGGGCGTAAGCCCAAGTTCAAGTTTGATTTCGGTTTCCACCACCGAAGCGGTAGATGGCGTTACAGCCAGTACGAGTATCCTGGGTAATGCAGATAGAACATACGTTCCTCCTGTAGCCAGTGATCCTCCTTTTTCCGATAATGACATCACTATAGATCCAGATGGCAGCAGCACCTGGGATTATTCCCTTATGGTTACCTGGCATCCCACAGGCTATGATGGTTACTCCAAAATACGTTTGGTTCTTACCGTTAGCTGTACAGAGGATTTAGCACTAAATGGCACTTACAGGATTAATCACGCCGGAATGGGATTTTCTCCCGCATCGGCACTTTACAAATGGGGTGGAAACTGGTTTGGATTGACCGGTAGTTTTTATGCTGACAGCACGGTAGTAGCTGTCTCAGGATTGTCAAAGGGTTCCAAGGGAGATTTGGTTATAGCACTTGATGATGGTTCTGGAACTTTGCCTGTGGAATTGTCCTCTTTCATGGCAACAGTAAATCCCATTAACCAGGTGCAGATACAATGGGTTACTCAAAGTGAAACTAATGTATCGGGCTTTAAGATCTATCGCAGTGATTCAGAATTATTTGAATCCGCAATATGTCTGAATGTTTTTATACCTGCTACAAATACTTCGCAAATGCAGGTATATCAATTCGTGGATGAAGAAGTTACCAGTTCTGGCACTTACTTTTACTGGCTGGAAAACCTGGATTTGGATGGCAGTAGTATGATGCATGGCCCTGTTGTTGTGTTATTCAACGTGTCCGGTTCGGGAGTTCCTCCAATTCCAGTTATCCCAGGAGTAAACAGCATCTACCCCAATCCGTTCAATCCAAGCACAAACATAAAATATGGAGTTCCAAGCTCAGGTGAGGTGGATTTATCGATTTATAACCTGAAAGGGCAAGTTGTGCGGACTCTGGTGAAAGAGAGCAAATCAAGCGGAACTTACGGTGCAATTTGGAATGGTGAAGACAACCATGGTGATAGGGTTTCCAGTGGAATTTACATAATAAAATTGAGCTTAGGCAAACAGAATTGGAAATCCAAACTGGTGCTAAGTAAATAGGTGAAAGATAATGACTGAAGCCGAAACCGATGTAACAATTAATGATGTAAGCCCCGTATTTGAGGTAAAATCATCACTGTTAACAGATAAAACTGCTGTGGGATTCACCATTTCTTACAGTAATGGAACTATAATGAACATCATCGGTGGAGGAAACGAACCGGAGGCATCTCTAACCAAGCTTATGGAAAAGCGTAAAGTATATATAACCCTACAAAAGAAGCAAAAAATCAGGTGAGAGTTGTTTGACTCTCACCTGTTTATACTTTAGTTTTAACTCTAAAAAGACCAGAGGACAGTTGCAAATAGTAACGCTGGGAACAAATAACGAAACTACTACGAAATGGGAGTTGCAATCCCAGGGAGTTTTTTTAGAGTCAAAACTTAACTTTATTGAGTTGTGGTTTCTGCCACCGTATTCGCCGGAACTTAATCCGGTTGAAAGACTGTGGAAGAGAATGAAACAGGTCATGCTGCATAACCGTATATATGACAGCTTATTTCACTTAGAAGAAGCGATTATTCAGTTTTTCTCAGAATTGACGACGACTGAGACCATGAAGCTTTGCCATTGCTCTTATATATTAGTTTACAATGTGGAATCTGTATTAGTTTGCTCTTGCTTGCATTGCCATATCATTCCCATATCATTCTCAATATTATTGGGAATGATATGGGAATGATATGCCATTGCTAATGGGGAAGGCGAAACGGGAATCTGGGCTTACAAGATGTCCCCAAACAGGATTCCCTCGTCCCAATCCACTTTATAGAACACAATTGTGAATTGCTCCTGGCTGGGATAAGCATCACATTTTGCCAAAACCTGCACACCCCATTGCAGCAATTCCAGGCGGAGGTGGCCTTTATTTGCCCCACAAAACTGTGCTTCCAAGGGAGTGTGTAAAAGGCTTTGTTCAATGTATTTCAGCCACCAGTAGCGTTCACTGAGGCGACCGGTTTCATTGATATAATTCAGTTTTTTCTCCACTATCTCTATCATCTGCTCCAACTGAGCGGCACTATAGATGGGGGTTTGCAATCGCAAGGCAGACACCACTTGCAGTTGATTTACCAAATCTATCCAGCGGCGAATGGGCGAACTGGCATGCAGGTATGCGCTGGTTCCAATGCCGGGATGAAATTTTGCAGCAGTGGATAGATAAGCTTGACTGGCGGGAAAATCCTCGGTAGCCGTAGCAAATTGAGTTACATTCCGATATATTATCGGGATGGCGTTTTCGTTTGCATAAGCGGCCATTGAGCTATTATAAAGGATCATCAGTTCTTCCACCATTTTTCGTGCGGGACTATTGGGATTTACCTGCTTCAGGATAAGTTTGTCGTGCTGTTCTTTCACAGAGTAATAGCTGCGTTTATCCTTGTTTTCGCCGGCACCGGCACGAGCGGTTTCCAGCTTTTTGCAGATGCGGTTAAGAGTGATAAATGGTTCCTGGTTAATGCTTTTATCCACCTGGCGATAACTGAGATTGGCAGATACTTTAATCGTGTCGCGACGCAGTTCTTTACGCAGAATTTGATAGCTTTCGTCCAGCCAAAAATATTGAGAGAGACAATTTCGGCCAACTGAATTTATCAGGCTAAGTTCCGTTTCTGAATACTGCGTCGGGAACATCGGTACCACAAAATTGGCAGTGTAAAGAGAAGAGGTTCTGCGCTCTGCTTCCTGCATTAAAAGCCCATCCACAGGGAGCCTATCAGCCACACAACTTACATGAATACCCAGGCGCAAAACGCCATTGTCTTTCTCTAAACTAATGGCATCGTCATAATCTTTGGTGTCCTCATCATCAATGCAAAAGGCTGTGGTGTATATAGTTGCATCCTTATCAACCCCCACCAGTTTTTCTTTTTGCTGCAATGCAGAAAAACCTACCGGCAAAGCAGACAAGGCAATTATTGGATCAATGATCCCGGGTAATTCACCACAGCTTTTACGAAAGGCTATTAAAGCTTGCTCGGCACTTAGTTGAGGGTGTTTATTATGAATTACTGCCATCAAATCCCGATATTTGCGTTCGCTGTGGGCAAAAGGCAATTCCTGATAAAGCTGATGCTGAATTTGCGGATTCAGCTCCTTGCCTGCCTCAAAAACTTCAATTTCGTGCAAAAAGTGTTTACGGCTGATATCTGCCTGTTGCTGCCGCAGGAATTCTTCTGCTTCTGAGGCGGTCTTAAGCCTGAAAAGTTCCTTTTTTTGGCTAAAAATGGCCGGATTGCTTTTCAGATAATCGTATAAGCCAAACAATTGTGCATCTGTGGAAAGAGATAACTGGCGGGCAATTTCTTCCAAGCGGAGAGCTTCAGCTTGCAGAAAAGAAAAATCATGCTGTGCCAAACTGCTTTTGATCTCGGCAACTTGGGTGGTAAATCCGGCTAAAGCTTGATCCGATGGCTGGCTCGCTTTCAAAACAAAGCGGGAGGCACTTAGCCATAAAGCCTGGCCAGATATGGTGTTTACCAGGTATTGATTGTCCTGGAATTCGGCAATTTTGCCAATATTCAGCTCTCCCTCATGGTAGAAAGCCACAAAAGTATTTGGGACTAAATTCACTATTTATCCTTTTGATTTGTTGCAAATAAGTTTGGCGCCCCAGAGATGACTTGAACATCCGACCAACGGTTTAGGAAACCGCTGCTCTATCCACTGAGCTACTGGGGCGCATAAGATGTTTACCAAACGCTGAAACAGGGCATTTTTGTCAAGTTTACATTGACAACTGACGGCAGGTTAAGAAAATGGGGCTTCTTAAGTGAGAGTTTCACAGTGAGAGTTTCACAGTGAGAGCTGCGCAGTGAGAGTTTCACAGTGAGAGTTTGTAACATGGCTTTGCAAGCTGTTGTAAATGTGGGATTGTATCCCGCATTGCTGAAGTAATTGTGTCGCCGGTTTCAAACCGGCTGATACAACAGGATACAATCCTATGTTACGAATGCAGTGCTTACATCACTGTGTGAAGCACTCTCACTGCGTAGCTCTCACTGTGAAACTCTCACTGTGAAACTCTCACCCAAAAAAGGAATAAAGAATGAAAATAGCCATAATCGGTGCCACTGGAGAAGTGGGACGTATGATGATAACGTGTTTGGAAGAAAGCGGAGTTCAGCTTTCGCTGCTGGATTTGTATGCCTCCAAACGCTCTATGGGAACGGTGTTATACTACAACGACCGCCCCCTGAAGGTGCAAGAACTAACCATAGATTCACTGCTGAAACATTATGATTATGTGTTTTTCTCTGCAGGTGCAGGTGTAGCCAAAACCTTTGCTCCCATAGCTGTAGAAGCCTCAGAAATTGTAATAGATAACTCTTCCGGATTTAGACGTGAAGAACTTATTCCCTTGGTTGTGCCGGAAGTGAATGGAGATTTGCTGATGGGATACAGCGGCATTGTGGCTAATCCAAATTGTTCCACGATTCAGATAATGCTGCCTTTGGCCGTGCTGGATAAGCTTTTTGATCTTAAAAAGCTGGTGCTCTCCACCTACCAATCTGTTTCCGGAAGTGGACATCAGGGAATTACCACCCTGCAAAAACAGCGTAAAGGCTCGTTGGACAAGGGAATATACCCTCAGACAATTGATCTGAATGTGATTCCTCAAATAGGTGCATTTTTGGATAGCGGCTATTGTCAGGAAGAAGAAAAGATGCACTTTGAAAGCCGGAAGATACTGCGCAAGGACGACTTAATGGTAAGTGCTACAACAGTGCGTGTGCCGGTAATTTATGGTCATAGCGTTTCTATTTATGCAGAATTCGCTGGTGAAGTAGATCTTGCCGAAGCAGAAAAAGCATTAACTAATTCACCCGATCTAGTTTACTATCCCAATACCTATGTAACTCCTTTGGATTTAGGCAATTCCGATGATTCGCATACCTGCCGTTTACGTTTGGGGACAGATAATAAATCGTTAACCTTTTGGAATGTTGGTCACAACGTCCGTATCGGCGCGGCCACCAATGCCGTCCGAATCTTTCTGCAACATGCCAAGTATGCCGGAAAGCTGTAAGATGGATATTATTTCTTTGCGCCATGGCTTGCATAAAATTCCCGAAATTGCTTTTGCCGAACACAAAACGAAGGCATTACTGCTGAAGTATCTGAGCTCATTGAGTTTGGATTCGCAGTGGAGCATAAAAGAATTTGCCACCAGTCCGGGACTCCTGATTGAATACACAGCCTGTGAAGCTGCTTATCGCTTGTTCCGGGCCGACATGGATGCCCTGCCCAGCACAGAAAATACCGCTTGCCCTTATGCCTCGGAACATGCAGGAATGATGCATGCCTGTGGTCATGATGTGCATATGGCTGTTTTGATGGGCTTGATTGCTGCTGTTGCATTGCAAAAACCGGCTCGCAATCTGCTGTTTTTGTTTCAACCTGCGGAAGAAGGCAAGGGTGGAGCGCAAAGCATATTGGCTGAAGGAATTATCCAAAGCCACACGATAGATTCTGCCATTGCCCTGCACGTGGCAAGTGAAATGCCGATTGGCACTGTTTCCACAAAGGCAGGCATCTTTTTTGGTATCCCCCAGGAGTTTGACGTCCGGTTTTATGGCAAGGCAGCGCATGTGGCATATCCCGAAAAAGGAATAAATGCTCTAACTGCCGGGCTGGAATTTATGAACCGCATCAAGCCTGCTCTTGAGGCATTGAGTCAAAGGGAAAGAGTGCTGTTTAATATTGGCAAAATGGAATCTGGCGTAATTCGTAACATTATCCCCGATTGCTGCATTCTGGAAGGAACCCACCGCAGCCTGAATCCCCAAACCAGAGACGCCATGAATGAAAACATCAGGGAAATTGCCAAACAGACAGCAAAAAGCACCGGCACAAAAGCAGAAGTGGAACTATTGTGCAGCTACGATCCTGTGGTGAATAACGAAACCCTGGTAAACGAATTAATCGCGGCGATCCGAACCCTTGACTATCAATTTACCATCGCAGAAACCGCAATGACTGGTGAGGACTTTGGTTTCTTTACAACTCTGTATCCAGGCCTGCTTTTCTGGCTGGGAAGCGGATGCGATGCACCTCTGCACTCCGACAAATTCCTGCCCCAAGATGAATGCATCAAAGTGGGGATTGAAACCATGAGCAAACTGGCAGGTTTATAGCCCCTGTGCCATGTCAAATCAGCTATGTCGTTCCCGCGGAGGCGGGAATCCAGCCTTGATAAAGCTCTGGAAGAGCGGCAGATAGGACTGTATTTGTCACAACATTTTGTGTCATCCCTACGGGATTATATTGGGCTGGATTCCCGCCTCCGCGGGAACGACAGGGTTGAATGCAGCTTAGATATACTTGTAAATTTTCCCTTCCACCAAAGCCTGAATTTCTTTCATACGCGCTTCATTAATTGCCTCATAGCGGGTAACCAAAACCGGTGTGGTGTTGGAAGCTCTGATTAAGCCCCATCCATCAGCAAAGGTAATGCGGGCACCATCAATGTCGTTCACATCGTAGCCTTCATTTTTAAACTCGGTGCAAACCTTAGACACCACCTCGAACTTCTTGTCATCGGCGCAAGCAGTATGCAGTTCCGGCGTATTATATAGTTTCGGTTGATCGGCCAGATAAGTGCTAACCGGTGCAGAAGTTTTGGAGACAATTTCAATAAAGCGGCAGCTAACATAGATGGCATCATCAAAACCCAGATACCTGTCAGCCAAAAAGACATGACCGCTCATTTCCCCGGCAAATTTCACCCCCACTTCCTTCATATACATCTTGATGTTTGCATGGCCGGTTTTATACATAATGGGGATACCACCTTGTTTAGCGATATCGTTGTAAAGGTTCATGGAGCATTTTACATCAGCGATAACTTTCTGCCCCGGATTGGCTTTCAGGTAGTCGCGAGCCAAAATATTCAGTATTTGGTCCCCAAACAGCATCTTGCCTTTTTCATCGACCACTCCAATTCTATCGGAATCTCCGTCCAACCCAATTCCAAGCTCATAACCTGCATCTATCACTGCTCGTGATAAATCAACCATATTCTTCTCCACGGTTGGATCGGGATGATGATTGGGAAAATCACCATCGGGATCGCAATACATCTCTATTACTTCGCAGCCTAAAGTCCTTAAAATTTCAGGTAGATAGGGGCCGCCCATGCCATTCCCACCGTCCACAATCACTTTCACGGGACGCTGAAACTTGATGTTCGCCACAATGTAGTCCTTGTATTCGCTATCGATTGTCAGATATCTTCGGACTTCACCCAAACCAGTGGCAAATTCACCTTTCTGAATTATCTGCAACACTTTTTGCAGCTCTTCAGCATATACGCTGCTAAGCCCCAGATTCAATTTGCAGCCATTGTATTGAGAGGGATTATGGCTGGCTGTAATCATTGCCCCACCATCGGTTTGCAGCTTCCAAATGGCAAAATACAACGCAGGAGTGGCAACAATGCCTATGTCTATCACATCGCAACCTGTTTCGATGGCACCTTTATTAAAGGCATCCATAAACGCGCGGGTGCTGTGGCGGGCATCACCACCTATCACAATTGTCATTAAACCTTTGTTGCGCAAATAGGTTCCAAAACCCTTGCCTATCAAAAAGTAGGATTCTTCATTCAGCTCTTCCTCAACAATTCCCCGTATGTCATATTGACGAAATACTTGTGCTTTTATCATGTTTTACTCCTTTGTGGTTTAATAGTTACACGGATTGAACAGATTGAACGGATTAACACGGATTTGATTATTATGGTGTCCATATTTTTCTTTTTACTTCGGCTTTTGGACCGAAATTCATTAATAATCCCATTGCTGTATTGGTGGATTTCAAATAGTTGAAAATCTGTGATTCATGTTCTATGGTTAAGTGTGAGACAGATTTGATTTCGACTATCAATTTGCTTTCAATAAACAGATCGGCAAAATACTCACCCACAACTACGCCTTCATAATGAACTGTAATTGGTTTCTGCGATTCAAGTTTCAGATTTGATTTACGAAGCTCTAAAGTCAAGGCATTTTCATACACTTTTTCCAGATAGCCAAATCCCAGGGTATTGTAAACTTTATAAAAAGCTCCAATTACCTTCTCAGTCAATGCATTATCCACATTTTCCATTAACATAATAAATCCGTGTTAATCCGTCCAATCCGTTAAATCCGTGTAACTATTCAAATCTATTTTATCCACCCTACCATTCCTGCAACATATTCTCCAAAATCGGAAGAATGTTTTTTATAGCTGCGGCACGATGCGACATCCGGTTTTTGGTGTCTGCATCCATTTCCGCGTAGGTTATTCCCTCGATGGCAAAGATGCTATCGTAGCCAAAACCGGTATCTCCTCGTTCTGCCAAAGTGATTTCTCCCTCCACAATTCCTTCCACTACAGCGATGATGCCGTCTGGAGCAGCAAGGGCTACTGCTGTTTTAAAGCTTGCCTTACGGTTCTGAACACCTTCCAATAACAGTAGAGCCTTATTCCGGTTATCGGCATAGCTGCAGTTTTCTCCGGCAAAGCGTGCTGCAAAAACACCAGGCTCACCATGCAAAGCTTCAATAAACAAGCCGGTATCATCAGCCAAAGCAAGCAGTCCGCTTCCAACTGCTGCTTCCAATGCCTTTT
The DNA here is from genome assembly GCA_002428685.1 of Cloacimonetes bacterium UBA6081. Classification (GTDB taxonomy): domain Bacteria; phylum Cloacimonadota; class Cloacimonadia; order Cloacimonadales; family Cloacimonadaceae; genus Cloacimonas. Next base: position 10,607 of record DIXL01000061.1, on the reverse strand, counting down.
TCATAGCGTTTTTGGCAATAGAATCGCAGTCTTCCACAGTTTGTGGCAAATGCGGAAATTCCTGCAAGCCGTGCAGTTTAATTGGCAAGAGGGACAGCAAAGCATTTAGCTCCGAAATCTTATCTGGATTATTGGATGCGATAAGTATTTCAGAAATCATATCTTATGCTTCAAAAAACTCTTGATGCGCTGTAGCAGATTTTTGTCCAAAAAGCGTTCGGCAGCAGAGGTGATTTTTTTCATCTGATCCAACACTTCGCCTTCACCACTCCAGTTGTCGGATAGAACTTTCGGCTCAATTTCGTTTAACACCAGGTTCAGCCCCAGCACCACCAGCACCAGATCGTCTATTTGACCGACAATAGGGATAAAATCCGGGATAATGTCAATAGGCATAATCACATAGGCAATAATTCCCCCCACCATCATTTTTTGCTTCGATGAAACTCTTTTATCCATAGCCAGGCGGCAGACAAGAATAAAGAAATCTGGCAGCAAAAATAGATATTCGCTCAGTTTACCACCAATTGAGCCGCCCTTGTTTTGAGTCCAACCCCTGGCTTTTCTGCGTAAATCCTCATAGAACTTCAATTTGTCAGCGTCCAGGTCTATGATCTTTTCTTTCATTTTTTCCTGTTCATCCTCAGGAATTTCTGTGGTCTTTAGTATATCATCGTTCATAATATACCTCCGTTTGCCATACTTTTAGCTTCATGCAGGGGAGTCAAGTTTTTTCTGTAAATGTACTGTAGGGACGGACGTCTCGTCTGTCCGATTATCCAGCCACAGACAAGATGTCCGTGGCTTTATAGGCAATTAGCTACTTTCTAAGCTATAAATCCAGCCACAGGTTCTTGCAGCCATTGCGGCTACAGATTCTTACCTTTCCCCCGTCTGAAAGCTTGAACATCACCATTGGAGCTCCGCACATATTGCACTTCTGGGTTGTAGTGGCTTCTGCAGAGCATTTGGAGCAGGCCAGGACAACAATTTCACCCTTGGCAAATTCCATTTCACTTTCAATTTTACTGCTGCCAAATACTGAGGACAACCAAACAGCAGCGTATTTATCACCTTTTCGAACTTTAAGCTTCACTCCGGGGCAATCATCAATCTGATGAGTTTCATCCATTAGCGATTCACCGCAATAACGGCATTTTAGGGCTACAGTAACATTTTTAGCCATGATGTCTCCTTTTCCATTACAATAAGGTTAAAGTTATAATTTAATCATTACCATCTTTTTAACAAGACGAATTATGGAAATCAAAAACGCCGGAACGAATCCGGCGTTTAGTTCAATTCAGTTAATCTGCTTAATTATTCGCTAATAGCGGCAATTGCAGCAGCCAAACGTGCAATCGGCACACGATAGGGTGAACAGCTAACATAGTTCATTCCCACCATGTGGCAAAATTCCACGCTACTGGGTTCGCCACCATGTTCGCCGCAGATGCCAACCTTCAAATCGGGTCTGGTTTGGCGGCCACGTTCGGTTCCCATTTTCACCAATTGGCCAACCCCTTCGCGATCAAGAATCTGGAAGGGATCGCTTTTCAGCAGGTTTTTCCTTAAGTAGATGGGTAGGAAAGTGCCGGCATCATCGCGTGAATAGCCAAAGGTCATTTGTGTAAGGTCGTTGGTGCCAAAGCTGAAGAATTCAGCTCTTTTGGCAATTTTATCGGCAACCAAAGCCGCGCGGGGAATTTCTATCATAGTGCCAACCAGGTATTCCACCTTGTCATTTTGCTCGGCAAAAACCTTGGCTGCTACAGAGCGAATGATCTCTTCCTGCATTTCAAATTCGGCAGGAGTTCCAATCAGCGGGATCATGATTTCGGGTAAAACAACTATCCCGCGTGAATGCACGGCTAAAGCAGCTTCGATAATGGCACGTGCCTGCATTTCTGTAATTTCGGGATAAGTATTGCCCAAACGGCATCCGCGGTGTCCCAGCATGGGATTGAACTCATGCAGAGAATTAACCCGGTCTTTCACCTTCTGAAGGGTAAGGCCAAGTTCGTCGGCGATTTCTTTTTGAGCCGCTTCCTCATGGGGCACAAACTCGTGCAAGGGCGGGTCTAAGAGACGCACCGTTACAGGGAAACCGTTCATGGCGGTAAAGATGCCTTCAAAATCGGCTCGTTGAATCGGCAGCAGCTTGTCCAATGCCAGGCGGCGTCCCTTCTCATCATCAGCCAAAATCATTTCGCGCATGGCTTTGATGCGATCGCCTTCAAAAAACATGTGTTCGGTGCGGCAAAGCCCTATGCCCTGAGCACCAAAATTGCGAGCCACGGCAGCATCTTTGGGAGTATCGGCATTAGTGCGCACTTTCATGCGGGTGTATTTGTCGGCCAATTGCATAATTGCCCCAAAATTACCACTCAGTTCGGGATCCTGAGTCTCGATCTTGCCTTCCAGAATCTGGCCGGTTGAGCCGTTCAAAGAAATCCAATCCCCTTCTTTGTAAACCACTTCGCCCACAGTCATGGTACGAAGTTTATAGTCTATTTTCAATGCTCCTGCACCGGAAACGCAGCATTTACCCATGCCGCGAGCCACCACAGCAGCGTGGGAAGTCATTCCACCACGGGCTGTTAAAATTCCTTTGGCCACATTCATACCGCGCAGGTCTTCGGGAGAAGTTTCGATCCGCACCAGGATAACCTTTTTATTATCTGCAGCCCAGGCTTCGGCATCATCGGCAAAGAACACAATCTGCCCTGTGGCCGCCCCCGGAGAGGCTGGCAAGCCGGATGCAATTATCTTGGCTCCAGCCAAACCTGCTTTGGTAAATACAGGGTGTAACAACTCGTCCAATTTACCCGGTTCCAAACGCTTTAAGGCGGTCTTTTCGTCTATCATGCCTTCGCGTAGCATATCCATGGCAATTTTTACCATGGCAGCACCGGTGCGTTTGCCATTACGGGTTTGCAGCATCCACAGTTTGTTGTCCTGAATGGTGAATTCCACATCCTGCATATCGCGGGCGTGTTTTTCCAATTTGTTTTGAATGTCAAACAGCTCTTTATAGGTTTCGGGCATGGCTTCTTCCAGCGAGGGGTATTTGGCCGCACGTTCTGTTTCGTCAATTTTGGCCAGAACTGCCCAGCGTTGCGAACCAATCTTGGTTATCTGCTGCGGAGTTCTGATTCCGGCAACCACATCTTCACCCTGTGCATTGATCAGGTATTCGCCATTAAACAGGTTTTCCCCGGTGGCGGCATCACGGGTGAAAGCCACACCTGTAGCACTGGTTAAGCCCATATTGCCAAACACCATGGCTTGCACATTTACGGCAGTTCCCCATTCGTTGGGGATGTTATTCAATTGGCGGTAAAAATCTGCCCGGTCGTTGTTCCAGCTATCGAACACGGCAAAGATGGCACCCCAAAGCTGTTCCCACGGATCATCCGGGAAATCGTGGCCGGTGTTGTCTTTCACGGCCTTTTTAAAGAGAACCACCAATTGCTGCAAGTCAGCAGCGGTAAGCTCCAGGTCGTTAGAGATATTTTTGTCGTGTTTCATCTTGTGGATAATCACTTCAAAGGGGTCTTCCTCTTCTTTGGTAACGGGTTTCAGGCCAAGCACTACGTCGCCATACATTTGCACAAAGCGGCGATAGCTGTCCCAGGCAAAACGTTCGTTGTTGGTCTTTTTAATAATGCCCTGCACGGCAGCGTCGTTCATGCCGAGGTTCAAGATAGTATCCATCATACCAGGCATGGAAGCTCTGGCACCGGAGCGCACAGAAACCAGCAAAGGATTCTCGTTGGAGCCAAACTTCATACCCATAATGTTTTCCACGTATGCAACCGCAGCTTTCACATCTTCGGTAAGCAGTTCGCGCAGTTTGGCTGCTCCAATTGTATTATATTCGGTGCAGGCTTCGGTGGTAATGGTAAATCCGGGGGGCACGGGAACGCCAATCAGGTTCATCTCGGCAAGGTTGGCACCTTTTCCACCGAGTAAGTTTTTCATATCTGCCTTACCTTCGGCTTTTCCGTTTCCGAAAAGGTAAACACGTTTAATAGCAGTCATTTATCCTCCATGATTGCAAAATATCAATGTTTTTAAACTTTCCCCATGTTCTCCAAAAGGGAGATTTTGTCAACTGCTTTCTTCCCCAGCCGCTTTTCTTGCTTGCGCCAATTAAGGTATTTCTTGCTTGAATTACGGAATCAATACGGAATAAATAAGGACTTCATCCATAATGATTCCGCATTTATAAGGTATTTCACTCTGACAGGCAAACACCTAATCTGAAAGAGAGCTTTTTATAAATAAATAGGTTCTCTTACACCAAACAACTCTGCCGCAAAAACCCTAAATTGCCAGAAAACCGAAAATGCCCGGAATTGATCACCTATTTGGCAGGGATACTAATATTGTGCTTGATTATTTTGCGCTCCACCACTTTTCTGTCCTCTCCCAGAAGTTTAGCAGCCTTCACCCGGTTGTAGTCCGTAATTTGCAAAGCTTTCAAAATCATCTCATGTTCCTGAGTGCGGATTCATCATCTCCGAATTCCCGGTAAAACACACCAAGATTTACCCATGAATTTGCTGTGCCCGCGGTAAATATGCTTTGCATGTATCAGGCTTACCCAGATGAGAAAACGCATTGCTCAGGGTTAAGCACATTCCGGCAGCATGATCCAGGCTACCAATGTTTTCGCTGAGTTCCAATGCCTTCTGAAAATGTTCTGCCGCACCGGCAAAGTTGCCACGGATAAGACCAATCCTTCCCAAGTTGTTGTAAATAAGATGAAGATTGGCTACTTCGTATCCGGTGGAGGAAATCTCTAACAACCTCTGCAATTTGTTCTCGGTTTCCGGGTAGTATTTCAGTTCCAGAAGGCAGTTTCCCATTAACCTTAGCACCTACATTTGCGAGCTTACAAATAGTATCAGCAAACAGCATAAGGTGAAACAAACCTGGTTGCTGGGTTTTTCGCAGGGAGCGTATCTTGGCTATCTGCTCAGTATCAAAAATCCCAAAGTGTTCGATGGTTTAATCGCCTGTGGGGGAAGCTTGGTTACAGAAGCTTTTAAGGATAAAGACTATAAAAAGGCCAAAAACCTGAAGATAATCATCAGTCACGGTTTGCAGGATAAGGTGGTGCCCTACGAAGAAAGCCAAAAAGCATTTGATCTGCTGAAAGCCAAAGGCCTGAAGGTAACCCTGGATAGCTTTGAGGGTGCGCACAGCATAAACAAAGAGCTATTAAAAACCTGGCTGGGGGGGTTGTAAGAGATCTGATACTTGCTCTGTAAGTGAAAAAAACTAAACACACACATGGAAAACTACTGGTTACGGGAAGGTGTTGATCGGTAGACCAGAGCAGAGGTAGGGAGGAATAGCAAGATAGCGGACAAGGTAGATGAGGGAGAAAAGAGGATTTCATAAAATTATATTCTTGACAAGAAATATTGCTTTGAATATCATGGAAAAGGCTTAAGACATAGTGAGCATCCAAGGAGATACTTTTGTGAATACTCTGTATTATGGTGATAATCTGGACATCATGAAAAACCATATTCAGGACGAGTCCGTTGACCTGATATATCTTGATCCGCCCTTTCAAAGCGGAAGGAATTACAATATTATCTTCCGTCCCGAAAAGGACGGCATCAAAGGCGCCACCTCGCAGATAGAGACATTTGAAGATACATGGGTTTGGGGCATAAAAGCCGAAGAAGAATATTCCGAGCTGATAATGGGCACTTTAACAAAAACACATCCTCCCCAGAAATTGATAGATTTGATGAAGGCAATGCGCAGCTATCTGGATGCTTGTCCGCTGATGGCATACCTGTGCATGATGGCACCCCGATTGCTGGAAATGAAACGAGTGCTAAAGCCTACAGGAAGCATTTATCTGCATTGTGATCCCATTGCCAGCCACTATCTTAAGTTACTGATGGATGCAGTATTTGGAACAAGCAATTTTAGAAATGAGATTGTGTGGAAAAGAACCGATTCAAAAGGCAATGTGCAGAAGAAGTTCGGCTGGATTCACGATGTAATCTTGTTTTACTCTAAGACAAATGACTGGACATGGAATCAGCAGTTTGCAGATTATGACGAAGAATACACTGATGCTTTCTATTCCCACGTTGATGAAAATGGTAGAAGATATCAAGCAACAGATTTAACTGCCCCAATGTCAAGAGCATCCAAAGGGCAAGTTTATTCTTGGAAGGGATATACACCTCCAGCCTCAAGGTGTTTTGTCTATAATAAAGAGAAGATGGAACAATTAGACAAAGAAGGTAGGATACTACATACAAAGAGTGGGAACCCTCGGTACATAAGATATTTAGATGAAATGGAAGGGAATAAATGTCCTGATATTTGGACGGATATTAAGATTGCGCCTAAAGAGGAACGCTTAGGCTATCCCACTCAGAAACCGGAGGCATTGTTAGAGCGTATTATTAAAGCCGGTAGTAACGAAGGGGACGTAATCCTTGATCCCTTCTGCGGTTGTGGAACTGCTGTAGCTGTGGCAGAAAGGCTAAACCGTAAATGGATCGGTGTGGATATCACCTATCTTTCTATTGATGTAATCAAAAAACGCTTCGAGAAGAATAAGATAATGGAAGATAAGGACTTTGTGGTGAAAGGCACTCCCAAAGACCTTCACTCCGCTACCAAATTGGCAGAAAAGGCACCTTTCCAGTTTGAAATGTGGGCTGTTAGTCAGCTAAATGCCACACCTACTGTAAAAACAGGCGATAAAGGCGTGGATGGGGTGATAAACTTCATCGATGTAAACCGTAAAGATATGGTGGGAAGAGGCATCATCAGCGTGAAAGGTGGCAAGAGTATCAATCCTGGTATGGTTCGGGATTTAAAGGGAACTGCGGAAAGCCAAGGTGCAGATTTTGGGATACTGATAACCCTTGTGAACCCCACTTCTGGCATGATAGAAGAAGCTGCAAAGGCAGGTAAGTTTGAGTATCAGGTTACCAAAATGAGCAATGCTTTTACTATGCCACGCATTCAGATAATTACAGCAGAACAGCTCTTTGCCAGTCCGATACCTGTGTATCTGCCTAATACGGCAATAGACCCGTTTAGGAAACCGGATATAAAGAAGAATGGTTACACACAAAGTGAGATAGAGATGTGAAATGTTATAGCAGTTAACATAGTTCTCATGGAGGAGCAATGCATAGAGTTTATTTAGACTGGAATATTGTAACAAGCTTGCATCAGGATAGAGAGGTTACATCAAAGCTAAAGAAAATGCTGTTTGATTCGAACTACGATATTTTGACGCCCTTTTCTTGGTCTCATGTACAAGATATTAATAAGGTGTCTTCGAATAAAGAAGCTAATTGTGATGGTGAATGGGAGTTTCTTGACCAACTTTCTAAATGCAACTATATGGAGTATGATTACAGTAAAGACATTACTTACCCATATATTGCTCGAGCAAAAGAAGTCCATGATAAGTTTCATTGGGGCTTGAATATTCATAATCACAATATCGATTCTTTACTTAATGCACTATCAGGCGTAACAAATGAGGCTGTAAGTAATCTTGTTAAATTGCTTCTTTTATTGATTCCAGCACCCAAACTACCTCAAGTACCTTATAGAAGTAGTCGGATGCCAAGTATGTATATTGAGACAATGGATAAGCTTCACAATTCATCAACACTATACCACTTTATGAAGCATGCTTTGGATACAAATGCAACTATTTGGGGTAATCCGTCCAAGTATCATGATTATAGATTAGAAGTTCAAAGTTATTTAGGCATTAAACCTGCCATGCTATCAAACCAAGAAGATCCAGTTAATCTGATTGACGAAATGTTGCAAGCTTCTGATCCTGCAGGTGTGTTTAAAGGCTTAGATGATGTCTTTAACAAAAATAATTCTAACACTGCACTTAAATCAACGATGATTAAATTTACTTCATACTACTTAATGTTAGATATGACGGGATTTCACTCTGATAAGATGTCGGTTAAGAACTCTCCTACTAATACGATGACTGATGCTATGCACTCTTATTATGCTGCTTATTGCGATTATTTGATTACGCTTGATCGGAAAATGGCATTTAAATCTAAAGCAATGTATGATAAATTTGGAATAGAAACCAATGTATGTACTCCAGATGAGTTTGTTGAAGAAGTACAAACTAATCATGTAAACTATAATATTATGGCAGACTTGCTTCAAGAAGTGCTGCATAATTTTCGAGATGAAAGTTGTTTCATTGCAGAGATTATCAATCATGATTTCTTAGATAAGCAGATACTATTATTCAAACCACATAAAAGGATATTCGACTATTTCAATTTTCAATATATTATTTTGGGCAGCAATGATAGGCTGACATTTAACCTGAGACATGTAGGAAAGAATCTATCAAAATTCATTACTTATTCTGAAGCCACTATAATAGTGAATAAATTCCATAGACTACTCGGAGCAGACTTATACAATCGTGTTTTATATACCCCTCAAGTCGATAATGAAGATTTGTTAAACATTCAAAGATATTGGGTTTATGAAGGATTTTACATTGTTTTATCATTTGATGAATTGGAAAACAGCATCCAGATTACTATCGATCTAGTTAATGAACAATTCGTTCAAGAACTTGAAAATGAATTAGGTTTTAGTGAACGCATTAATACTTCTGATTAGATTGCATCCCAATCCTTTAGGAATAGGACTTATGCAACCATCTGGCTTAATGAACATTCTAAAACCAAGAATGTTCTTATTTTGTGAAATTTCTCTTGACAGAATACACCACGAAGGAAACGTTGAACCGTGAATGTTCTTAACCAGCCTATCCTTGATCGTTTTGTTAGTAAGCACACTGAGATGAAGAATGCAGTAACAACCTGGTTATCAGTTGCAAAAAGCAAACAGTGGGATAGCCCACATCAGTTGAAGGATACGTTTCCAAAGGCGAGTATGTTGGTTAATAACCAATGGTGGTTCGATTTAAATTTTGGAGGTTACAGGATATTATCAAAAGTGAACTTTAAGGGTCATATTGTAATGGTAGAGAAAGTGTGTTCTCACGACGAGTATATGAGATTAAGAAAAAAACAGAGTTAATGGCCAGGGAGTTAGTTATGAGTTATAATGTTAAGGTAATAAAGAATGTGACAGATCACAAGCTTGCTATTAATGAACTATCACGTTTGATGGATCTTGAGCCAGATTCTGAAAGCCGTGATTTCCAAACCATGGAATTACTTGCAGTGTTGATTGAGCAGTATGAAAGCAGCTTAGTTAATTTGGTAACGCCCGACCCGATTGAAGCAATTAAGCTTCGTATGCACGAAAAAGGGTTAAAACAACGGGATTTAGCAACCTATTTGGGTAGCGCAGCAAAGGTTTCTGAGGTGCTAAATCGTAAACGCCCCCTTACGCTTAGCATGATAAAAGCCTTAAGTGATCTGTTGGACATACCTGCCAATGTATTCATGAATGGGGATATTGGCAAGCATGAGGTTGAACCTAATGGGAAAACACCTAATGTTCCTATTAAAGAGCTAATCAGAAAGAATTGGTTACCTGTCACCAGCCTTAAAGAACAAATACAGGTTGTTATAGACCGGTTGTTTCCCAATAAAGTGTTTTACGAATTTGCTTTCCATGCAATGGGTGCCTTTAAAAGGCAAAGCATCAGGAAGGAATCCCGTATGGATGAAGACTCACTTTCTACGTGGATATATAAAGCACTGGAGCTTGGTGTGCAAGCGAAAGTTGGAAATCAGTATGAAAAGAAACAATCTTTGAGTGGGACAATTCGCAAACTCAGAGAGCTTAGTTTGCGGCCAAATGGTCCAAAACTGGCACAACAAGCCCTTTTAGAAGCAGGAATAGCACTGGTTATTCTACCTCATTTACAAAAGACACATATTGATGGTGCTGCCATGCTAATACCCCAAACAAATACTCCCTTAATAGCATTAACACTACGCTATGACAGGATAGATAACTTTTGGTTCTGCTTGTTCCATGAGTTGGGGCACATTCACTTACATTTAGATAATAACTGCACAATAATTCCCGATGATCTGGACTTTATTGATGATAGCAACAAAGTGGAAACTGAAGCTAACGATTTTGCCCGTAATAGTTTAATACCTGAAGATGAATGGAACCATTTCTTTAAAGATGGTCAGGGTAATTTTACCTCTCAGTCTGTTTTTGAATTTGCCCTTTCAATACTAATACATCCGGCAATTGTATCAGGCAGAATTCGTCATGAACTAAAAGACTGGAGGATACTATCCAGAATGGTAGGCCATAACGAAGTCAGAAAGGTATTTGGCAACGAATATTATTCTTTATTATAAAAAATCGACAATGTCGTTAATAAGTCCAAGTTTATAAAATATGTTCATCCCCCGATGCTTCAGCACTTCCATGAAGGCAAAAAGAAAGTTGTCACAATGATACACCCGTTTTATGACAATCCACATGCAGATACGAAGACGTTTAATCTAGGGGAAGGATTCAGTTATGATATACCATTAATTGGTCAAACGTTATGTATGTTCGTGAATGATAATACACTTCAGACTATTAGGGCTAGTAGAGCGTTCTTTAGATAA